>NZ_BAABIA010000011.1 GCF_039542385.1 Prosthecobacter algae | reverse complement strand
TAGCCAGCACCGGAGGCGTATGGGGACACGCCTTCCAGGAACTTGTAGGTCATGTCACCGATGAAGGGCATTGTTTTGCCTTCACCTGCGCCGAAAGAGAGGCTGTAACCGCAGGCCCACCAGAGGAGGGTGACCAGACCAGCAATACCCATGCACTGGGCGATGACGGAGAGGACGTTCTTCTTGCGGACGAGACCGCCGTAGAAGAGAGCCAGACCGGGGAGGGTCATGAAGATCACGAGGGCGGTGCTGGTCATCTGCCAGGCATTGTGGCCCGGGCCAGGGCCGGCGATGTTGGAAGTCCAAGTGGTGTCACCGTCTTTGCCTGGCTGCACGTTCTGCACGTACTTCTCCAAGTCAAAGATGCGCTGTTCAACGGTGGGTCCGGCGGGGGCTTCAGCAGCAGGGGCCGCAGCAGGCTCGGGAGCCGGGACGGCGACCGGTGCGGGCGCTGGAGTCGGAGCAGGGGCAGCCGCTGGCGCCGGGGCGGGCGCTGGAGCTGCGTCTTGGGCAAGGATATCGCCGCTCAGGAGAACGGCGGATGCCAGGAGTCCGCACGTGAACGTGCGCCAGTGGGGCAGGATTCGCATCATGTTTATGGGTTGGATCGGTGTTGTTTGGGAGAGGTGGCTACCTGGGGGTTATCCCTGATTTCCGCCACTCCCCGGATGCAAAGCATTGGCCGTGCCAAGTTTGGGGATCATTCATTTTGCAGTCTTTGCGCCCAGGCGGAATAGTTTTGCCTGCGTCACAACAGCCCTCTTGATGTGTGCGGGCTGGTATCTCTGGCCTGATCGGTGTGCTTGAGGGTGCCCTAGGCGGCTTGAGGATTCTCAGGGCGTTCCTGCCCCAAAGGTTTCACTTGAAACTCACCCCTGAAAGACCGACAGCGCGCGCTCCCTGTTCGCGCAGGATTCTATGTCCGAAGATTTTTACATCTATGTCATCGCCGGTTTCGTGGCCCAGCTTATTGATGGGGCTCTGGGAATGGCCTATGGCATCACGGCTTCCAGCCTGCTGATGGGCTGGGGGGTGCCGCCTGCCGTGGTCAGCAGCACCGTTCATGCGGCGGAGTGCTTCACCACCGGGGCTTCGGCCATTTCCCACCATGCCTTCGGAAACATCAGCAAAGACCTTTTTCGCCGACTTTTGATCCCTGGTATCATCGGAGCAGCCGTGGGTGCCTACACACTCAGCATGATCGATGGTGACATGATCAAGCCTTACATTTCGGGCTACCTGCTGATCATGGGCCTGGTCATCATTATCAAGGCGTTCATGGCGTTTCCTCCACGTGAAGTGACGACCAAACTGACACCGCTGGCCTTGATCGGCTCCTTTCTGGATGCTGTTGGCGGTGGCGGCTGGGGACCGATTGTGGCCACCAATCTCATTGTGCGGGGTAATTCGCTGCGCCATGCCGTGGGCAGTGTGAATGCGGTGGAGTTTTTTGTCACCCTGTCGGCCTCATTGACCTTTTTCCTCAGCATTGGCTTAGGCCACTGGCAGGTCATTGCGGGTCTGGCCCTCGGGGGCGTGGTTGCAGCTCCGTTCGGCGCTTTCATGACCAAACGGCTGCCTCAACGGCCCATGATGGTCGTGGTTGGTGTTTTGGTGGTCCTCATGAGCCTGCGCACCTTGCTGAAGGCGCTCGGATATTCGACCTGGATCTGACCTCAGCAACAAAGCGGAACAGATGGAAGTGCTCTTTCCTGAAGTCCATTCAAGGACAATGCAGGCATTCTCTGATGATTGGTTCCATCGCTTATGACACTGGGGCAACGTCCCAAAGGTCATCCATCGTCCTTTTTTGGTCTTAAGGCGATCAATTGGAGGCAGTCAAACCGCCGCCTTTGGCGCGTTGCAGGCCCCAGGACATGAGCAGGCGACCGTCATCCCAGATGTATTTGGTCTTGGTGCCTAACTGAACGAGAATCACGTCCCGGCCACGGGAACTGGCGGTCGAGATCAGGCAGCGACCACTGGCCACGGTGTAGCCCGTTTTCATGCCGTTGCACTCTGGCATGTTGCCCAGGAGATTGTTCGTGGACTTCAGAGTCACTGTGCTACCGTTGTTTTTGCGGAAGGTGTAGTATTGGCGGCGCACGGCGTCCCGGACGATGGGATTGCGATAGGCTGCCATGGCGATCCGCGCCATGTCGCGGGCGGTGGAGTACTGGCCCGGAGCGGTGAGGCCGTGGGGATTTTTGAAATTCGACTTCGAGCAGCCGAGGGATCTAGCCTTGGCGTTCATCTTGGCGGCAAAGGCGCTGATGCTGCCTGCATTGTCTCGGGCCAGCACATTGGCCACGTCGTTGCAGCTTTTGATGAGAAAGGCATACAGCAGGTGCCTGCGGGTATAGACCTCACCGGGGCGCAATCCCAGGCAGGTGGGCTCCACCTTCACATCCGAGGCCATGACTTTCACGGGCTTGTCAAGATTGCCCGCATCCAGCACCACGAGGGCGGTCACCAGTTTCTGGGTGCTGGCCACGGCGCGGGCGGTTTCCGCATTTTTTGAGGCCAGATGCTTGCCCGTGTGCGCATCGATCAGCAGGTAGGAGGAGGCACGGATGGATGGCGTGTTGGAGGCCGCCACAAACATCGGTTCACCTTCCACATCCCAGCCGGGGTGATAAGCTGCGGGCTGGGCGATCGGGTAAGCCGTCTGTGAATACCCTCCGTTACCGCTGAAGTCACCGGCCGAGCGCACGGGGTTTTGAGGGTTCGAACAGGCCGAAAGCAGGGAAACCAGGATCACCGGGGCTGCCAGCCGCAGGAAATGGGTGGAAAAAGAAAACATACTCAAAAAAACGAAGGGGGGACAGGGATGGCGACGCAAGTTTGGTGCCGTCGCAGAACTCTTCTTCATCTAGGAGGGCAGGCTGCCGGGTGTCAACCTTGACTGCCAGTCCAATGTGGGCTAAAAATCGTGACCATGGGGCACGCATTTCAACAATAAAGCGCGTATTCATGTCACATATTCACTGATGCTTGCGGAAATCTTCTCTCCTGCTGTCTGGCAGATCCTGACCGAGGCCCTCCCGGTTATCATCTCACTCATCATCATCGAAGGCCTCCTGTCTGTGGACAATGCCTTGGCGATTGCCGCCATGGCGGCCCACCTTCCGCATCATCAAAAGTTCTGGGCACTGCGGGTCGGCATCATCGGGGCGTACGTGTTCCGTGGCTTGGCCCTGCTTTTCGCCACCTACATCATTCAAAATCCGTGGCTGAAAATGGCGGGTGCGGCCTACCTCATTCACCTCATGGCCCATCACCTGGCCACGGCGCACAAAAACGCCCACGCAGAGCAGAATGGGACGGATACCATCAAACGCGGCTTCTGGGGAACGGTCGCCTCCATTGAGCTGATGGATCTCAGCCTGGGGGTGGACAACGTCGTCGCCGCCGTAGCTCTCAGCGATGAGCTGTGGGTGGTGTTTACCGGCGTTTTTATTGGCATCCTGGCCCTGCGCTTCGTGGCGGGTTACTGCATCGGGTTGATCGAAAAGTTCCCCATCCTGGAACACACCGCCTTTTTGCTCATTGGCTATGTCGGCCTGATTTTGGTGACGGAGCTCACCTTCCATGTGGACATCACCACGCTCATGAAATTCGTGGGCATCGTGTCCATCATTGGCCTGTCACTGCTGTACTCCAAGAAGCCTATGGTGAAGACCATCCTGAAGCCGATCTTGCAGGTGTTGATGCTGCCAGTGAGGCTTTACGATCTCATCATCGGCAACTTGTTCATGGTGCTGTTCATTCCTTTCAAATCCGCATCTTCCCTGGTTCATCGCATCCTTCCCAAGCCGAAACCGGTGCCTGAGAAGAAGGATGAAGAAGAGGAAAACTCTCCGCAGCCGCCTCTGGCCTGAGTTACCCCGGCCTGGGAGGCCGGGCATCCGCCTGGATGATGCCACTTTCACCTTGCCTCGCCCCTGCCTCCGCGCTCCGTGTGCGGCATGGCACTGATCATTAACGGCGAAGAAATTGACGACGAAGTCATCGAAGGAGAATTCCGCAATGTGAAGGGGCACTATGAGCGCATGCTCCAGGTGGCCTGCTGTGAGCGTGACCAGGAGTTTCGCGGATATGCCAAAGACAATCTCGTCTCCCGCGTGCTGCTGAACCAGGAGTCCGTCAAACGCTTCCCGGAAGTCTCGGATGAGGATGTCAGCGCACGCCTGCAAAAGCTCATTGAGGAGGCAGGTGGCGAAACCCAGTTCTACATGAACATCGGCATGCCGTACAAGGATGAGGCCGTGGTGCGGGAGAATGTGAAAGGCGGCGTGCGGCTGGACAAGATGCTGGGGGACATCTATGGCGCGGATCCAGACTATTCGGAAGAAGAGCTGACCGCCGCCTACGAGAGCAATCTGCCCCTCTACATGACGGAGGAAATCATCCGCGTAGCCCACATCACCAAAAACCTGCAGGGTGCCCAGAGCCGTAACGAAGTCTTCAAGACCATGCGGGAACTGCGCACCCAATTGCTGGCTGGGGCGGACTTTATGACGCTGGCGGAGGAGCACCGGGCCGATGAACAGCAGCAGATCGACCTGGGCTGGTTCAAGCGCGGGGAATTCATGGAGGAGTTCGAGGTCATCGCCTTTTCCATGAACGATAGGGAAATCAGCCCCGTCTTCACCACCCAGCTCGGTTTTCATCTCTGCACGGTGCTGGGGCGCAAATCCCCGGAGGCCATCCCTTTTGCCGCCGTCAAGGAGGCCGTGCGCCAGCGTTTGCTGGAATCCCACAAAGACACCCGGTTCAATGAGTTCATCGCCCAGCTCAAAAGCGAGGCGAAAATCGAAGATACCGACCCGGATGAAGCGGGGGAAAGCGGCGGACACTGAAGAGTCCCTTCGACACATCCGTCGCTTGCCAGGTCGCTCATTTGACCCGAAAGCCTTAAGCCTGCCCGCATGACCGATCTCCTCGCCTATTACCTGCACGATCTCAGCCCCTACGTCATCCGTTTCACCGACAGTTTTGCCGTGCATTGGTATGGGCTGGCCTACGTGCTTGGGTTTTATCTGGCCTATCGGGTGATGCTGTTTCTGGCCCGGCGGGGGCTTTCTGAGATCAAGCCGGATCAGGTGGCCGATTTCATCACCATGGTGGCCCTGTTCGGGGTCGTGCTGGGTGGTCGTCTGGGTTACATGCTGCTCTATGACTGGGATCGCTTTATCGCAGCACCCTGGAGCCTTTTCCTGCTGAACCAGGGCGGCATGGCCAGCCATGGCGGCATTGCCGGGGTGGCCCTGTTTCTCCTTTGGTATGCGCGGCGGCATAAGATTTCCTGGACTGGGCTGGGCGACACCCTCGTCTGCGGTGCCCCTCTGGGCATCTTTTGCGGACGCATCGCGAACTTCATCAATGGCGAGCTGTTTGGCCGGGTGACCACGGTCCCCTGGGCCATGAAATTCCCCACGGAGCTGCTCCATGAAGACTTCGTGGTCCAGGGCGGCAAGGAGGTGATGTCACTGCCTCCAGGAATGCAGCACAGCCCGGAGATCATCGCGTTTTTCAAAACGCAGCCGGAGGGTGTGGCCGGGCTGGAGGCCATGCTGCACCCGCGCCATCCGTCGCAGCTTTATGAAGCCCTGGGCGAGGGACTTTTCCTCTCCGCCATTCTGCTGGCCGTGCGGCTGCGTTATCCCCGCCTCCCCCATGGCATTCTCACGGGTCTGTTTTTCATCCTCTACGCCATCGCCCGCATCAGTCTGGAGTTCGTCCGCCAGCCCGATTCTGGTTCTGAAATGATCATGGGGCTCACACGCGGTCAGTTCTTCTCGGTCTTCATGATTGCCATCGGAGCAGCGTTCATCGCCTACGGCTGCTTCCGGGGAGCCCCCAAAGCGTCCCTGGCGCGCTGAATCTTGGCCTCGCGTGCATTTTCATGCTCCTGCTGGACTGAGGAATGCATCACGCCATGGTAAACGGCCATGTCTTCCGACGTCCTCATCACCAAGCGCAAAGAGTTCCTCCCGCTGACGGATGAGCTGGAAACCTATCTGGATGAGTTCGGCCGCCACTACTCGCTGCCAGCCTCCTACAAGGACCTGCTGGGCTTTACCGAAAGCTATCCGCTGGATGACAAAAACGGCAACCCCACCCACTGGTCCAGCGTCTTGTACCCGCGACAGATGCAGGATGAACTGTATCCCCGCCTAACTAGCATTTACTCCCTGCTGCGAACGGGGGATCTCCACGCTGTGCCACACCTTTTTGTGGAGCGGGTGGACTACTGTGAGTTTGGCAATTCACGACCTTTCCGCATCCGGGTGGTCAACCAGTATAACGACAACTATGACCATTTTTATGTGAAAACGGCCGATGCCTCCCGCGTCTATGGCCTGGAGCTGGAGCATCTGCTTTCACCCAACCGCATCAACTACCTGGCGCAGCGCAACACCCTGGTGGAAGAGCACATCGCCGGCGTTCCGGGGGATGTTTTCATTCGCGATCATCTGGACCGTCCTGACGTGAACAAGGTGCGCATTGCCAAGGAGTTTGTGAAGTTCAGCGAGCGCTGCTTCCTCCGTCTGCTGGGAGACATGCGCAGCTACAACTATGTCATCGACATCACGCCGGACTTTGAGGACGTGCAGTATCGCGTGCGGGCGATTGACTTTGACCAGCAGAGTTATGAGGGGCGGCGCAGCATCTACCTGCCGCAGTTTTTCAAAGAGAACAACCCCGTCGTGTGGCTGTGCGGCAAGCTGCTGAACCTGCCCACGATGAACCAGTACCAGGACGAGGAGCGCAGCCTGATCGCCCGCCGTTACATCAGTGAGCATCAGCGCATCACGGCACTGCTGCAGATCATGAAAAACAATCCGCGCGAGCCAGCGGACAAGGTGGCCCAGCTCGCCAAGGAACTGGGCGAATACCACAATACGGAGGCCTTCGACACCTGCACAAGCATGGGCGCGGTGGTGGAGCGGAATCTCGAGGTGACCCTGGGACGGCACCTCGTTTAGACGAACATTGGGTGGCTACCTCAAAACGTAGCCTTTTCTAAAAAGGCACGCTCCTCAGGCAGCATTTTTGCCTGGGCCTCGATGGTCTGCACCACGCTCTTGGCCGCATCGGCGGCGTTCTTGGCGTTGCTGCCACGGGCCATGGCGGCGAGGATGGCTTTCTGGCCGGGGGAGAGGCTGCCCACATCCAGATCGCGCAGCAGGGCGGTGGCCGATTCCACATCCTTCATCCGCCAGTGGGCCAGCGCCACCAGAAGACGGCGCAGGTGGTCCTCGGGACGTTGCTGCAGCAGCTTTTGGGTTTCATTGAGGGTGAGTTCAAGCTGCCGTCCGGTGAGGAGGTTTACATAGAGGAAGCGCTCGACATAAACAGGATCATCGGGCCAGCGACGCGCAGCCTCAGTCGCGGCTTCCAGCAGGCCTTCGGTATTGCCATTGGCCTCAGAGGCGCGCAGCAGTCCCTGGTAACCCAGGCGGTCAGTCCGGGGATTCAAGGCCGCGCTTTTATAGGCGCTTTCGGCGATGTCTGAGTAGCCTCGGGCCTCGGCATACTCGGCGATTTTCATGGAAAGATCACCACGCCGTTCAAAGTCGGCCGCATTCCTCGCGGCGGTAAGGGCTCGGCGGACTTCATCGGTGGGCTTCCGCATCACAAAGGCGAGGTGAGCGCGGTAAAAAGCGCTCACGCTTTGGTTCAGGATGGCCTCCACCTTGGGATCCTTCACCAGACGTTCCAAGTCATTGAAACGTTGCAGCATGGTCAGGGCGGTGAGGTAGTTTTCCAGCAGGGGCTGGAAAGCCTTGGCATCCTCTTCGTTGACCAGGGCCAGCACTTGCAGAAATTCCTTCTGCTCCACCAGCCAGCGCACCATGGGCACAAGGTCTTCGCGGGTTTTGCCACGGGCGAGGTCAATGGCCTCTTGGACCAACTGCACCTTTTGGGCAGGGTTCATTTGCAGTTTGCGTTTTAGGGCTGCCACTTGGTGCCGGCCCGTGGTCTTGGGGTGGCTGCGCAGTTTTTCGATCAGACGGGCGGCCTCCTCTGGAGGCAGGACTTCGAAGCTGTCGAGAAACTCCAGCGCGGCCAGACCATCGGCATCCTCCCGCTCTGCCACAGTCCAGGCCCGGCGCATGCCCTCGGCACGTTCGCCAGGATTGGCCGATTCCGTCTGCAGCCTGGCCACACGCAGGCTGTGCCCGGTGTCTTCAGGATGCTTCTCCGCATACGTCTTCAGGGTCTTGAGCAGGACAGAACTTTGCTGGCTGCTGCTCCAGACCTGCTCGGCAAGTTTCATCGACATGGAATCCGTGGGCGCAAGGGCCAGCACCTCCTCCAGCAGCGTGGCGGCCTCTTTCCCGCGATTCAGATTCAGTAGGGCCTTCACGCGAGTCTGCTTGTCTTTCAGCTCGGTGGCTCCTTTGGATTCCAATCGGTCGAGGAAAAACAGGGCCTCAGGCCGTTTCATGGCGGTGAGGTACTCGGTATTCAGGCGGATGGCATTGACGTTGTCCGGCGCCACTTTGTAGGCTTCCTGGGCTTTGAACACCGCATTCACGATCTGTCCGTCTTCGGCCAGTTGGCGGGATTCGTTCACCATTTTTTCTGCCTGCCAGTCCTGGTAGCCGTCCTGGATCGGCTTGGCATAGTAGATGCCCAGACCCATCAGAGTCAGGCAGAAGGTCCCCACACCGATCCTGGCTGCCCAGCGGGCGGTCTTGGACTGGCGGTCCCGGTGTGCCTGGGTGGGTGGCACCATCCAGTGCCAGACGGCCACGAAGGGACGGAAGAGGATGAAAGGCTTCGGCTGTCCGTTTTGATTCGGATCAATCGTCTGGTTGGTGAGCACTGCGGAAAAGGAGGGGGCGGTTGGGGGAGAGTACCAAGATAACGAACGCTGCCCGCCTCGTCACGGTTAAATTTCCTCTTTGAGAAACCGCCCCGTGGCGCTGTCGGTGGCCTCGGCCACCTGTTCCGGGGTGCCGACGGCGACAATGCTGCCGCCCTGGTTGCCCCCGCCGGGCCCCAGGTCCACGATCCAGTCCGCACAGCGGATCACATCCAGATGATGCTCGATCACGATGACCGTATTGCCCGCATCCCGCAGGCGGAACAGCACCTGGAGCAGCGTCTGAATATCCGCAAAATGCAGGCCGGTGGTCGGCTCATCCAAGACATAGAGCGTGTTGCCGGTGGCCCGGCGGGCCAGTTCAGCCGAAAGCTTGATGCGCTGCGCCTCCCCTCCCGAAAGGGTATTGCCAGCCTGCCCAAGGCGGACGTAACCGAGGCCGCACTCCTCCAGCGTGCGCAGTTTTTCCGCGATGGCGCTGGCCTTGCCAAAAAAGCGCGAGGCCTCGCTGACGGTCATCTCCAGCACCTCGGCGATGTTGCGCCCCTTAAAGGTGATCTCCAGCGTCTCGGCATTGTAGCGTTTGCCGTGGCAGTGATCGCAGGTCACGTACACATCCGCCAGGAAGTGCATGTCTATTTTGATCTGGCCGTCGCCCTGGCATTTTTCACAGCGGCCCCCGGCCACATTGAAACTGAAACGGCCCGCCTCATAACCGCGCACGCGAGCCAGAGGCAGATTGGAAAACAGCTCACGGATAGGACCAAAGGCCCCCGTGTAGGTGGCCGGGTTGCTGCGCGGGCTGCGTCCAATGGGGGACTGGTCAATGACCACCACCTTGTCAAAAGCCTCGATCCCGGTGATGCCCTCATGCCTGCCGGGCTCATCCTTGGCATGGTAAAAATGCCGCTGCAGGGCGCGCATGAGGATGCGATTGATCAAGGTGGACTTGCCGCTGCCGGAAGGGCCCGTCACCGCCGTCAGGCAACCGACTGGAAAGGAGGCTGTGACATGCTTGAGGTTATGCTCGGTGGCATCATGGATGGTGAGCCAGTCGGCCACCATGGGGCCGGTACTCAGGGCAAAGGCCTCGGCACGCGCCTTCTTTTTGGCCTGGGAACTGAAGATGGATGCCTCCGCCCTGGGCGCTGCCCGGGTGCTGCCCAGCGGACCTTTCGGGGACACTCTGCCGGAGGGCGGGGTGATGCGAAGCTGCTCACTGAGATAGGCCCCGGTGAGGCTGGCCTTGGTGGCCATGACTTCGGCGGGCGTGCCCTGGGCGATGAGCTGCCCCCCGTGAACCCCGGCTGCGGGGCCCATCTCGATGACATGGTCCGCCGCACGCATCATGGCCTCGTCATGCTCCACGACTAGCACGGTATTGCCCAGATCCCGCAGGCGCAGCAGCGTGCGGATGAGGCGCTCCGTATCGGCGGGATGCAGGCCGATGCTGGGCTCATCCAGCACGTAGAGGACTCCTGCTAAACCTGCGCCGATCTGCGTGGCCAGCCGGATTCGCTGCATCTCCCCGCCAGACAGCGTGCCGCTTTCGCGGTTCAGCGCCAGATAGCCCAAACCCACTTGTTCCAGAAAGTCGAGCCGCTTGAGAATCTCCTTCTGCAACTCCTCCACGTAACTGCGCTGGTGCTCGGTCAGCGTCAAGGCCTGGACCCAGCCAAGCGCATCCCGGATGGGGAGCGAGCACAGTTCATGGATGTTGAGCGAACTGCCCTCCGTTTGAGCATCTTTGGTTAGGTCGCTCCCTGCGGCGAACCCGGAACCCAGCACCACGGCCAGGCTTTCCCGCCGCAGCCGTTTGCCCGCACAGGCCGGGCAGGGCAGGGGATTCATGTAGCGGGCGAGCTGGGTGCGCAGCGCGTCGCTCTCAGCATTGGCATGCAGCCGTTCGGCCTCCTTCAGCAGGCCTTCATAGGGTTTGGCCAGGCTGCGTTTGTTGGCCCCGGTTGCCCAGCCCGTGGCAATGGCCTGATCTCCCGTGCCATGAAAAAGAGCCTCTTTGAAGGCCTGTGGCAACCCTTTGAAAGGAGCCTCCACGGAGACGCCCATGTGCTTGGCCAGCGCCTCGACCCCGCGCTGGTGAAGGGCCTTCAGCTTGGGGTTTCGCGACCACCAGGTTTTTACCGCGCCGTCTTTGATGGAAAGCTCCGGCTCTGGTACAATCAGTCCCGGATCAGGGGCCATCAGCGTACCCACTCCCTCGCAGGTCGGGCAGGCCCCGATGTGGGTATTGAAGGAGAAGTGCTGCGGCGTCAGCTTTTCGATGACATAACCCGTGCGCGGATTTGCATAGGCCGTGGTGAAGCTGAGAATTTCTTCGGGAGAAGCACTGGCGCGCTCCCCTCCGCTCACCAGAAACTGCACCTCATTTTCATTCCAGCGCAGGGCGGCCTCGATGCTCTCCATGAGCCGTGCCTTAACACCTTCTCGGATGACCAAGCGGTCCACCACAATTTCGACCCGATGTTCCTCGCGCAGACTCGGTTTCAGCTCTTCCTCCAGCTCCACGATCTCGCCATCCAGGCGCACGCGAACGAACCCCTGACGGCGCAGCTTTTCAAACAAGGCCCGCAGAGTGGCCCCATCCGAAGGAGCCTGCGGCGACAGGACCACCACACGGGTGCCTTCGCCCAATTGCAGCAAGCGCTCGCCAATCTCCGCCGGGGTGTTTTTGATCAACCGTTCCCCGGTTTCCGGATCATGCGGCTGCCCGGTCACGGCATAGAGAACGCGCAGGTAATCGTAGATCTCCGTCACCGTGGCGATAGTGCTGCGCGGATTCGGCGCGCTGTGCACCTGCTCAATGGCCACCGCCGGAGACAGCCCCTCGATGAAATCCACGTCCGGTTTTTCCAGCTGGTCCAAAAACTGCCGGGCATAGGCCGAAAGGCTCTGCACATAGCGCCGCTGGCCCTCGGCATACAGGGTGTCAAAGGCCAGGGACGACTTGCCGCTGCCGCTGACGCCCGTGAGCACGACAAGCTTGTGCCGTGGAATGTCCACATCCACGTTTTTCAGATTGTGCTGCCGGGCACCCCGCACCCGGATAAAGTCCTGCGCCATGCTCTATGATAAACGAGTGGGCCGGGACGTGCGCAAGTGGAGTGTTGATGTGGACGAAGCGATCCCAGCAAGGAATCGGAGCTTTGGCAGATCCGATATTATAGCTTTGATGCGTAATCCGCCGCCGATTCGCTGGCCGACCATAATCCCAGTTCACTGCAAAGGACGGCAAGCTCCTTGAGGTTCGCCCTAGGCTGGTGTCCCCCTGAAGGAACAGGAGCGACCGTAATCATTCGGCATTCAAAACAAATTTCGATTGCCTGGGAAACGGAGCCGTCAGGTGCGTAGAAGACAAAAAGATGGTGGGGCTGATAGCAAGCACCGAATCCCGTATGCCCCTCTGAGTTGAACGTCGCCTTCAGCAGTCGGTTTGTCTGCTGCACTGTGAGGTCCTTCGAAGCACGGGCCAATTCAACCAGCTTTGTGTGATGCAGCCGATATTGATCGCTCCCGGATTTGTGATAGAGCAGGTCTGCGCTGTAGCTTCCGCTTGGTATGTCGTAGCGATAGCCCACAACGCGGGCCCGTCCCTCTGGTGGCCATCCAGCCCTGAGTAAGGGGGTGAATTCCTCCGGATGAGTTGTGGGCGAGCGTTGTTCCTCAATCGCTGGCTTCGAGCAACTGCTGAACAAAGCTACGATAACAATGAGGATGAACTTCATGAGTTAGCTTGATGTCAAACTGTCTTATTCAAGAACACCCTAAAGTGATGTAACCACCTGCATTCTATAAACGGTAGCAGGCAGGAGTGCCCGCATCACTTGTGCCGGCTACGGTGCATCAATATGCCGTGCTAGGTACGCTTGGCAGTTTTCTTCGCCCATGTATTTGGCTAGCAGCTTTGGATCAGTCTCGGTGAGGTCCACGAGGATGAGGCCGTCGATGACGGAGGAGAAATCCTTGTCCACATTGAAGCTGAGGATGGTGCCGCTAAGCCGCAGGTAATGCTTCAGCAGGATGGGGATGCCTTTACCGTCGGTCTCGACGCTGGAGATGAGAGCGGAACAATCGTCCACGTCCTGGAGATTGGCGCTGATGAACTCGCGCATCAGGCGGCGGCTGCGTAGGTAGCGGAAGGGATTGCGCGGTTTGACAAAGCTGGCGAGGTCCTCATGCAGGCAGTTGCCCTGGAGGAATTCGACCATCATTTTTCGGCTGAGGCTGTCGTAGTCCTTGCTGATGCTGACGGGGCCGAAAAGCTTCTTGTAGCCAGGGTTGCGCACCATCCAGTGGGCGATGCCTTTCCAAAGCAGGGGCAGGGAAGAGAGGTTCCGCTGATACTCCTTGGTGATGAAGCTGCGACCCATCTCCACTGCGCTTTCCAGGTGCGCGAGGAACGGTTTTTCAAACTTGAACAGGGTGCTCGTGTAGAGGCCTTTGGGACCGTATTCGCGCAGGATGATGTCCGCACGCCCCAGGCGGTAGGCCCCGGCGATCTGCTGCTTTTCCTCATCCCAGATGAAGAGGTGCTGATAGTAGCGGTCGTAACGGTCCAGGTCGATTTCATTGCCCGTGCCTTCCCCGACGCTGCGGAAGGTGACTTCGCGCAGGCGACCGATCTCCTGGAGCGTGTCCGGAATCTCGTGAGAATGGGCGGCGTAAACGCTCAGGTTGCCCTGTCCGGTCAGCCTGCCACCTCGCTCCGCCAGGGCCTGCACTTCATGAAGGATGCGCATCCGATGTTCGGCGGCCAGTGCGACCTCACGGGAGGGCGGGAGCAGGGGTGAGGTCGGCTCCGTCGGCGGCAGGGCCTTGCGGCGGTTGGCCAGTACAAAGGTGTGGATGCGAAGGTATTTCGTGAGCGCCTCGTCATCTTCAAATTTGCGCAGCTTGGAAAAGGCAATCGGCGTGCCCACCCGCATCTCTACCTCGCTATCGCGTTTGTTGCAAAATTCGCGCAGCAGCAGGCCCGTGCGCAGCCGTGGATGAATGAGCCCGGCGGCATGGAAAAGAGGGCTGTTGCTGCCTGGGAAAAAGACTGGTAGCACCGTAGCCTGGGTGCGACGCACCAGGGAGCCGACATGGGAACTCCAGACAGGTTCCTCAATGCCTGCACCGGGTTTGTAACCGGAAACCTCACCTGCCGGGAAAATGACGAGAGTGCCGCCTGCTTTCAGGTGCTTCAGCGCCTCTTTCATGGCCCCCACATTGCTGCGTGCGGCGGCTTCGCCTCCAAAGGGATTGACGGCGATGATGTGCGGGCGCAGGGCCGGGAAAGCCGCAAGCATGGAGTTCGTCATCACCTTGACATTCTCCCGCTGCCCAGCGGCGTAGTGGGACAGGATCACGGGATCCAGAATACCGTACGGGTGATTGGCGATGATGATGAGCGGGCCGCTTTTGGGAAATTCAAAATCTGCCCCGGCCTCCACCGCATAGGTGGCCTTCATCGTCTTCAGGACGGAGTCGAACCACGTGCGACAGGTCTGCCCGTCCGGGTGATTCTTTTGCAGGTCGCAGGCCCCGTTGTAGATCTCGTCCAGACCTCGCAGCCCCAGGCTCCGGTCGAGCATGGGCCCGAGAATCTGATAAGCACCGCGCTGAAGGGGCGTGCGCAGGTAGTTGCGGAGGTCGAGGATCATGCAGGAGTTTGACAGCAAGCTTGCGGGCTATTTTAAACCCGCAAGCTGACAAAGCGTGCCTTTCTTGTCACGAAAGTCGCTTTAGGCCAGGGCCTCCTGGATCCGCAGTTTCCAGTCTGCCGCCACGGTGGCAAAGCCGCTGCGCTCTTCCTGATGGTACATGATGCCGCGCGACACGTTCACCAGCACAGGGGCCTTGCGGCCGCTGCCTTTGAGCGACGAAAGGTCGCCGCCCTGGGCACCGAGACCAGGAATGAGGAGGGGAACATCCGGCGTACGATGAAGCACATCTTCCGCAGCATTGGTCAGGCCGATCACCAGCCCCACCTGCTTACTGGCCTGGGTCATGTCTGCCACCAGTTCGAAGACCTTGCGGTTTCCGGTGGGCTGCAGTTCCACATCCACTGCCCCTGGGTTGGAGGTCACACCCAAGAGATAGATGCCTTTGTCTGGGTACTTCAGAAAGGGTTCCAGCGTGTCTTTGCCCATGTAGGCATTCAGGGTCACGGCATCCACACCGTAAGAGTCATAGGCTGATTTGGCATAGTAGCCCTGGGTTTCACCAATATCCCCACGCTTCACGTCGAAAATGATGGGGATGTCCTTGGGAATCTCTTTGAGGACCTGCGATAAAATACGCATGCCTTTCCAGCCCATTGCCTCGTAGTAAGCTGAGTTGGGTTTAAAGGCGGCTGCATGGGGGGCGGTTTCCTCAATCACCTTGATAATGAACCGCTTGGTGGTCTCATCGGCCTGATCCATCCGCACGTCCAGCCCTACGCAAAGGTTGGAGCCTGTCGTCGCAATCCGTTTTTCCAGTTTCTCTCTGAAGGTCATGTCACTCTATCATGGAAAGGGTAAGTGATTTTGGCAAATGGTTGCAGCCGTGATTTCTTCGCGCTAGTTGCGTCATGAGTTCACCCCTCGTCGGCATCATCATGGGCTCCAGTTCTGACTGGCCCACCCTGGAAAACGCAGCCCGCGTGCTGCAGGATTTTGGCGTGCCCTTTGAAAAGAAGGTGGTCAGTGCGCACCGCACCCCGCAGCTCCTTTATGATTATGCCACCACGGCCGAGTCTCGCGGGCTCAAATGCATCATCGCAGGTGCAGGCGGGGCCGCCCACCTTCCTGGCATGACTGCCAGCATGACCACAGTGCCAGTGCTCGGCGTGCCGGTGCAGAGCAAAGCCCTCAGCGGCGTGGACAGCCTGTATTCGATTGTGCAGATGCCCGGCGGCATTCCTGTGGCTACCTTTGCTATAGGAAATGCAGGGGCTCTGAATGCTGGACTGTTCGCGGTCTCCATGCTCGCCAATGAGCAGCCGGAGTTGGCCGAAAAGCTGAAGGCCTTTCGCGACAAGCAGACCGCCAAAGTCCTGGAAAGCCAGGCTGAAATCGAAAAGGAATAAGCCCCACACCGCTCGCCCTTCTTGTCTTTGCTGATCCTCCCTCGTTTGTTCCCTGTTTCATTGCCCCCGATGCTCTCCACGCCCCTCCTTCCTCCTTCCACCATCGGCATCCTGGGTGGTGGTCAGCTAGGCCGCATGCTCGCCATGGAGGCGCGCCGCAGTGGCTACCGCGTGGCGATTTTTACCGATGAACCGACCGGCTGCCCGGCGGGGCAGGTGGCCGACCTGGAAATCAATGCGGCGTATGATGACAAGGCCGCGCTGGACCGCTTCCTGGCTGAGGTGGATGTGGTCACGGCTGAGTTTGAAAACATCCCGGATAGCTGCCTCCAGGCCGTTGAGGCCGTGAAACCCCTGCGACCTGGCCGCAAAGCCATCTACACCACGCAGCACAGGGAGCGCGAAAAGCTGTTCCTGCGCGAAAAGGGCATTGCCTGTGCCGAATTCCGGATCGTCGAAAACCTTCCCCAGTTGGAAACAGCCGTGGCCGAATTGGGCTGCCCCTGCGTCATCAAGACGGCTGCTTTTGGCTATGATGGCAAAGGCCAGGCCAAGGTGAATGCGGATACCGATCTCGCCGAGGCCTGGAAGCCTTTTGAAGGACATCATGCCGTGGTGGAACAGTGGGTGCCGTTTGTCTGTGAAGTCTCCGTTGTCGGTGCTCGCAGTGTGGATGGCCGCATGGCGACCCACGGGGTGGTGGAAAACCAGCACGCGCATCACATTTTGGACGTCACCCTGGCCCCGGCACGGGTGGAGCCCGCCATTGTCGAACAAGCCCTGGAACTTTGGGAAGCCGTGGCCGAGGGGCTGTACTACGTGGGCACCATGGCGGTGGAACTTTTTGTGACCGCCGAGGGCCGCGTGATGGTCAATGAAATCGCCCCACGTCCGCACAACAGCGGCCATTATACGATTGATGCTTGTGTGACCAATCAGTTCCAGCAGCAGCTCCGCGCCATCTGCGGCCTTTCATTGGGTGATCCTTCCCAGCATACGCCTGCCGTGATGGTGAATCTTCTCGGTGATGTCTGGCCCTCTGAGCTGGTGCATCCCGACTGGTCTCCGGTGCTGAACCATCCCCGGGCCAAGCTGCATCTGTATGGAAAGGCCAGCGCGCGCGCCAAGCGCAAGATGGGTCACTACACCGTCCTCGGCGAGACGCTGGATGAAGCCCTGGATTCGGTGACGCAGATCCGTTCGGTGTTGTAACCGGACGGTCGCCGGTCACACCAGACGCATGGGCACACCCTGGCTGCTCAGGAACTGCTTCACATCGCCCACGGTGTATTCGCCAAAGTGGAAGATGCTGGCGGCCAGCACGGCATCTGCCTTGCCACCGCTGAGGACATCGGCCATGTGCTGCATGTTGCCCGCACCGCCGCTGGCGATGACTGGAATCGTTACGGCCTCGCTCACTGCGCGAGTCAGGGCGATGTCGTAGCCTGCCTTGGTGCCATCGGAATCCATGCTGGTGAGCAGGATTTCCCCCGCTCCACGGCGGCAGACTTCGGCGGCCCATTCCACTGCATCGAGCTCGGTCGGTGTCCGTCCCCCGTGGGTGTAAACCGTCCATGAGCCGCGCTCGTTTCGTTTGGCATCAATCGCCACCACCAGGCACTGGCAGCCAAAGGCTTCCGCAGCCGCGTCAATGACATCAGGAGTGGTCACGGCGGAGGTGTTGATGCCGACCTTGTCCGCGCCAGCCAGAAGCATTTCGCGCATGTCCCCCACGGTGCGGATGCCGCCACCGACGGTTAGGGGCATGAAGCAGGATTCCGCCGTGCGGGCGACTACATCCACCATCGTCTTTCGTTTTTCATGGCTGGCGGTGATGTCCAAAAACACCAGCTCATCCGCGCCTTGGGCATTGTAGATCTTTGCGCATTCCACCGGATCGCCCGCATCCCGCAGTTGCAGGAACTGCGTGCCTTTAACCACACGGCCTTCTTTGACGTCGAGACAGGGAATGATGCGCTTGGTGAGCATGGGGAAGATGAGATTAAGGGCAGCAGGGGGAGAGTCAAGGGCTGGCAGGCCCGAGGCAGCACCCTACAAATGCGCAAGGGGGCTTTTCAGGAGGACGTTTTGCCATTAGCCTTGGACGCCTTAAAGCCCTCGATCAGATCGCCCAGCAGCCCCATGTCCACCCCGCTCCCGCCCGATGCCCTCAGCGAGGCCTTCTTCCAGTTCATGGAAGTGGAGCGGCGGTCCTCCCCACGCACACTGGAAAACTATGCGCATGCGCTCAAAAGCTTCCGCGAAGGCCAGAAAAACTTCACTTCCTGGGAAGCCCTGACGTCAGATGATTTTCGCCGTTATCTCTTCGACCAAATGAAGCGCGAGATGAGCCGGGCCACCATCCGCCTCCACTTTTCCGCCCTGCGTTCCTTTTTCAAATGGCTGACCCGCCGCCAGGGCTGGAAGACGAATCCGCTGCTGGATATTCAACTGCCCAAACAGGAGAAAAAGCTGCCCGTCGTGCTGACCCTGACGCAGATCACTGACATGCTGGATCTGCCCATGAAGCTGGAAAAGGAGCGTGCCGCCCCGGCCTGGGCGCAGGAGCGTGACGCGGCCATTCTGGAACTCTTTTACAGCACTGGCATGCGCCTGAGCGAGCTCGCCGGACTGAATGTGGAGGATGTGGACTCTTACAGCGATACGGTGCGTGTCTTTGGCAAGGGTAGTAAAGAACGCCTGCTGCCCATCGGTACTCCGGCCATGGAGGCCATCCAGCGTTACCGGCTGAAAGCCGGGGTGCATAGCGGCCCGCTTTTCCTCAGCAAGCTGCGCAAACGCATCACCAACCAAGCCATCGGCGATGTGGTGGAGAAGTATTGGAAAAAATCCGGCCTGCCCGTGCATGTCACACCGCACAAGCTGCGCCACAGCTTTGCCACCCATCTGCTGAACAATGGGGCCGATCTTCGCAGTGTGCAGGAACTGCTGGGCCATGCGAGCCTCAGCACCACCCAGATCTACACCCATGTCTCCACGCAACGGATGAAGGAAGTGTATGATGCTGCGCATCCCCGCGCCTGACTTCGCCGCAGACCGAAAAAGATGCCTTGGCACTTGCTGCGCTCGCGCCACTGGCGTTTGGTTTGTCCAAGCATGGATCTGGCCGTCACCGACCTCCGTTTTCACTATCCCGGCAGCGCCTTTGGCCTGGCGGTGAAAACGCTGACGGTCAGGGCCGGGGAGCCTTTGGCCATCCTGGGCCCCAGCGGTGGGGGCAAAACCACCCTGCTGCGGCTGATGACCGGCCTGCTGGCCCCGGACTCCGGCACGGTGACCTGCGGCAGCACCCGCCTGTCATCCCTTTCAGCCGAGGCCCGCCGCCAGTTCCGCCTGCAAAACATAGGTCTCATTTTTCAGGACTTTGCCCTGCTGGATTACCTGACCGTGGAGGAAAATATCCTGCTGCCGATGCGCTTTCATCCAGGCGCAAATGAAGGAGAAAAAACAGGGGCGCAGGCTGCTCGCGAACTGTCCGAGCGCCTCGAAATCTCCGCGCACTGGCAGCGACGCACGAGCCTTTTATCCCAAGGGGAAAGGCAGCGCGTGGCCATTGCCCGTGCCCTGGCCCATCGGCCCAAGTTTGTCTTTGCCGATGAACCGACTGCCTCCCTGGATGCAGGGCGTCGCGGCCTGGTCATGAATCTCCTGCTGGACTACACCCGCGAGACTCAAGCCTGCCTCGTCATGGTCACCCATGATACGGAACTGATGCCGCTATTCCCCCAGCAACTGCGTGTGGAGGATCTCACGGTATGATTTCGGCCTGCCTCCATCTCGCGTGGCGCTACGTGGCGCGTCATCGGTTGCAGACGTTTCTGCTGGCTGCGGCTTTGGGGCTGGTGCTGGCCTTGCCGCTTTCCATTCGGGTCATTGTCAGTGCTGCCGAGTCTGCCATGCGGGCGCGGGCTGCCTCAACTCCTCAGG
This sequence comes from Prosthecobacter algae, assembly GCF_039542385.1. Taxonomy (NCBI): domain Bacteria; kingdom Pseudomonadati; phylum Verrucomicrobiota; class Verrucomicrobiia; order Verrucomicrobiales; family Verrucomicrobiaceae; genus Prosthecobacter; species Prosthecobacter algae. The sequence goes on along the minus strand of NZ_BAABIA010000011.1, from coordinate 178,400 downwards.
TGATTGGGGCCCGTGGCAGTGCGCTGGATCTTTTACTGACGGCGCTTTATTTTAAACGGCAGCCTTTGCCGATGATCTCGGTGAAGGTGCTGGAGGACGTACGCGCGGCGAAACTCGGCACCGCCATCCCTCTCTACACCCGCTTTCATGCGCAAGATGCCCCCATCGTGGGCACCCAACTGGAGTATTTCACTTTCCGGAAACTCACGCTCAGTCAGGGCCGGATGTTTGCCCGTCTGGGCGACTGCATCCTCGGCGCGGGTTTGGCCAAAAAACAGGGGCTAGGGGTGGGCGGCCATGTCTTTTCCTCGCAGGAGCAGGTCTTTGACTTGGCCGGCATTTACCCGCTGAAAATGCGCATCACGGGCATTTTGGCCCCCAACGGCACTTCGGATGATGAGGCCATCTTTGCCGATCTCAAGACCACTTGGCTCATCGAAGGGCTGGCCCACGGCCACGACGACCTCGTCACCGAGGATGCCATTTTGACGAAGGAAGAAGGCAACGTCGTCGGCAATGCGAGCGTGCGCATGTTCAACCAAGTCACGGAAAAAAATCTGAGCAGCTTCCATTTTCATGGGGACCTTGGTGCCTACCCGCTCAGCGCCATCCTCATGAAACCTGCCGATGCGAAAGCCGAGGCCTTGCTGGCGGGGCGCTACCTGAAGAGTGACAACCCAGCCCAGATCATCCGCCCGCTGGACGAATTCGAGGCTCTCATGAGTACCCTCTTTCAGATCGAGACCCTGGCGCTGGTGATCCTGGCGCTGCTGGCGGCGGCGGCGCTCAGTGTCGCGGCCCTGGTCTTTGCCCTGACCTTTCGTCTGCGGAGACGCGAATTTACCACCCTGGATGATTTGGGCATCTCCCGCCGTGCCCTGGTGCTCACCAAACTCATGGAGGTGGCGCTAGTCACAACCCTGGGCCTTGCCGTTGCAGGTGGGATGACGGCCTTGGTATGGCTGAATGCCGATATCGGTGTGGGGCTGCTTTTGAGGCTGTAGCCAAGGACTGCTGTGACAAAGATACGCTCCAGGACGTTTCTATGACTTGCCCCGGCGCGAGTCCCGCGTTGAATGGGCCGATTCTCCGACTCCTTTCCCGACCCGATGCACATCGCCGACATTCTTGCTGCCCAGCGCCCCACGCTTTCCTTTGAGTTTTTCCCTCCCAAGACAGCGGAGGCTTCGGAGGCCCTTTACCAGACCATCGGTGAACTGGAGGCCTACAAGCCCTCCTTTGTCAGCGTGACCTACGGTGCGGGTGGCTCGACCCGGGAACTGACGCATGACCTGGTGGTGCGCATCAAAAAGACCACCACGCTGGATCCCGTGCCACATCTCACCTGCGTCTGCCACAGCGAGGCCGATATCGCCGCCATCCTGGAGCGCTATGCGGAAGCCGGTGTCAGCAACATCCTGGCCCTTGGCGGTGATCCGCCAAAAAATCTGGACGGTTATGACCGCAAGAAGGATGCCTTTCAGCAGGCGGCGGATCTGGTGCGCTTCATCAAAAAATTCAACGACAGCGGGGCACACCCTGACAAGCGCGGTTTTGGTATCGGTGTGGCCGCTTTCCCAGAGGGCCATCCCACCACGCCTAACCGAGTGTTGGAAATGGAACATCTGAAGGCTAAGGTAGATGCCGGGGCGGACTACATCTGCACCCAACTTTTCTTCGACAACCACGACTTCCTCGATTTCCGCGACCGTTGCCGCCTTTCCGGGATCCACATCCCGATCATCGCGGGCATCATGCCCATCACAAGCGCCAGTGGCATGCGCCGGATGGCGGAACTCGCCGCTGGTGCCCGTTACCCGGCTAAGCTTCTGCGCGCAATCCAGCGCTGCGGCGGAGACGAGGAGGCCGTTCAGCGCGTGGGGGTGCACTACGCCACCGAGCAATGTCGTGACCTTCTCGAAAATGGGGTGGATGGCATCCACTTTTACACCCTGAACAAATCCCAGGCCACGCGTGAGATCTACGCCAGCCTGGGCATCCGTGATTCAGCCGCCGTACGCCCCGTATGAGCGAAACCCCACCATTGATCGTCGCCATCGAGGGGGGCGGCACCAAGTTTGTCTGCGGAATAGGCACAGATCCGCACAACATTCTGGACACGGCGCGGATTGACACCACCACGCCCCATGAGACCCTGGAAAACGTCAGCCACTGGATCTCCAAAATGAAGGTGGCCCATGGTCCCATCGCGGCCATCGGCATCGGCACTTTCGGGCCGGTGGATCTGAACCGCGACAGTGAGACCTACGGCTACATCACCACCACGCCCAAACCGCACTGGCAGCAGACGGATGTGGTGAGCTTTTTCAAACACCGCTTCAAGGTGCCCGTCGGTTTTGACACGGATGTGAATGCGGCCGTGCTCGCCGAATACCTCTGGGGTGCAGGGCAGGGGATGGACCCTCTGATCTACATCACCGTCGGCACTGGCGTCGGCGGCGGGGTGCTGGTGAACGGCCAGCTTTTGCATGGCCTGCTACATCCCGAGATCGGTCACCTCATCGTGCCGCCACCGCATAACAGCCAGGCCATCCAAAGGGAGGGGCAGTGCCCTTTCCACCGGAGCTGTGTCGAAGGTTATGTTTGCGGTCCATCCATCGCCAAACGCTGGGGCGTGAAGGCGGATGCGCTGCCGCCGGACCATCCTGCCTGGGAGGAAGTGGCCGACGTCATGGGTTATGCGCTGATGAACCTCACGCTCACCCTGGCGCCGAAGCGCATCATTCTAGGGGGCGGCGTCATGGAGCAGCCTCACCTCATCCCGCTCATTCAGGGCAAGCTGATGCAGCACATGAACGGCTATCTTTCGGTACCGCAACTGAGTCATGACATTGAGCAGTTTTTGGTTAGGCCCGGCCTGGGCGGGCGTTCTGGCCTGCTAGGTTCCATGGCTTTAGGCCGCATGGCCCTGGCCAACAAAGCATCTTGATAGCCTTCAGTTCTGACACAGCCCGCTGCGCCGACGGCGAAGCGCGAGGGCAGCGACGGAAACCAGCAGCAGTAGAGCCCGAGAGGGCTCTGGAACGAGGCTGATGCTGAGGATGCCGGTGGTGAACAAGTCCTCCGTGTTCCACACCAGACCTGAGGGCAAGGTGGGCAGATCGAACTGGGTAACATCCCCCGCAACAGGCTCCGTCAGGCCCGACCAGTCAAACAACCGCCACTGATCATCGGCTGCCCAAGCGGTCATCCCTGTGGGATTGGATACTTTCACGATGGTATCGGAATCCATGCTCAGAATCCCCAGGATCACAGCCAGGTCTGCCGAAGTGGAGAGACTGGTGTTGTCGCCCAGGCCAGCACCGGAAAAGAGATCAAAGGCAAAGGTGGATCCCCCCATCATGACCATGAGACCGTCTCCTGATAGATGAATCGTGAGCTTACCAGCACCCGCAGCGGGCAGGCCTGGAAGTTCCGTGCCGACCTGCAAAGTCCCGCCTGCGAGGGTGATGATCTCGTTCATGGCAGGCGCGATGCGCCCGGTACCTCCTAGCACGGCACCCGCGCTGACATTGACGGGGCCTGTTCCAGTGCCTGAACCTGTGGCATTGGTGACCAAGAGCGTGCCGTTTTCAACCGAGGTTCCCCCACTGTATGTGCTTCCGCCCGTGATGATCCAGGAGCCCGTACCTGTCTTTTCAATCTTGCTGGTGATGCTGCTGCTGACATTGGCGAAACTGACGATCTCATTGGCCCCGGCATTGGTTCCTGAAAGGCGCAGCACACGCTGCACGGTATTGCTGCCCGCAGCGGTGAAGGGGGCGGTGAACTTGACCGTGCCAGTGCCTGTATTTTCCAGGATAGCTACCACGGAAACGACATCCCCTGGAATGTCGGCATTGCTGACATTCAGCGGCCGGTTGGTCACAGAATCAGTGGAACCCGTGTAGCGCAAAGTGGCCACAGCACTGAAGTTTTGCGAATTGGTGGTCGCTGTCGCCATGTCAATGATGTGCGTGGTACTGTTGAAGTCGCCAGTGCCGAGCGAACTGGGGAGCCCACGGTCTGCTAACTTGGTGACCTCGATGGTATTTTGCAGCAGGGTGGTCTTTCCGCGATAAGTGTTCGCGGGTCCCAGTTGCAGTGTGCCTAGGGAAATGGTGAGGTTCAGGTTGTTTTCGTTGGTGCCCGTGCCCCCGATGAAGGCGCTACGGAAATCGAAGGTACCGCTGACATAGTGAAGAAAAGTGGAAAGGTTGGCAGTGCCGCCCACCAGCGCATTGGCCGTTCCGCTGCCCTCCGTTCGCAGGCCGCCATACTGCGTCACGGCATGTCCTGTGGTGGTGCTGCCCAAGATCATTTTGCCGCTGGTGCTGCCGCTGCCGAAAATGAACGGTGTGCTGGCATACAGGTAGTAGCTGATGGCGGTGGCTGTGTTTTTTACAAGCTGAAGCGTACCATTCTGGATTCTGGTAGCTCCAGTGTAATCCCCCGCTGCATACGCGGAGTCGTATTCCAAGATCAGGGTGCCGGGCCCCGCTTTGGTCAGGCCAGCCGCGCTGCCAGTGCCGCTGGCCGCATTGTTCAGGATGCGGCTGCTGATGACGAGTGGTGCAGCAGTGTTGTTTTGGAAAACGACCAAGTCCGCCGATCCCACCGCGCCGCGTAGGCTGGTGGTGCGGATGGCGCTCGTATTTGCACCCACAGCCGGGGTGACCAGAATACCGCCGGTGGTGAGCATGCGCCCGCTGGCATCCTGAGTGATGGTGGAGGCCTGGGCCTGATTGAATCGCAGACTGCTGATGGCGCTGCTGGCAGTCAATGTGGTGGTGCCCACACCAGGGGCAATGTCTGCATTGCCACTGAGGGTCCCTGTGCTGCTGGCCGTATAACCACCGATGCTGGAAAGGCCCACGATGTTTCGCAACGTGGAAACGGCTGCTGTGGTGGCCGCCCAGTCATCCAGGCCTACGGTAGCGTAGGCTCCACCACCGGTGCTTGTCAGCAAGGCATTGTTGGCACCAGCGGTGGTCTTGATTGCCCCAAGTGCTGGCAGGTCAAAGCGGGCTGTTCCCCCGAGAGTACGGGTGATGGCCCCGAAGGTGATGTCCATGCTGCCGGTGCCGGTTGAAGCCGCACCAATGCGTGAGTATCCGCTGTTCAGCGTCAGCGTGCCCAGGGCCTGACTGCTAGCGGAGTCCGTCTTGCCCGTGGTGCGAAAGTAACCTCCGCCCAAGGTCAGCGAGCCGACTGTGCTGCTGAGGGTGGCTCCGCTGTAAAGAATGTTAGTCGCGGGTGCGCCGATGCCGTCAAAGTTGAGGTGCAGGCTGCCGTTGTTGACCGTGGTGATACCCGTCGCATTACTCGCTCCTGTGAGTGTCAGAGTGCCACTGCTTTCCTTGGTTAAAAGGCCGGAGGTGGCTGTAATGGGGCCACGAACTTCGATGTCCCCGTTGCCGGAGAAGGTGTAACCCGTGGCACTACTCTGGGTGGTGAAGCCTCCTGCCAAAATTAGCAGGCCAGCATCGGAAGTGAAACGTGTGGAGGACTGCACGCGTACTGATGGAGTGATGGTGTTTACGCCGCTGAGATTTCTAATGGCCCCGTCCAGCGCGATGCCGTGCCCATTGGCCTGGATGGTTTCTCCGAGGGTGATGTCACCTGAAAGATTCAGCGAGGCTCCAGTCATGATCTTGGTCACCGCGGCAGCTCCCGTACCGCCGAGGGCCTGGCTGCTGCGCACTTCCAAAATACCGCTCTGAATGGCCACGATGCCAGTGAAGGTGTTTGTTCCTGTGAGCACGGTGCGCCCGTTGCCATTTAGATTCAGGCTCACGGCCCCGGTGCCATTGTTAGTGATGGCCGAATGCACCGTCAGTGCCTGGGAGGTGGACATATTGGTCAGCAGGATCTGTCCGGCCACATTGTTCGCGCCTCCGGCTGTCAGCACGCTGCTATCGCCCACCGCGCCCACATTTAGGCCCTGGGCTCCTTGCAGCATTTGCAGGCCGCCCGCCGCACCCAAGCGTAGGGTCTTACTACCGAGATCCAACTGGCGTGCGTTGGTGCTGTCCGTCATGGAAACTGTGGCCAGATCGGTCACACCGCTTTCAAAAGTTACCGCACCTGCGGATCCGGCTGCAACCTGCAAATGAGCCTCGGCAGTATACCCTGGCTGCGTGCTCACGGTGCTGCCTCCGGCATAAGCCAGGTCCCCTTCAAAAATGCCTACCACACCTGCTGTTAGGCCCGCCCAGCCGCCGGTCTTGCCATCAGCCCCAGCATACGTGGCCCAGGTGCCGATTAATCCGTCGGACACACCGCCTACGCTACCGGTGACCTGGCCTGAGAGAGGACCCGTGATGGCCAGGACGCCATTGCCAGTGCGGGTGATGGCGCCCAGGTTCAGTGTCATGCTGCCATTAAAACCAGAAACCGCCTGGATGGCCGTGGCGCTCTGTTGCACACTGGTGCTGGCAAAGCTCTGCGAATTGTCCTTGTTGGCCGCGCCATTCAGCCGCAGCACCGTCGGCACTGTCAGTCCGCCGATCATCTGCAAGGCCCCGGTAGCGGTGCCATTGTAAAGCATGTTGGTGGTGGGTGAATTTAAGGCGGCAAAATCCAGCACATTCACACCGCCCTCCGTGCCGCTGGTTTCCGTGGTGCTGATGATGTTGGTTAGACGCCCGAGAATGGTGGATCCGGTGTAGTTGCTGATGCCGCTGTAAGTGGTCGTAAGAGGAAGGATGGTATTCACCGGAGTGGCTGCCGTGCGGGTGAAGGCCCTGCTGCCGCCTGTCTCACCGATGCCGCCGCTGATGGAGGTATTGACCGTATTGATATGCGTGTGGAAACGGGCGTCGCCGCTCAAGGTCAGCGCACCACTGAAAGTCGAGTTTGAACCGTCCACACGGATGGCACCATAGTTCGAGGCCCCGGCCCCGCTCATGGTCACGGGAACGGCATAGGTGCCAGTGCCCGTTGGGTTGTAAACGGAGCCTGCCTGCACATCAATGCTGCTGAGGCTGCTGATGTAAGTCGGGCTGCCGATGCTAGCATAAATCCCGCTGGTGGCTCCTACGGCACTCTTGAGGGTGAGTGTGCCAGTCAGTTCTGTGTTCGCCGAATTCAGCCGGATGAAGGCAATGGTGGAGCCGCCGGATTTTTGGAAGGTCAAATTGTTGCCCTTCAGCAGGGAAGTGAAGGTGATCCACTGGCCGCCCAGGCTACCGCCGGAGGCCGCATTGGCGATGTTGATGATGCTTCCCGTACCCACATTCAGTGTGCCACCCGTAAAGGCATAAGCGTTGGAACCGATGGGAGCGCCCAGGGCTGTGAAGTTCATGCCCGCCACCTTGATCTCACCATCCAGAGTCAGCGTGCCGCCGGAAGTGCTGCTGGTGCTGCCAAATTCGGCAATGGCCAGACCGCTGTTGTCCCAGGCGCTGTAGGTGTCGTCCTTGAACCAGCGTAGATTGGTCGGCAGAGCGGCATTGGTGCTCCAGGCGGCGCTGCCATTTTGGATGCCAGCCACGCCCAGATCACCATCGAAGAAGTAGGTCTGGGCAACCATGGCGGGTGCGATGGCGAGGAGTCCCAGAAGGATCACGGTTGTTTTCATGTTCAGCAAGGTTTCCCCTCGCGCATCGCGGCCGTGGACTTCCTGAAGCAGCCAGAGGCTGTTCTTTGGCAGTGACGTTCGGGGGGTAACTCCTTTCACTAGCAGCGCCCGTGCCGAATCACGCGAAGTCCGCACATCTCAGCACAACAGTATCAATTGTTGGGCAGGATCAGTTCAGTTGGCGTGACGGCTGCATTTTTGAAATGCCTAACCGCAAAACATCTCCCGGCTTCAGCGTATGTGCAGGGTGACTTTTTCTGCACCTGTGTCCCAAACCAAGAGGCTGATCCTGCTGGCAGGTCTTCTGCCATTCTCGGGGGGCGTGGCCGCTGTGGATTATCTGAAGGACATCAAACCTCTGCTGCAGGAGCGCTGTTATGCCTGTCATGGGGCGCTCAAACAAAAAGCAGGACTGCGGGTGGACACGGTCGCCCTCATGAAATCTGGCGGTGATGAAGGCAATGCCATTGCGCAGGATCATGCACTGCTGCTGGAGCGTGTCACCACCACAGATCTGGATGAACGTATGCCGCCGGAAGGGGAAGGGGCCGCCTTCACCCCGGAACAGGTGGCTTTGCTAAAAACCTGGATCCAGGCCGGTGCACCAGGCCCGGCGGATGAGAAGGCCGAGGCCGACCCCCGGGAGCACTGGGCCTATCATCTTCCCAAATCTACGGGCAGTTCGCTGGATGCGCTGCTCTCCCAGCGGCTCCAGTCACGCCACCTTCAGCCTCGGCCTCCCGCAGCTCCGGAGGTGTGGCTGCGACGTGTGTATCTGGATCTCATCGGTCTTCCGCCCACGCCGGAGCAGGTGCAGTCCTTTCTTCAGGAGAATGCGGATGCAGGCCGCGCTCCGCAGGCTCGTGTCAAGGTGGTGGACAGCCTCCTCACCTCGCCTCAATACGGCGAACGCTGGGGCCGCCACTTCATGGACATCTGGCGTTACAGCGACTGGTATGGCCTGGGGGACCAGCTCCGTCACAGTCAAAAGCACCTCTGGCACTGGCGTGACTGGATCGTCGAATCGCTGAATGCGGACAAGGGCTACGATGAAATGATCGTACAGATGCTGGCGGCTGATGAGCTGGCCCCGGAGGATCGTAGCAACCTGCGCGCCACAGGTTTCCTGGCGCGCAGCTATTATCTCTTCAACCGCACCACCTGGCTGGATGAAACGGTGGAGCATACCTGCCGCTCCTTCCTTGGCCTAACCATGCAGTGTGTCAAATGCCACGACCATAAGTATGATCCCGTGGAGCATGGCGAATACTACCGTATGCGTGCCGTCTTCGAGCCCATGCACGTGCGGTTGGACCCGCTGCCAGGGGAGACGAATCTGGAAAAGAACGGCCTGCCGCGGGTTTACGATCTGCACCTCGACCGCCCTACCTACCGTCATGTGCGGGGAGACGAGAAGAATGAGGACAAATCCAAGGCCCAGCCTGCCGGTGTGCCCAAGATTCTTGGCGGGGATGTTTATCAGCCAGTCTCCCTGAAGCTGCCCGTGGGCAGTGTCCGCCCAGCACTCCTGCCTTTTGTGTTGAAGGATCACCTGGCTGCTGCGGCACTTTCCCTGGCAGCCGCTGAAAAGGAATTGAAGAATGCCAGCCCGGAGGCACGCCCGCTAGCGGAACTTTCTCTGGCCGTCGCACAGGCGCGTCCAGCTATGCTGCGTGCCATTCATGCAGCCGATGCAGCCCCGGCGGACAAAAAGCTCGCCGCCCAGGCCGCTGCGGCAGATGCCGGCTATCGGCTGGCACTCGCCGAAGAAGCCTGTCATCGGGCGGAAAAAGATCCGGCCCTGGCAGGCGCGGATACCAAAAAGAAAACCGCTGCTAACAAAAAGCTTGGGGAAGCAAGGGCTGCGCTCCAGAAAGCCCGGGAGAGGGCTGCCGCCCCCGGCAACGCCTATGCTTCCATTCGCGCCAGTCTCAAAGCCCAGGAAGGCCCGGATGATCCCAACAATGCCGAGGTGCAAAGCTACCCTGAAACCACCAGTGGTCGCCGCCTAGCCCTCGCCCGCTGGATGGCCGCCCGGCAGCACCCGCTCACGGCCCGCGTGCTGGTGAACCATGTCTGGCTGCGTCACTTCGGCACCGCCCTGGTGACCGATGTTAGTGACTTTGGCCGTCGCAGCCCCGCGCCACTTCATCAGGACATTCTCGATACCCTCGCTGTCCGTTTTATGGAGGAAGGTTGGGGCCTCAAGCGGCTGCACCGCGAAATGGTCCTGAGCGAGCTTTATGCCCGCGACTCCTCCAGTGCTGGGGCACATCCAGCCACGCTGGAGGCAGATCCCGACAACACCTGCTACTGGCGCATGAATCCTCGCCGCATGGAGTCCCAGGTCGTGCGCGATAGCCTGCTCTTCATTGCCGGTCGGCTGGATCTGACTCAGGGCGGCCCAACGCTGGACCCCGTGAAGATGGAGACCAGCACACGCCGTTCGCTTTATTTCAATCAGACCGCCGATGAGGAGCACCGCTTCCTCGCCATGTTTGACAATGCCAACGTGCTCGACTGCTATCGCCGTGAGGAAAGCATCGTGCCCCAGCAGGCGCTGGCCCTGGCGAACAGCAAACTTTCCCATGAGTGCGCCCTGGCCCTGAACCGGAAGCTGGAAAAGCTCGGTAACGCATCGTTTGTTAGCCAGTCCTTCTCGGCCGTTCTTGGCCGTGCTCCGCATGCGGTAGAGATGAACACCTGCCTCGAAAGCCTTTCCGTTCTGCGGCGGGAGCTTTTCCTCCAGGCCCTTTTCAACCATAACGACTTTGTCACCCTGCGATGAACATGGACCTTTCCTCCGGCCTTAGCCAGGCACAGTCCCGGCGTCATTTCCTTGGCAGTCTCGGCTCCGGGCTTACAGGCGTCGCCTTGCAGGCCATGCTAGCGCGTGAGGCTGTGGGCGCTGGCACCTGGGCCCCGCCGGATGGCCTGCCCATGCATGCCCCGAAGGCGAAGCGTGTCATCTGGCTGTTCATGCGCGGCGGGGTCAGCCACATGGAGAGCTTTGACCCTAAGCCCATGCTCAATCGTTATGCTGGCAAAAGCATTGAGGAGACTCCCTTTAAGGAAGTGCTCAGTCCCGAGAAGCTGAAAAACGTGCGCGTGGTGGTGGTCAATGACGCCAATGGCCAGCAGCGCAATGTCATCTATCCGATGCAGACTGGCTATAAGCGCTATGGCCAATGCGGGGTGGAGATCAGCGACTGGTTTCCCCACATCGGTTCCTGTGCCGATGAGATCGCCTTTGTCCGCAGCATGTGGACCACCGACAACAATCATGGCGCGCAGGTGCAGTTTGCCAGCGGTCGCCACATGCTGGAGCCGCGCGTGCCCACCCTCGGGGCCTGGGTCAACTATGGCCTCGGCACCATGACCGATGACCTGCCCTCCTTTATCAACATGGGGCCGCGTTACTTTGACACGCGCGACGGTCACTACCTGGGGCCAGCCTATGACGCCGTGAACCTGAAGGTGGACCCCAAGAATCCGCTCTCCTTTGCCAAACCGGAGGCCGAGATGACCGGGCCCGAGCAGGCCGCCCAATTCGGCATGATCCATCGGCTGAATCAGCTGACGGCGCAGCAATATCCGGGGGACCGCGCGCTGCTGGCTCGCATGAAAAGCTACGATCTCGCCTACCGGATGCAGACCGCTGTACCGGAAACATTGAATCTGGAGGATGAAAGCGCCGAGACACAGCGCTTGTACGGCTTGGATCAAAAAGCGACAGAGCCCTTCGCCCGCCAGCTCCTCGTCGCCCGCCGTCTGGTGGAGCGCGGCGTCCGTTTCATCCAGATCCAGCATGGTGATGGGGCCGCAGGAGCCTGGGATTCCCATTCAGGGCTTAGAAGCAGTCACTCGAAGTTGGCTGAGCAGGTGGACAAACCCATCTCCGGCCTGCTCAAAGACTTGAAGCAGCGTGGCTTGCTGGAAGATACCCTGGTGGTTTTTGCCACAGAGTTTGGGCGCACCCCCGGCACACAGGGCAGCGATGGCCGCGATCACCACCCGTTTGCCTTCAGTGTCTGGATGGCCGGAGGTGGCATCAAAGGCGGCACCATTCACGGGGCCTCGGACGAGCTGGGCTTCCACGCTGTCGAGCATCCGCATTACGTTACCGATATCCACGCGACCATCCTTCATTTGTTAGGTCTCAATCCTCACCGGCTGGAAATCCCCGGTCGCAAACGCCTGGAGCGCGACTTTGGCAAGGTGATCCGCGAGATCGTCGCCTGAGTCATTTCTCCCACCGTCGGTTGCCTTCCTTGGCATATTTTGAGCAAGGTCCCGCCCATTTTGATTCTGGCGTGTGACCAAGATCAAAAAAAGCCATCTTGGCGTAAGATATTGTTAGCTTTCCCGTAATTCCATAACCATGACTTTAGTACGTCTCCATGTCACATTAGGTTTTATTGCCCTTCATGGCAGCCTCTTTGGCGCCAATACGGGCCGGGTGATGTTCAATCAGGACATTCGCCCCATTCTGGCAGACGCCTGTTTCCATTGTCATGGTCCTGATCCGGGCACTCGCAAAGCCGGGCTTCGTCTCGACACCGAGGCCGGTTTTTTCACCGCCAAGGAAGGCGAATCACCCACCGTTCTCAAAGGTAAACCCGAAGACAGCCCGCTCTATCAGCGCCTGCTATCCAAGGATGAGGACGAGATCATGCCCCCGCCGGAATCTCACAAGGAGTTGAAGCCGGAGCAGATTGCCAAGATTAAGGCCTGGATCGAAGAAGGTGCGCCCTGGCAGCCCCATTGGTCGCTCATTAAGCCTGAACGTGCTCCGCAGCCGGAAGTCAAAAACACGGCCTGGGCAAAGACTCCTGTGGACCGCTTTGTCCTCGCCAAGCTGGAGAACCTGGGACTCAAGCCTGCGCCCGAAGCGGAGGCCCATGCGCTCATCCGTCGCGTCACCCTGGACCTCACCGGCCTTCCACCTGCCCCAGCACTGGTGGAGCGATACCTGAAAAAGGTGGAAGGCAATCGTCTGTCCGATGTCGCCTACAATGAACTGGTGGATGAGCTTCTAAAATCCCCCCATTATGGCGAGCATCGTGCCCGCTACTGGCTGGATGCCGCCCGTTATGGCGACACTCACGGACTGCATTTCGACAAGCCCCGGGAAATGTGGCCCTACCGCGACTGGGTGGTGAAGGCCTTTAATGGCAACCAGCCTTTCGATCAGTTTACCGTCGAACAGATCGCTGGTGACCTCCTGCCAAAACCGACGGAGAGCCAGCTCATCGCCACAGGCTTTCAGCGCTGCAACATCACCACCAATGAAGGCGGCACGATCGATGAAGAAAACCTCGCCAACTATGCCTCCGACCGCGTGCAGACGCTCGGCTGGGTTTACATGGGCCTAACAACGAATTGTTCTCAGTGCCACGATCATAAGTTCGATCCCATCTCTCAGCGCGATTATTACTCCCTCGCCGCCTTCTTCCGCAATACCACGCAGAAGCCCAAGGACGGCAATGTGAAGGATGGCAATGGCCCCATCTTGGTGCTGCCCGAAGAAAAAGACCGTCCACGCTGGCAGGCACTGCCCGCAGAGATCGCCACGATCAAGACCAAGCTGAATGAGAATCGCAAGCTGGCCACAGGCGAGTTTGACCAGTGGCTGACCTCCGCCAAGCCGGAGGACCTGGACAAGGATGTGCCTGCCAAAGGCATGGTCGCCCACGTGCCGCTAAACGAAGGCGTGGGTAGCGAAGTGATCGGCACCTGCGGAGCCACGAAGAAATTCAAGGCCACAGGTGAAGTCTCCTGGAAGCCCGATGGAAAGATCGGCCCTGCGCCTGTGATGAAGACCAACGGCACCTTTGAAATCGGTGACGTCGGCAATTTTGAAAAGGATCAGGGCTTCAGCTACGGTGCCTGGGTGCGTGCCGGTAAAGTCGGCATGAGCGGCGGCATCCTGGCCCGCATGGATGAAAAGGGCGGCTATCGCGGTTGGGATCTTTATCAGAATGATCGCACCTATTCCGTCCACATCGTCAATACTTGGCCGGACGATGCGCTGAAGGTCAGCACCAAGAAACCCAGCATCCGCCCTGGCGTCTGGCAGCATGTGTTTGTGACCTATGATGGCAAAGGCAAGGCCCAGGGAGTGAAGATGTACATTGATGGCGTGGCCCAGGAACTGAAGATCGACAACAACGACCTGAAGGGCAGCATCAAGACAACCACGCCCACACGCATCGGCCAGCGCAGCCATGTGCAGGTCTTCCATGAAGGCTCTGTGCAGGATGTGCGTATCTATGACCGCCTTCTTTCTGCCACTGAAATCCAGACCATCTCCAAGGTTGGTCCCCTGCGTCTGATGCTCGCCTCGGCCAAACGTGGACCGAAGCAGAAAGAGGCCCTTTTTGAGCACTACCTCGTCACTCGCCATGCGGGCTATCAGTCGGCCAACCAAACATCGGTCAAACTGGAGGCCGAACTCGCCGCCATCAAGGCCCGCAGCCCGCTGACCCACATTCAGGAAGAGAAAATGGATACGCAACCAATGGCCAACATCCTCATGCGCGGTCAATATGACCAAGTGGGTGAGGCCGTCGATGCCGCCGTGCCAGTGGCCCTGGGCAAGCTGAAGCCGGAGGCCCCCAAGAACCGTCTCGGCCTGGCTCGCTGGCTTGTCAGTGAAGAAAACACGCTCACGGCCCGAGTCACGGTGAACCGCATGTGGCAGGAGCTGTTCGGCCGTGGCATCGTCGTCACCAGCGAGGACTTTGGCATCATGGGCAGCGCCCCCACTCACCCAGAATTGCTAGACTGGTTGGCGGTGGAGTTCCGCGAAAGCGGCTGGGATGTGAAGCGCTTTTACAAGATGCTGGTCACCTCTGCCGCCTACCGACAGGCCACAATCATCACACCGGAGAAAATCGAAAAAGACCGCGACAATGCCTTTCTCAGCCGTGGCCCTCGTTTCCGTATGGATGCGGAAATGATCCGTGACTACGCCCTTGCGGCCAGCAGCTCCCTCTCCCCTAAAATGGGTGGCCCCGGCACGCTTCCTTACCAGCCGGAAAACGTCTGGGAAGTGGTCGGCATGGGGACCGAAAAATACGTTCAAGACAAAGGTGAGAACCTCTATCGCCGCACGCTTTACAACTTCTGGAAACGTATGGCCCCTCCGGCCAACATGGATGTTTTTAATGCTCCAAGCCGCGAAGTGAGCTGCGTCCGTCGCGACCGCACCAATACGCCCCTACAGGCCCTTGTGGTCATGAACGACCCTCAGTTCATCGAGGCCTCCCGCAACCTCGCCCAGCAGGCGATTAAAACTGGTGGAGATGATGCCCAAAAGCTGGCCACCATTTCCCAGCGCCTGCTTTGCCGTCCTCTCCGTCCGCAGGAATCTGCCATCCTACAGGCCAGCCTGAAAGACCTTCGCGACCACTATCAGGCAACACCTGAGGATGCCCAGGCCCTCATCGTCGTCGGTGAAACCAAACCCGACGAAAAACTCGCCCCGGCTGAACTCGCCGCCTGGACCATGGTCTCCAGCCAGGTCATGAACCTGGACGAAGTGCTGAACAAGTAATCCCCCAATTTTCCGATTATGAGCCTTCTCAACGAATGGAACACCTTTGAAACACGCCGCCAGTTTTTCTCACGAGGGAAAAATGCGCTGGGCGCAGCCGCACTATCCTCTTTGTTAGGCGAGGCCATGAGCGGCCAGGTCCAGGCAGGGCAGGGGAGTGTGGCCCCGCATTGGGCACCGAAGGCTAAGCGGGTCATCTACCTGCACATGGTCGGTGGTCCTTCGCAGATGGATCTGTTCGATTACAAGCCGGGCATGAAGGACTGGTATGACAAGGACCTGCCAGCGAGCATTCGCAATGGCCAGCGTCTCACCACGATGACCAGTGGGCAGGCGCGTTTCCCGATTGCACCTTCGAAGTTCAACTTCGCCCAGTACGGCAAGTGCGGCATGTGGATGAACTCCGACCTGCTGCCCCACCTCTCCAAGAATGCCGATGACATCTGCTGGATGCGTTCCATGCACACGGAGGCCATCAACCACGAGCCTGCCATCTGCGCCATGCAGACAGGCAACCAGATCACCGGGCGGCCTTGCCTGGGTTCCTGGGCTTCTTATGGCCTGGGCTCAGTGAACTCCAATCTGCCCAATTTTGTGGTCCTTATTGCCACGCCAACGAACCGCGAGCAGGAGCAGGCGATCTCATCCCGCCTTTGGTCCAGCGGTTATCTTCCTGGTGAACACGCAGGTGTTTCCTTCCGTAGCAAGGGAGATCCCATCCTCTTCATCAATAACCCTCCTGGTGTGCCTAGCAGTGTGCGCAAACGCACCATCGAAGGATTGAATGCGCTCAATGAACTGAATTACCAGCAAGTGGGCGATCCCGAAACGCACACCCGAATTCAGCAATACGAAATGGCCTTCCGCATGCAGGCCAGCGTGCCTGAGCTGACTGACCTTTCCAAGGAACCCGATCACATTTTCAAGATGTATGGAGACGAGGCGAAGAAGCCTGGCACCTTTGCCAACAGCGTGCTCATGGCCCGCCGCCTTGCGGAGCGAGGCGTCCGCTTCACTCAGATTTACCTGAACAACTGGGACCATCATAGCAACGTGGGCGGGCGCATGCCCAGCCAGTGCAAAGACATTGACCAGCCCTGCCACGCCCTCATCGAGGACCTCAAGCAGCGCGGCATGTTTGAGGATACCCTCATCATCTGGGGCGGGGAATTCGGCCGCACCATTTACAGTCAGGGCGGCCTGACCAAGGAGAACTATGGGCGGGATCACCACCCGCGCTGCTTCACCATGTGGATGGCTGGCGGTGGCGCCAAAGGTGGCGCGATCTATGGCGAGACCGATGAATTTAGCTATAACATCGTCAAGGACCCGCTGCACATCCGTGACTTCCATGCCACGGTGCTGCACTTGCTCGGTTACAACAGTGATCGCTTCACCTACAAGTTCCAGGGGCTGGATCAGAAGCTGACCGGCGTCGAAGCTGCGAAAGTCGTCAAGGCGCTGATCGCCTGACGCATCATCCGGGATGAATTGGCAGGCTTTTTCCGCATGTTGAAGAGCCTGCAACATCTGTGCCTGAGGTTCGTTTTCAGCCGCATCTATGATGCGGATACTCCTTTTTGGTTTGTTTGGACTGGCTGCGCCCATGCTGCCTGCGGCAGGACCGAACTTTGTCTGGATCGTGGCCGATGACATGTCGCCAGACATCGCTGCTTACGGAGCCGCAGGGGTTAAGACACCTAACCTAGACAGGCTGGCCAGGGAAGGCCGCCGCTACACCCACGCCTATGCCAGCGCACCTGTGTGCAGTTCCTCGCGTTCGGCCTTCATCCTCGGTACCTACCAGACCACCACCGGCCTGCATGCGCATGATGTGGAGAATCCCCAACCCTTGCCCGCACCCTATCAGCACCTGCCCGGCCTCTTGCGCCAGGCAGGCTGGTTTGTCACCAATGCCGTAGCACCCGGTGGCAGCAAGCCGAAGGCAAAGGCCAAGACACACTACAACTTTGCCCATGATCCCGCGGAGATGTTCGATGGGACGGACTGGACCCAACGTCAGCCTGGGCAGCCCTTTTTTGCCCAGTTCCAGATCTCAGAACCGCATCGCCCATTCCCCATCCCGGAGAGCTACGATGAGGAGGCTCTGCGCAAGATTCAGCTTCCGCCGAATTACCCGGACCATCCGCTGACACGCCGGGACTGGTACGCTTATCTGCGCAGTGTGGAGGTCGTGGACCGTCGGGTAGGAGCCATCCTGGATCAGCTTGAAAACGCAGGGGTCATGGAAGACACCATCATCATGTTCTTTGCCGATCATGGCCGCCCCATGCCCTGGGGAAAGCAGTGGCTGAGCATCGAAGGTTTGCAGGTCCCTTTGCTGATCCGTGGTCCTCAAATTCCTGCTGGTGGGGTGGAAGAGCGTTTAGTGAGTCTCATTGATCTGGCTCCTACCATGCTGGCCCAGGCTGGCCAACCTATCCCAGGGTGGATGCAAGGCCGTCCACTGCTGGATGACAGTTTTCCTGATCGCGTTCAGATCTTCGCCGCCCGTGACCGCTGTGGAGATGCGGAGGATCGCATCCGCGCCGTCATCACCGCGAATCATCTCCTGATCCAAAACTTCCATCCAGAGCTTCCGCGATTGAACTGGTCCAGCTACAAAGAGGCCGGCTATCCTGGCATGGCTTTGATTCGGGAACTGGCCAAAAAGGGCAGCCTCTCCCCGTTGCAGGCGCGTTACGTCCAGCCTCAGCGTGAACCTTTGGAACTCTACAATCTGGAGGCCGACCCCACGGGCCTCATCAATGTGGCCGCCGATCCCCAGCAAGCCCACCAGATAAAAGTCCTCCAGTCGGAACTGGATTCCTGGATCCGATCAACAGGCGACCGCGGAGCCTTGCCTGCCGCGGCTACCGAGCCTTCTTTGCCAGAAATCCAGCGCGACAAAAAGCAGGATTACCTCCGCACCTGGAGCAAGCGCGGTTTCAAAAACGAACCTTCGGATGCCCAGCGTCTGGCCTGGTGGATGCATCAGTATGGCCTCCATGAAACCACCCCGGTGAACTGAAACGAGGCCAGGACTCGACAAGGCGGCGCATCCTCGCTAGCGTCAGTGATGCGGCTCATCTCAGGCAGTGCCGGGGGCATCCCCCTGGACGTCCCCAAAAACGTCACTCGTCCCACTCAGGACCGGGTGAAGCAGGCCATTTTTAACATGCTGGGAGAGTTGGTGGATGGTGCCCGCGTGCTGGATGTGTTTGCCGGTTCCGGCGCACTGGGCCTGGAATGCCTCAGCCGTGGGGCCGCCAGTGCCCTGCTTATTGAACAAGACCGTGCCGCCTGTGAGGTCATCCGTAAAAACATCACCAAAACCCGCCTCGAAGGGGCCTCGGTACGCCAGGGGGATGTCTTCAAAATTTTGCCCCAAATGGCGGGCACCACGACCTTCGATCTCGTCTTTGCAGATCCGCCCTATGCCAACAAGCCCGGGGAGGAAGATCTCAGCCTGAAGCTGGCCCTTTTGCCAGAACTCCAGGCCCTCATGGCCCCAGGTGGCAGCCTCATTCTGGAATGCCGAGTCACGAAGGCGGCCCCCATTGAATGGGGACCGTGGGAGATGGTGCGGGATCGGGAATATGGCAGCACCCGCATTCTCTGGTTGAGAAAGCGGTAGCGTCTGCGCCGGGCGATGGCATGGAATTGCCCGCCCTTTTCACGTCAGCGCCATCCTGGCCGCCTCTTCTGCATGTCCAAGACTCTCAGCCTCTGCCTTTACAATTTGCTGCTGCCCGCAGGCGTGCTCGCCATGCTTCCTGGGGCCATCCGCAAGATGCGCCAGCGCGGTGGGCACTGGCGGGATCTGGTGCAAAGGCTCGGCTTCTTTTCGCAGGAGCAAAGACAGGCTCTCGCGGCCCTGCCTGCTGGCAAGGATCGGCTTTGGATCCACGCCGTCAGCGTCGGCGAAGTGGGCATCGCCACGAAACTCATCGCCCTGCTGCGAAGTGAACGTTCGCACACCGGAATCGTGCTCACCACCACCACTCCTACCGGGCATGCCCTTGCCGCTGAGTTTGCCGCTCGGCACCCAGGCCGAGTCGTGGTGCTCTACTCCCCTTTGGATCTGCCCGGTGTGGGAGCCCGTTTTTTGGAGGAGCTGGCTCCTTCGCAACTGGTGCTGGTGGAGGCCGAGGTGTGGCCCAATCTGGTCGCTTCGGCCATTCGCAGGCACATTCCGGTTTCTTTGGTCAATGCACGTTTATCGCCGCGTTCGGAACGCCGCTATCATCAGCTCGGTTTCTTCATCCGGCCTGTGTTTGCCATGCTGCATCAAGTGCTGGTGCAGGAGCCTGAGGATGTGCAACGCTGGACTCGCCTAGGCCTCACAGCCGATCGTGTCCACCATACAGGCAGCATCAAGTTTGATCCGCAAGGTGCCGCCCCAGATCCTGCCCAGGTGCAGGCCCTGCGCGCAGTTTTGGACAAGGCCGGCATTCAGTCGCAACAGCCCATCCTCCTCCTGGCCAGCACGCACCCAGGTGAGGAAGTGCTGCTGGCAGAGATGACCCAGCGTCTGCGTCAAAAACATCCCCCACTGGCCTTGCTCATTGTGCCCCGGCATGTCGAGCGCACAGCGACCCTGCTCGAAGAACTCGGCAGCCTGGGGCTCCGTCCACAGCGCCGCAGCGCCGTTCAGTCACCCTCGCCAGACCTGCTCATTGATACCACCGGAGAACTGCGGGCCTGGCAGTCATTGGCCACCGTCGTGGTCGTGGGCAAAAGTTTCCTGGCGACAGGAGGGCAGAATCCTGCGGAAGCCGTCATGGCCCGCAAGCCAGTGCTGTTCGGCCCCCACATGGAAAACTTCCACGCGCTCATTGAGCTGCTGCTGGCGAGAAAAGGAGCCGTTCAAGTGGCCGACGTGGCAACGTTGGAACAGCAGTTGGATGCGCTGCTGCGTGATCCGGCGCAATGCCAGGTGCTCGGCGACAATGGTCATGCGGCTCTGGCCAGGCACGAAGGTGCGACGGCCAAGACACTGGCGCTCTTGTAGCAGGTCTTACGCAATTGCTGCGGACGGAGCAGGCACCCCGGCATCGGTCTCTTTTTTCTTCCGGCGAAACATCAGGCTCAGCTTTTCCATGTAGATGTAAAAGACCGGCGTGATGTAAAGCGTCAACAACTGGGAGAGTAGGAGCCCGCCCACCACGGCGAGACCTAACGGGCGACGTGCTTCAGCGCCCGCGCCCCAGCCCAGGGCAATCGGCAGCGCGCCCATGATGGCCGCAAAGGTGGTCATCATGATCGGGCGAAAGCGTACCAAGCAGGCCTCATAGATGGCCTCCGCAGGGGTCTTGCCATCATGGCGCTCCGCCTCCAGGGCGAAGTCGATCATCATGATGGCGTTCTTTTTCACGATGCCGATGAGCATCAGCACCCCAACAAAACCGTACAAGTTCAGTTCATAACCAAAGAGCCACAATGTGAGCAGGGCACCCACTCCGGCCGATGGCAAACCCGAGAGAATGGTCAGCGGATGAATGAAGCTTTCATACAGAATGCCCAGTACCAGATAGATGACGATCACGGCCGTGACCAGCAGGAGGCCGAGCCCGTTCAGAGAGGCCTGGAAAGCCTGGGCTTCCCCTTGGAAGGCAGTGCTGATGCCTGCCGGGAGCTGCTGATCCACGGCACGCTCAATCGCATCCACAGCCTGCCCGATGGAGATCCCGGGCTTGGTGGCAAAGCTCACCGTCACGCTGGGGAGCTGCCCCGAGTGGGTGACCGTCAGCGGGCCTACAGTGCGGGTGATCTTGGCCACGCTTCCCAGGGGAACCAGTTCCCCGGTGCTGCTGCGCAGGTAAAGCTGCGCCAGGGATTCCATGTCCGACCTGTACTTGGGGTCCACTTCCAGGATGACATAATATTGGTTAGTCGGCGTGTAGATGGAGGACACCTGGCGTGACCCGTAGGCATTGTAGAGCGCATTTTCCACCTGGGTGGCGGTCAGCCCCAGGGAGGAGGCCTTGTTGCGGTTCACCTCCACAAACACCTGCGGGCTAGTGATCAGCAGATCGCTTGTCACATCCGCCAGCTCAGGCAGCGCGGCCATGGTCGCCTCCACTTTGGGGGCCACCTCGAAGAGCTGTTTGATGTCCACCCCAATGAGCGTAAACTGGTAGGGGCTCTTGGTGCTACGGCCGCCGATCCGGATGGTGGCAGGCACCTGGGGAAAGGCCCGGATGCCAGGAATGGCCGCCAATTGAGGGCGCAACTGATCCACAATCGCCTGGGCATGGGGACGCTCACTGCGCGGTTTCAGGCTGACAAACATGCGCCCGCTATTCGCGGTGGAACTCGGGCCGCTGGCCCCCACGCTGGAACTGAAGGCGGCGATGTGCGGATTCTTGGCCAGCACGGCAGCCACCGCCTGCTGATGGCGCACCATCGTTTCAAAGGAAGCATCCTGAGCACCTTCAGTGACGACCTGGATCTGCCCCGTGTCTTCTGTGGGGATGAAGCCTTTCGGCAGGTGCATGAACAGCCAGGCCGTCCCGATCACCGTGCCCAGCGTCACCAGCATCATGCTGAATCGATGCCTCAGGGTGAACTTCAGCGTCACATCATACAAGTGCAGCAGCCCGTCAAAAAAACGCTCGGTCATCCGATAAAACCACCCGTGTTTTTCTTCCTGAACATGCGGCTTCAAAAAGCGGCTGCAGAGCATCGGAGTCAGCGTCAGCGAAACAAAGCCAGAGACCAAAATCGCCACTCCAATGGTCACCGCAAATTCATTGAGCAGCCGCCCCAAGATGCCGCCCATGAACAGCACTGGCAAGAACACGGCTGCGAGTGAGAGCGTCATGGAGATGACCGTGAAGGCAATCTCCCGTGAACCTTTCAGCGCCGCATTCCACACCGTCTCACCTTTCTCAATGTGCCGGACAATGTTTTCCAGCACCACGATGGCATCATCCACAATGAAGCCGACGCTCAGCGTCAGCGCCATGAGGGAGATGTTGTTCATGCTGAATCCCAGCAGATACATGACGGCAAACGTGCCCACGATAGACAGCGGAATGGCGATGCTGGGAATGATCGTGGCCCGCAGATTGCGCAGAAACATGAAGATCACCACGACCACCAGACCAATGGTCAACACAAGGGTGAGCTGCACATCATGGACGGACTCACGGATGGCCTGCGAACGATCGATCAGCACGCTCAGTTCCATGGCCGCCGGCATTTGGGCATTCACGGAAGGGAGCAGTTTTTTGATCGCATCCACCACCGCCACGGTGTTCGTTCCCGGTTGCCGCTGCACGGCGAGCAAGATGGAACGCGAGCCATCGCCAGACCAGTTGGCGATCTGGTCCTCCTCCACGCTGTCGAGCACATTCGCCACTTGATCCAGCCGCACCGGCGCACCATCTCTGTAGGCGACGATGAGCGGGCGGAAGGCTTCGGCGGTGGAAAGCTTACCGCTCGTTTGCAACGTGAAGTTCTGCTCCTGCCCCTGCAGCACACCTGCAGGCAGGTTGCTATTGCCTGCCGCGATGGCATCCCGCACTTCGTCCAGGCTGATGCCGCGTGAGGTCAGCTTCAGAGGGTCCGCCTGCACCCGAACCGCATATTTTTGCGATCCGAAGACCCGCACCTGGGCCACTCCTTCCACCATGCTGATGCGCTGGCCGAGCGCTGTCTGCGCATATTCATCCACCGTGGAGATGGGCAGCGTGGCAGAGCTGAGCTGGAGAATCAGCACCGGGAAATCCGCCGGGTTCACCTTGCGGAAAGACGGCGGGCTGGGCATGTCATCCGGCAGATAGCGCTGCGCAGCGGAAATGGCCGACTGAACATCCAGCGCCGCACCATCAATGTCCCGGTCCAGATTGAACTGGATGGTGATGTTCGTGTTTCCCAGAGCACTGCTGCTGCTCATGGAATCAATGCCCGCAATCGTGGAAAACTGCTTTTCCAACGGGGTCGCCACCGAGGCCGCCATGGTTTCCGGATTGGCCCCAGGCAGAGTCGCCGTCACTGAAATGGTGGGGAAGTCCACATTCGGCAGGTCATTGACCGGCAGTTTCTGGAAAGCCAGGAGGCCAAAGGCGAGGATACCCGCCATGATCAGCGTGGTCATCACGGGCCGGTGAATGCAGCGTTCGGGCGTCATGGGATTTTGGGGGCCGTCAGGGAGATTTTGCCGCTGCCCTGCTCGTTCCCGGCAGGCAGTCCCACGGGAGGTTTGATCTCCACCCGGCTTCCGGGAACCAGCCTGAGCTGACCGTCAATAACGACGACCTCACCGACTTTGAGCCCTTCGCGAATGATGGCCTCATTGCCCACTGTACGCTCCAGGTCCACAGTCCGTAGATCCACACTGCTATCATCCTTGACGACAAAAACATACTGGCCGTTTTGCCCGGTCTGCACTGCCGTGGCAGGCACCACCAGGGCATTGGGCTGGGTGGTCAGAGTCAGGGCCACCTCGCCATACTGTCCTGGCCACAGGCTCAGGTCTTCATTGGGCATCGTCGCCTTCACCTCCAGGGTGCCGGTTGCGGGCTTGATCGCATTGTCCACAAAGGAAAGCACCCCTTGGATCTTCTGGGCCGCGCTGCCACTGGGCGTGATGGTGACCTTCAGCTCACCACGTTTCATGTAGGTCTGAATGTCTGTAAAATGCTGTTCCGGCACGGCAAAGATGACTTCGATGGGGCGCAGTTGGTTGATCACCACCAGGTCCGTTTCATCCGCCTTCACCACATTGCCCGCATCCACAGCACGGCGGCCCGCTCGGCCCGTGATCGGCGAAATCACCTGGCAGTAGCTCAGTTGCAGCTCCGCCTCTTTCACCGTGGCCGCCGCAGCTTCCTGGTTGGAGAGAGCCGCATCCGCCGTGCTTTTAAAGTTGTCCACTTCCTCACGGGAGACGCCGCCGCTCTGCGAAAGGTTGGTGTAACGGGCCGCCTGTTTTCTGGCGATTTCCGCCTGCGTCGTTGCCTGCGCCAGCCGCGCTTTGGCCTGGGCCAGTACAACTTCAAAGGGAGCCGGATCAATCTTTGCCAGAACATCCCCCTTTTTGACATCCTGCCCTTCCTGAAAAAAGACCTCAGCGATCTGCCCCGTCACCCGGGCCTTGACTGCCACCGTTGATTTGGGCCTGACGTTGCCAATGGCCTGCAGTTGCACCGGCACTTCGCGCTGTTCCACCGTTGCCACCACCACGGGTACCGTGGGGGTTCTTTTCACCCCGGCTGAGGCTTCGTCCTTGGGAGCGGGAGAACAGGCTGCAAGGCAAAAGGCCAATGCCAGCCATGCAGGGAACTGTGAATGGATTCGCATGATGTTAAAAATGATTCGTCGCCGCCGCTCCTGCTGACCTTCACCGAATGGTACGTGCCTAGAGCACAGGTTATTGGACTGCTTTGGCGAACGCTACATTCATTCCGCGCACTCTACACACCCATTGCCTGAACCGCACCACACAAGGAACGCCGCTCAATGGCCGACGCGATGCACTACATGCTTGAAGGCTTCTCCAGCGCCACCTGAGTCCATGATAAATGATACGTCTGGTGTGGATGGTATTTCCTTTATGTGGGCATGAATGAAATCTGCCTGTGTTCCATAGCTGGCCTCGCTCCACCCCAGCTTCTTCGCCCATTTTCGGTAGTCTGTGAAGTTCACATCCGCCGTGATGTCCTGCCGCCCAGGATGCAGGTAGATCTCAAATCCTTCGATCCGATGCTGGCGCAAGTAGGCCCGCAGCGTGCCCGCAGGGCGACGATAGTAGAGGGCAGGGAACTCATCGCCATAATCCACCGTCAGCATGGCCCCTGTTTTCCAGGCCGGGGCCCACGCCTCCAGCCACTGGCGCACGGAATCATGCACTTCCACCTTCTGGGTTTTAGCGCGTGAGGGCCATGCCCCCAAGGCGCTGAAGTGCCTGCGCTTATCCTTCCCCCACTCGAGCGGTTGCAGCACCTCGCGCCGCTCTGAGTTGATATACACTTCATGCCAGGCTTTTTCGTGCCATTGCAGGAGGGTCACAGGAAAGGCATCCAACACTTCATTGTGATAAATGAAAGCCGCCCCCTCGCAACTGATGAGGGCGTCCTTTAGATCTTCATGCCAAGTGACGCGCGAGCCAAGCAGGGTGCGCTGCTGCTGCCGGAGAACAGGAGACGTCTCCACGATGTGCCAATGAAACTTACGCCGCTGCCACCAGCCCAGGTTCTTTTTGACTCCGGCCATCAGCACCCCGCTGCCAGCCCCCACCTCAATGACATGCCGTACATCGGGCCGCAATCCGGCCTCCTTTTTTAACCAGCCAGTAACAGCCTGCGCAAAAACGGGAGAAAGGGTGGCCGAAGTGGAGAAATCTCCCCGTGCCCCGACGGTCTGGATCTGCCGTGCATAATAGCCTCGCTCAGGATCATACAGGGCACGCGCCATGAAATCTGAAAAGGGCTTGGGAAAAGGCATGGGCGCGAATAAATCAAATCGTCGAGATCGCTGACATGTACCTAAAACTGGGTTCCTTTATCAAGTGCAGAAGTTCCATATCTTTCTCGACAATCGGGATTTATTCCGCTTCGATTTCTCCTTAGTCTCAATGCATGAAGAATCAAAAAGGGTTTAGGGTCGCCTGTTTTATGATTGGGCTTAGCATCCTCTTGGCGATCAGTCCCTTTCTTTGGTTTTTTCTCGGTTTGTTGACCGGCTACTACACGGAGTATAAACAGGGCGTTCCCTTTGCCGACGCTCATCAGAAGGCCGTCAGGACCTTTGTCGAAGGCGGAAATTTTGGTCATTCAAGGTTTGTGCGAAGCACCCAGTGGAATGTCTGGTCCATCCAGTGGAAGGATGACCAGCATCGTCTGGAATCCATCCGATTGATTGGCCTCGTGCCAGAGAAGGGCGAACGATATTTCGAGAAGCCCTATCTGCCCAAGAAAACCTCTTTGGGGACCACGGTCCATCGGGAGTTGTCTTCCGAGGAGAAAGCGGCCATCCAGAAAATACGTTCGCAATCTCTGCCCTGGATTGAGATGCCAGCTCCCACTGATTCAGTTGAAAAGGTAAGGGTTCGAATCATCGCTCCTGTGCACGCGGACAAAAGTTGTCTTGAATGCCATGAAGTGCAGGTCGGTGCGATTCTGGGTGCCTTTGATTATCGTTTTTATTAGTTCGAAAACATCGATCATCAGAGATTTGCCCAGCAAGAGTTCCCCCTGAAGTTGCCCCCGTCGAACCTCCTGAGCAATGAGAGGTCCGCAGCAGCCATTGCCAATCATCTTTTTCTGCCCTTTCGCTGTGTCAGGATCGGCAAGGTCGCAGCTTCGAGCCATCGTTTCCTCACTTTACACCCCACGCATCCGCCGCCATCCGTAAGGTCTCGTTATGAACCGCCAAGAAAATCTTGAAATCTTCTTCCGCGACGGCAAGACCGTCATTCTCCCGATTGACCACGCAGTGGCCATCCCGGTACCGGGCATGGAGAATCCTTTCGCCTTGATTGATTCCGTCAGCCCCTACGTGGACGGCTATGTGATGAACCTCGGTGTGGCCATGCGTGCCGCAGATTCCATGGCTGGCAAGGGCATCTGCCTGCGCACCGACGTGTACAACACGCGCATCACGGGCGATGGAGCCGGCAGCATCAATGTTTATGGCGTGGAAGAAGCCGAGGCCGTGGGGGCCAATGCGGTGATGAACATGCTGTATCCCAACTCCATCAGTGAGCGGATCAACTTTCAGGAGTGTGCCGACATCATCCGCAGCAGCATGGACCTGGACATTCCCGTCATCCTTGAAGCCCTGCCTTACGGCCTGGGCCAGAACGACAAGTACACGCTGGAAAACGTCGCCTTTGCTGCACGTCTGGCCGCCGAACTGGGCGCCGATGTGGTCAAGGTTCCGTATCCGATCGATTGCAAACCGGGCGATTTCCGCAAGGTGGTGGACCAAGTGTGGATCCCGGTCATCATCCTGGGTGGCGCATCCCTCAACGACGATGCCGCTCTGCTGAAAATGACGGAAGACGCCATGGAAGCAGGTGCCTCAGGCATCGCCATTGGTCGCAATGTGTGGCAGCACCAGAATCCGGCAGCCATCGCCCGCAGCCTTTCGGCTGTGGTTCATGAGGATGTCTCGGCACTGGAAGCCCTGGCACTTCTGAAAGAACCCCTCCGCTAAACGAGTTTGGCTCATCCCCTGCCATGATGAAAACGCCTGCCCTCCTCGCCTCATCTCTGCTGTTGCTTTCCCAAGCCTGCGGTGCCGACCTGAAGACCTTCACTTTCACTTCCGATGAATGGACGGAAGGTGATCCTCCCAAGGAAGTTTTCGTGGTGGATGGCACCATCAAAATCGCAGCCAAGGATGGCAACAAGGCCGTCATGGTTTCCCCCGACAATCTCGTGGATGCCAGTGCCCAGTTTGCTGTCTCGGCGGCAGGCGATTCCGTTATCAAGGCCAAGGTCTTTGCCAGCAAGAAAGGACGCAGCAATCCGCGCTTCGGCGTGGCTGTTCATGGCATGAGCGGTTACAGGCTCATTGTCAATGCTCCGAAGAAGACCTTGGAACTGGTGAAGAGCGATGAAACCCTAGCCAGCATCCCCTTCACCTTTACTACCGATGCGTGGCTGTGGATGAAGCTGGAAGTGCGCAAAACCGGAGATGAATGGACCATCACCGGCAAGACCTGGGCGGCCGATGCAGCAGAGCCTGTGGAAGCCCAGATCAAGCACACGGACAAGGGCCTGAAAGGGCAGGGGAAAGCCAGTGTCTGGGCCACCCCGTATTCGCAAACCCCCATCTACTTTGATGACATCGAAGTGGGGATCGAAGCGGCTCCGGAAACAAAGTGAAATATTCTTCAAAAGAAGATCATTTTCTACTTGCCAAAGGGTCGTCATCATTTAGTATCTCCGTCCACTCACGAGGCTTCTGGAGCGGTAGCTCAATTGGTTAGAGCGCCAGCCTGTCACGTTGGAGGTTGCGGGTTCAAGTCCCGTCCGTTCCGCCAGTGAGTTTGTTAAAAGACCCGTTCAGAAATGAACGGGTTTTTTGTTGTCTAAAAGGTTACTTCCAGCGCCCCTTTTAGAGTTCCCGTCATGCAATGCGGATACGGCCTTGAATAAGATCAGGCCTGACGTTTGCCAAGGCCACGTGAAGCCCTGAGCAGGCAGCCCTTTGAGCACCGGCTTTCATCCATAAACAGCACCGCCAAACGATTGCGCAGGCAGCGCTCGAAAAATAGATCAATATTTGTTAGGCCGCCAGAAAGAAGCCACGCAGGACCATGCTGCCCACCTTCGTCATTCCTCCACGGGCTGGGCCTTGGGCGCAGCACGGAAGGCTGTGCTCACCAGCAGGGATGAAATTCCAGGCTTCCATTGGTAACCAACCCCAAAGGGAAGATCGCCTGAGGCTCCAGCTCTGAAAGCTGCATCCAGGTCGGTTTGAAAGTGCTGTTTGAAAAGCTCGATAGGGCCAGGATAGTTGCCATAAAGGCTGACCATCCATTGGTCTCCGGCAAAGTATTTCAGGGGAATGCCACTGTCGTCTTCGATGATGTGTCGAGTGTTGGTGAGAAGAAAGTCCCGCACGTCGCTAAATTCAGGCATGTGCATGAGATAGGAAGCCGCTTTGACGAAGCCATTTCCTTGGCCTTGCTTCCGGCAGAAGGCCATGAAAGCAGGATTGCTTTTGATGCCCCAGTTTGAAAGGTCGGTGGTGAAGTAATACAGTGTCTGTTCCTTCCCCGTGGTGCCGATGAAACGGATCTTCACACCGGGGGTTTTGGACTTGTCGGTGGTCAGGTCACCGGCGGCGCTGAGTTTGACCAATTCGGCACTGATGATGCGGCAGCCCGCACGTGAGAGGAAGACGTATAAAACGGGAATGGTGCCACTGAGCTGGGTCTGGTTCAGGTCATTCTTCATGTCTGCCGTGATGAAGAAGCTGAAGCTCAAAATCGCATTCAGGGCCGTGCGTAGATTCCCCAGCGCACTTGCCCTGGATTCCGGGCTCAGGGCCGCGACATCCGGCAGGGTTCCCACAGGCTCTCTCCCGCAGAGAATGTAGGTGCTGGCATTGGGGAAAAAGGCATTGGCATACAGAAAGTCCGGGCCGCTAAAGGTGTAGAACAGCGGGCTGGGATCTTCGTATATGTAGTTCAGCGTCGCTGGCATCCAGTTCCGGATCTTGGAGAGCTGACGGTCTTCCAGGTCCAGCCAGGCACGATGAAAAGAGGCGGAATGCGTTTGCCAGGATTCCTCGCGGGCCAAGGGCTCCAGTTCGGTGGCATCCACAGAAAGGCCAGCCAGGAAACGGGCCTGATGATCAGGCGGGGCCGCAGCGTGAAGCTGAAGGGCAAGGCACAACAGGCTGAGGAGGAATCTTTTCATGCGGCAGGGAAAGGGGGCAGTGCCCATACAGCATCAGCCCAGCCCACCTTGCCACAAGAAAACGCACCAGAAAATGGACCGGCCTCAGGCCTTGCCAGTCACAATGCTGTAGGCGCGGTTGACGAACTCCCAGTTCACAACCTTCCACCAAGCATCAATGTATTGCTCCCGATCTGCCTGGTACTGCTCACAGTAGCTGTGCTCCCAAAGATCCAGCGAGAGCAGCGGTTTGCCTGCCTGATGCCAGGGGATGTGGTCTTTCATCAGCGGATTGTCCTCATTGGCCGTGGTGGAGCAGACTAGGCAGCCATCCGGCCGATAAACCAGCCAGGCCCAGCCTGAGCCCTGCTGGGCCATCGCCACTTCTTTGAAGACCTGCCGGAAAGCCTTCACACTGCCAAAATCTTCCTGAATGGCCCGTGCAGCCCGCCCCTGCGGCCCGGAAGGGCCTGAATCTGGCGGACAAAGAAACCTCCAGAAAGCGGTGTGGTTGATGTGGCCACCGCCAGCACGGCGGATGGTTTGAGTCGTTTCTTTGGACAGAGGCTGGGGGGCCTGAAAGGACAGCCCCTGGCTGACCAACCTGCCCAGAGGCATCCGTGAATCCGACCTCTGCGGCTGGATCATTCTTTCCATGCCTGGCATCAGGGATACCACATTGCCCACGGTCATTGCCTCTGCTTGCAGGGCCGTTTCGAGTTCCTTCACATAAGCAGCGTGATGCCCATAATAGTGTCGACGCAACGTGCTGGCTTTCATGAACGGCTCCAATTCCTCAAAATCGAAGGCCAGCGGTTCCTGCCGCAGCGGTACGCCCAGCGGTGTCGTCACTGGAGGGGCGGCACCGATGGCTGCGCTGCCAAAGGCAGCCGCTGCTGTGGTCAGAAACCCCCGCCGTGTCATGGACGAATATTGCATTTTTCGAGATTAACTGAATTCGAAAAAAAACCGCAATAGGTAATTGGTTTATTTGTTGCAATGATTCACTTCACTCGCGCTGCATTTTGACTGGTTGGCTTTGTCAGCCTTCGGGGACAGTGCATAAAGCAATAACCCAACCAAAATGGTCGCCAGCCCTGCTAGCGATTGGAGGGGACTCTCGATTAGTAAGAAAACGAGCATCCATAAGCTGATGCCCAGAAATAGAAGCGGCGTCACTGGATAACCCCAGCAGCGCACAGGACGTGGCAGATCAGGCTGAGTCCAACGCAGGACCATGAGGCCGACGACGGTGGCGAAGGAACAAAGCTGGATGCTGAATTGCACGTACTTCAGGACAGGTTCAAAGCTGGAAGTCAGCAGCAGGGTGACAACGATGCCGATCTGAAACAGCAAGGAGACAATAGGTACACCGCCCGCCGTTTTTTTGGCAAACGGACGCAGCAGCACCAGGTCCTGTCCCATGGCCATCGTCACCCGGGGGCCCACCCAGGTCATGGCGCTGATGCTGGAAACAAGTCCCAGGCAGATCAGCCCGGACATGAGATTGCCACCGAGTTTGCCAAAGATGAAATCGGCCGCCACATGCCCCACCTGCTGTTTGCCTGCCAGTTCGCCCATGGGCGCTGCGTATAAAAACACCGCATTCAGGGCCACATAAAGCAAGGTCACCAGTCCTGTCCCCAATGCGATGGCCTTGGGCACGTTGCGTGAAGGATCACGAATTTCACCCGTGATGTAGGTGGCCGCATTCCAGCCTGCGTAGGAATACATGACGTAAACGAGGCTGACGGCAAAAGGCTTGCTGGTCATCAGCGTTCCGTCCCCTGCGGCGGGTAGGAAGCTCACAGGTTGCCCGCTGGCAAACAGGGCCCCAGCAACGATGAAGGTCAGGATGAGGGTCACTTTCCCCCAAGTCGCCAGGTTCTGAAATCTCGCGGCCACATTGATGCCAAAGAGGTGGATAATGGTCACCGCCACACTCACGCCGATGGAAAGCTGCACGGCTGAAGTCTGGGGAAATATCCCTTGGAAGTAGTTGCCAAAGGCCATCGCCGCGAGCGCGATGGGTGCCGCAAACCCTACGGTGGAGGAAAGCCACCCGGCAACGAACCCGACGGCAGGATGGAAGATACGCGACAAAAAATGATACTCACCACCGGACCTGGGCAGGGCTGCCGCCAGTTCCCCATAAGCCAGCGCCCCACAAAACGCGCAGACGCCCCCCACCGTCCAGAGCATGACAATGGCAAACCCGGAAGGAATGTCCGCCACCTGAAAACCCAGGCTGGTGAAGACCCCGGTTCCGATCATGTTGGCCACCACCACCGCCGTGGCGGTAATCAAGGAAACACCCGGACGTGAGGAGCGATCTTCATTCATAGGCCAATGGCCGCGAAGAGAACGCGGATACGCCCTGGATGCAAGCTTTCACGGCGACAGATGTCCCCCTGGCACAGGCTCAGGGTGCGATGCTGCCCGTTTGTTTGCCAGACCCGTCCCACAGCCAGACCTTGCCATCATCGCTGCCGGCAAAGACCCTTTTGGCATCGCCCGTCACGGCCACGCTGTAGAGCATACCGCTGGCGCTAGCGAGTTTGGCCTGCTTGGCCGTGTCACTGCGCTGGGCACCATCGTGCTTTTTCAATTCGGTGTAAATGCTGCCGCCGCCTTTTTCGGTCACGGCCACCAGGGCCTTGCCATCGGGGGTCCAGGCCAGCGCGGTAAAGGCCGTCTTTTTATCGCCCAACGTCACATCCTGCTCACGGCTTTTGACATCCCAGACCTTGATCTCGCGATCAGCCCCAGCCGTGGCCAGTTGGGTGGCGTCTTTGTTAAAGGCGACCGACAGCACATGATTCGTGTGGCCTTCATAGCTGGAGATCAGCTTGCCATCTGCCATATTCCATAGGCGGGCCAGCTTGTCCGCCGCAGCGCTGGCCAGGGCCTTGCCATCGGGTGAAAGCTTCAGGGCATAGATGTTGTCATCATGCGCCTTCCAGGTGGCCAGCACCTTTTTCTCCACCAGATCAATGCGGTGGATGAAACCTGCACCACCTGCCTCACCATCAGCAGCGAAAAGGGTGCGTTGATCCGCCGTCAAGGCGAGTGCCGTCAGGTTGCCGATAAAGGCGGTGGTGATCTGGCCCGTGCTTTGCTGCGTGGTAGCATCCCACAGCCGGATCTGGCGGAAGCCGCCCGTGATCAGCGTCTTGCCGTCCAGAGTCCAGACCACAGACTGCACCGCTTCATCATGACCGCTGAGACTGCCGATTCGGGGATTCTCCGGCTTCGAAAGATCATGCAAATGCACCCGCGAACCAGCCGCGATGGCCAGCCGTTTTTCATCGGGGGAGATGGCCAATGCGAGCACGGGCTGGTAGGTGGCGGGCAGGGGAGCCAGAGTCACCGGTGCAGCCTTCGGCAGTTCGTCAAAGACGGAGGCGTCCCACGGAGCTCCGGCCTTGATCCACGCATCCAAAGCTGCGATTTGAGCTTTAGAAATCTGCTTTTTCGGCGGCATGTGCGGGTCCGCCTCCGCAAGCACCAGTTGGTACAGCGGGCTCTCTTCCGCTTTGCCTGGAACCACCGAAGCGCCGTTGTCCCCGCCCAGGATCATTTTCTCCCGCGTCGTCAGCAGCAGGCCGCCTTTGGCTTTGCCTGGCTTGTGACAGCCCAGGCATTCATCCCGTAGCACACGCATGGCGATCTTCGTATCCGCCTGGGCGGACATGAGCGGACTGAGGATGAGAAAGAGAAGCTGAAACTGGCGCATGAGGGGGAGAGTCCCTCTACTACGCTGCGATCAGGCACTTTCTCCCGCACTTGATTTGCGCTCGTTCACCACGCGGTCCACGGCGTGCTTGGTCACGATGTTACCCTGCGAGTCGCGCCCCTTGATGGCCAGGGCAGCAACAGGGAACTTCAGCGACAGCGTGCGCAGATAAAGGGCCGGCTTCAGGTGAACTAACAGGTTCTGGGCATCGCTTTCCGCCTCGCTCTCATGCCGGGCGAAAAACAGCACCTTGGTGCCGGCGGTGCCTTTGGCTAGAGAGTAGGTTTTGTCACGGGTGATGCCTCCGATGCGGAAGCGCTTGGCCAGCACCGGGCCGTTTTTGCCATCGCGATAGATGAGGGTGTAAACTGCCTCCTCGTCCTTTTTGAAAAGGTTGATGTATTCGATGCTCTTGCCCACGTGGATCTTCGGCGCGATCTTCGAAACCGTCATCGTGCCCTCCTTGGTGAACCAGATGATGTCATCCAGCGGCGAGCATTTGCACAGCGGCTCGCCTTCTTTTTTCAATCCCGTTCCAGCAAAGCCTTCCTTGAGATCCAGATACAATGTTTCGTTGGCGATGATGACCTGGGCAGCAGCCACGCGGTCAAAGCTGCTGACTTCGGTGCGGCGTTCACGGCCTGGGCCATAGGTCTTTTTCAGGCGCTCAAAGTGAGCGATGGCAAAGCGAGTGAGCTGCTTCAGGTTTTTCTGCACCGAGTCGATGTCCTTCTCCAGATTGCGGATGTGTTCATCAGCCTCGAAGCTGTTGAACTTGGAGATGCGCTTGATTTTGATCTCCGTCAGACGGGCCACATCGTCATCGGTGACCTCACGCTTGAGGATGCCCAGATGTGGTTTCAGGCCCTTCCAGATGGCGGCCATCACCGCTTCCCAGGTTTCAGCTTCTTCGATCTTCCGGTAGATGCGGTTCTCGATAAAGATCTTTTCCAGGGAGCTGAAGTGCCATTTTTCTTCCAGTTCATTGAGCTGGATCTGAAGTTCCTCACCCAGGATTTTTTTGGTGTGCTCGGCACTCTCCTTGAGCAGGTCGTTCACATTCACAAAGCGCGGTTTGTCATTCTGAATGACCACCGCATTCGGTGCGATAGACACTTCGCAATCGGTGAAGGCATAGAGGGCCTGGATGGTCGTCTCCACATCCGTGCCCACGGGCAGTTGCACCATGATCTCTACAAACTCCGCCGTGTTGTCATCCACCCGGGCGATCTTGATCTTGCCCTTGTCATTGGCAGCCACGATCGAGTCCATGACGCCGCCTGTGGTCGTGCCAAAGGGGATCTCCGTAATGCGCAGTGTGTTCTTTTTCTGGCCTTCCTCGATCTTGGCGCGCACGCGGATGCGGCCACCGCGGAGGCCGCCATTGTAGTCGCTGGCATCCATGATGCCGCCCTGGATGAAATCAGGCACCAGATACACTTCTTCCCCTCGCAGTGCGGCCACGCTGGCATCGCAGAGTTCGATGAAATTGTGGGGAAGGATGCGGCAGCTCAGGCCGACAGCGATGCCTTCCACGCCCTGGGCGAGCAGCATGGGGAACTTCACCGGCAGGGTCACCGGCTCCTTATTACGGCCGTCATAGCTGGCGGCCCAGTCCGTTACCTTGGGGCTGAAGACCACATCCAGCGCAAATTTGGAAAGCCGGGCTTCGATGTATCGCGGGGCCGCCGCATTGTCGCCCGTGAGGATGTTTCCCCAGTTCCCCTGCATATCAATCAGGAGGTCCTTTTGGCCGATCTGAACCATGGCATCGCCGATGCTGGCATCGCCATGCGGGTGGTATTTCATGGTGTTGCCCACCACGTTGGCCACCTTGTTGTAGCGGCCGTCTTCCAGCTCATCCATGCTGTGCAGGATGCGCCGCTGCACCGGCTTGAAACCATCGTTGATGTGCGGCACGGCGCGCTCCAGGATCACGTAGCTGGCATAGTCCAGGAACCAGTCCCCGTAGAGATCATCCACCGGTTTGATCTCGATAGGAGCGCTGTCCGCCAAAATGGGGGAGGAGTCTTCGGTCTTGGTAGATTTCTTGGCCACGATATTAAAGGGAAAGGGATTGCAGCAGGCGCAACGGTCACATGCATGCCCCGGCGGCTTCTGTCAAAACGGGTTGCGAGAATAGACGCTCCCGCACGTCTGGCAAGCCTGGGCTCATGGATGGGCTTTCGTGAGGCAGTCAGGAGAAAACCGTCCTACCAGCATTCTTTGCAGGTAGGGGGAGCGCTGAAACCACATCCGTCATAAAGGATTCGACCCAAGGTGTTTTATGTAATAAAAGGAGTCGTTTATGCTTTCCCGCTTTCTGCGCAGCCTTTGCCTGGGCTTTCTTTTCATCACCCTGTGGACGGGCTCCGCTATGGCGCAGAGTCCCCGGCTGTCGGTGAGTCAGGTGGGCCTGCATTTCATCTGCACCGCCGATGGCCAGCCGGACATGTATAGCTGGCGCATTCCCGTTTTAGACTCATCACCCACCGCCTACCAGGGGAGCTTTCGCATCCCGGAGATTGCACCAGAAGCCTTGGAAGCCTTGTCCCAAGGGCCTTCTGCCGTGGTCAGCGGCGGTCGCACAGCCCTGCGCGTACGGGAGGAAAACCTGATTGGTTTCAACATCTCCCATAGTTATCCGAAAGGATTCGATGGCGGCGGGGCGCGCCTGACCAACGCAGATGCTGTCCACTGGAGAAATGGCAACACCCAGCCAGATGGAACGACCCCTGCCGCCCACACGATCAAGGAGCGTTATTATTCCAATTACCCGCCTCTGCGAAACGCTGAACAGAGCGGTTTTTATTTTACCTCCGCCATCGCCGCACCTGAGACCAGCCCCAACTACGGCCGCTACTACCGCCTGCATCCTGGGTATGACTGGAGGAACTGGAACTGGACGCTGGACTTTGACACTCCTCTCCAGGTGAATCAAAAACGCCTACAGGCCATGCTGCATCTGGAACTGCATCATCCTCCCACCACGGATGCCGAAAAGCCTTTCGAATTCACCTTTGTCATCTCAGGAACAGATCTGGCCAGCATCAAGGTTAACAACCGGGCCATTTTTTCGTCGGCCAGGGACCGTGTTTTCAAGACCCGGAAAAGCCTCTTCCAAACAACGGGAGTAACCGAAGTGGGCGGTTTTGCTGACGCTCGCAAACTCTCGATGGGGCGAAGGAGTGCAAGTGCAAACCGAATGCCACAAGATTCTGGATACGATGCCTTTTCGCAGTCGCTGACTATGGGATTGAACAATTTAGAGTTGGAGTCGGATTTTTTCACGATGACCCGGGATGAACGTCTTCAATTCGAGTCTGGGCCTATCACGATTCGCATCTACGACACCTACAACTGGACCGAGGCGCAACCTCTACAAACGGTGCAGGTGCGCCTGCCTTTGGGGCTGGCCCCCCAGCCAGATCTGGTGACGGTGGGGACGTACAGCGTTTCTTATTTTCAACCTTCAGGCACTTGGTACGATCATCCAGCCGTGCAGGCACCTCGCTGGTGGGCCTTCAATCGAGATGGGGTTCTCGGGCGCTTTGATGAATATGGTTCATCCAATTGGCAGCTTGAGTTATCAACTGGACGTTCAGTGCGTGGACGTTTGTATAATTGGGATGGAGTGAACCTAACAGGAGGCTTTTCGGCGGTCTCTGCCGTGGATCGTTTTCACACCCAGCGGCAGCCTGGTGCCCGGGCCTTCGTTTATGGAGCCGATCCGGTTTTGTACCCCGACCTCAAGCTGCGAACCGTGCAGGAGTTGGAGGAGAATCCCTTGCTGCGCATCCAGTATGAGGGGTCAACCTATGACCATCCCTTGCATTTTGGCAGCGATACCTTGAGGACGATGGCGGCCACCCATGCCCTGGAGCCGAGAACCCAAATCCAGGAGACCGATTTCCTCCCCCACCCGGACTACAGCAATACCGCTGTCCGACTGGCCACGGGACGTGGATTTGACACCCCCAGCTTCGCCACCGATCCGCAATCCCAGACCATTCCTGTCGGGGCTCCAGCCACCCTCACAGCCAAGGTGAGGAGCACCCGACCCGTCACCTACCAGTGGCGTTTTGAAGGGCACCCGATCCCCGGCGCGACGGCCTCTTCCTACCTGATCCCTGAGATGAGCAAAAGCTTCCAGGGGGAATACGATGTGGTCATTGCTGTGGAAAATTCAGGAGCCACTTCCCAAAAGGCCGTGCTCACGGTGATAGATCCTTTTATTACCGCCCAGCCACAGCCCCAAACGAAAAGGCCAGGGGACTCCGTCTCCTTCACCGTTGTCGCCCGTGGCACCGGACTGAAGTATCAGTGGCGACAGAATGGCCGGGCCATCGCCAAGGCCACCGGCCCCACCCTTTTGCTCCCTGTTTTGAAAGATTTTCATCAAGGTGCCTATGACGTGGTCATCACCGGAGATCTGGGCACCGCCATCTCCCAGACGGCCTTCCTCACCATACTGGCTCCGTTGCGCATCGTGCAGCAGCCGGTGGGCGGTTACCTGCCCACCGAGGGTGAACTACACTTGAGCGTCCTGGCTGTCGGCACTCCGCCATTCACCTATGTCTGGCGCAAGAACGGATCCCCCATCGCCGGTGCTACCGGACCGCAGCTTGTCCTATCCGGCCAAACAGTCACGGAACCTGTGGCAAACTATGACGTGGTGGTAAGCAACGCAGGTGAAAAAACCGTCTCTACGGCTGTCGCGGTATCCCTGATCGGAGGCACGCCCATCATCTCCGGACAACCTGCCTCAGTGGCGATCGCCACGGGTCAGGAAGCGCGCTTCAGCGTGGTTGTGGAGCCAGAGGTGGATCTCCAGTTTCAATGGCGGCGCAACAAAGTCCATCTGGCCAAGGCGGTATCGCCCGAGCTGGTCATCGCCAA
This sequence comes from Prosthecobacter algae, assembly GCF_039542385.1. NCBI lineage: Bacteria > Pseudomonadati > Verrucomicrobiota > Verrucomicrobiia > Verrucomicrobiales > Verrucomicrobiaceae > Prosthecobacter > Prosthecobacter algae. Next base: position 140,265 of record NZ_BAABIA010000011.1, on the reverse strand, counting down.
CGTCCAAAAGGCAAACGAAGGAGCCTATGACTGCGTGGTTACCGGACGGTATGGACGCAGCATCTCTGAAGCTGCCAGTCTCACCGTGGGGGAATCGCTGACCTTCGAAAGCGTGCCGGCAAATCAATTCGTGAATGCGGGAGAGAGTGCCGTTTTTGAGGCGGATGTGTCCGGCAGCGACATGGGGGTCAGCTATCAGTGGTCCTTCAATGGCAAGCCGATTGCCGGCGCCATCTATTCCACACTGACTGTGCCTGAAGCTTTGGCCCCGAATTCAGGTGCCTACACGGTGACTGCCACCCGGGCGAAGATGAAAGCCACCGCGACCGCCTGGCTGGGCATCCGCGAGCCGGGAGTCCTGATCTACAAGCTGACGGGCACCGGGCAGAGCCTGGGCGGCAGCAACCCGCCACGAACGGCTTTGACCGGTTATCTCATGATCGAACGAAACGCCCAGCCAACACCCGTGGGGGTCATGGTGCTGATCATGCAGAACGGCAGCTACAAAAGCTTCACCGTGCAATCTCTGGCCGCACTGCGGGTGGACAGCACCCAGGCAGCCGCCCAATCGCAGACGGTTTTCAGCAGTGTGGAGGAGGGAGACAGCCCTTTTTCCTACCGCTCCATGCGCTGGTTTCAAGGAGCCAACAGCCTCGTCAAACTATCGCCAGGTGCCGAGCAAACCCTGGCCCCTCGCACCCTGGGGGGGCAGTGTGATCATGTGGAGGTCCCTGGTGGCCCCGATAGCAGCCTGAGTGTGATTGAACGCATCGCCTTCAAGGGCGTCCTGGATCTGCCAATGACGAGCACATCCTTCCAAAACGACGATGACCTCGGCACCGCACTGGAGCGCCTGACGCTTCAGCTCCAATCCCAAGGCATGCTGAATCTGGGCGGCGACGGTCAGGAGGAGTAAAAGCGGTCTTTTTACACCTCCTACCGCACTGTTGCAGTGAGGAGGGGCCCCATCTTGAAGACTGGGGCCACCTGAGCTTTGACAGAGGCGACAGACCATCTATTCTCTGCGCCCCTTTTAACTCACAAAACCTCACTTATTCATCACCCCCTACCTATGAGCAACACGACCACTGCAAGCACGCATGAGTTCCAGGCTGAGGTGAAACAGGTCCTGGACATTGTGATCCACAGCCTCTACACCGACCGCGAGATCTTCATCCGCGAACTGGTCTCCAATGCCTCCGATTCCCTGGAGAAGATGCGCCTGACCCAGCTCACCGAGAATGATGTTTTCGGGGCTGAACTGCCGCTGGAGATCACCATCACGACGGATGAAACCGCTGGCACGCTGACGATTGCTGATCACGGCATCGGCATGACCCGGGCGGAACTGGTGGAAAACCTGGGCACCATCGCCCATTCCGGTTCCAAGGCCTTTGCCGCCGCCCTGAAAAACGCGGGCAAGTCAGGTGATGCGAGCCTGATCGGCCAGTTCGGCGTGGGCTTTTACAGCGCCTTCATGGTGGCTGATGAAGTCCAAGTTTACACCCATTCCTGGAGGCAGGACGGGGAGCACCTCGTCTGGGCCAGCAGCGGTGCCGGCACCTACAGCATCGAGGATGCTCCAGACCAGGTCCGCGGCTGCAAAATCGTCATCAAGCTCAAGGAGGATGCTCTGGAATTCTGCCGCCCAGACCGCGTGAAGGCCATTCTGGCGAAGTATTCGAATTTCGTCAGCTTCCCGATCCAGCTCAATGGCGAGCGCGTGAACACGGTGGAGGCCATCTGGCTGAAGAGCAAAGATGAGGTCACCGAAGAGCAGTACAAAGCCTTCTACCAGTTCACCGCCCACGCTTTTGATGAGCCCAGCTACCGCCTGCACTTCCAGGCTGACGCCCCGCTGGTGATCAATGCCCTGCTGTTCCTGCCGGAACAGAACATGGAATCTTTTGGCATGGGCCAGATGGAGCCCGGCGTGGGCCTTTATTGCAAGAAGGTCCTCATCGACCCGCGCCCGAAAAAGCTGCTCCCTGAGTGGATGCGGTTTGTCCGCGGTGTCATCGACAGCGAAGACCTGCCCCTGAACATCTCCCGCGAATCCATGCAGGACAGCGCCCTGGTGCGCAAGCTGGGTGAGGTGGTGACGAAGCGCCTGCTCAAGTTCCTGGACAAAGAGGCGCAGGAGGACTCCAAGAAGTTCCAAGAGTTCTACGCGAAATTCAGCCGTTTCTTCAAAGAAGGCGTGGCAACCGATTTCCTGAACCGCGACGCCATCGCCAAGCTGCTGCGTTTTGAATCCAGCCTTACCGGCGAGGCGGAAGTGATCGGCCTGGCCGACTATGTCTCCCGCATGAAGGAAGACCAAAAGGCCATCTATTACCAGGTGGCACCTTCACGCAAAACCATCGAGACCGGACCTTACGTGGAAGCTTTCAAGTCGAAGGGCTATGAAGTGCTGTACCTCTATGAGTCCATCGATGAATACGTGGTCACCAGCCTGCGTGAATTTGATGGCAAGCAGCTCCAGGCTGTGAACTCCAATGAAGTGGACCTGGGTGAAATCGCCGGGGAAGGGGAAGCCCTCAGTGAAAGCGATACCGCTACGCTTTGCGGCTGGCTGAAGGACAGCCTGACCTCTGGCGTGGAAGAAGTGCGCAGTGGTAAACGCCTGGTGAACAGCCCGGCCCTGGCCATCACCCCGGATGGTGAGATGACCCCACAGATGCGCCAGATGATGCGCGCCATGAAGCCCGATGAGGTGGAAGCACCGAAGGTGATTCTGGAGATCAATCCTCGCCACGAAATCGTGAAAAAGCTTTCCAGCCTCAGCCAGTCTGACGGTGAAAGCGCCCAGCTCATCGCCGAGCAGGTGCTGGACAACGCCCTGCTTTCCGCTGGTCTGCTGGATGACCCTCAGCGCATCGTCGCCCGCACGGAGAAGATCATGGAGCGTCTGCTGGCCAAGTAAGGCCGCTTTCAGTTCTGTCTAAATCAAAGCTCCGCAGCCTCCCTGGCTGCGGAGCTTTTTTGTGGCTCCATTAATTTCTCCCGTCATCCGCATCCCATCCTGTAACCAAAAAAGCGCCGCCCGGTGAGGGGCGACGCTTCGCTGGGAGAGTGATCCGTGTTGTCGAAACTCAATTAAGGCTTCGGCACTTCGGCGATGGTCGCCAGAATGCGGGAAGCGATGGCGTAGGGATCGCCCTGGGAGTTTGGACGGCGGTCTTCAAGGTAGCCCTTGTAGCCGTTGTTGACGAAGCTGTGAGGAACACGGACGGAAGAACCGCGGTCAGCGATGCCGTAGGTGAACTTGTCGATGGACTGGGTCTCATGCAGACCGGTGAGGCGCATGTGGTTGTCAGGACCATAGACGGCGATGTGCTCGTTGAGGTTCTTGGCAAATGCGGCCATGAGGGCTTCGAAGTATGGCTTGCCACCCACGTCACGGAGGTAGTCCGTGGAGAAGTTGGCGTGCATGCCGGAGCCGTTCCAGTCGGTTGCGCCCAGAGGCTTGCAATGGAACTCAACGTCAATGCTGTACTTCTCGCAAAGACGGATAAGGAGGTAGCGGGCCACCCACATCTGGTCGGCACACTTCTTGGAGCCTTTGCCGAAGATCTGGAATTCCCACTGGCCTTTGGCCACTTCGGCGTTGATGCCTTCGTGGTTGATGCCGGCGTCAAGGCAGAGGTCGAGGTGCTCTTCGACGATCTGGCGGGCGATGTCGCCCACGTTTTTGAAGCCCACGCCCGTGTAGTAAGGGCCCTGGGGGGCTGGATAGCCGTTTTCAGGGAAGCCGAGCGGGCGGCCGTCCTGGTAGAGGAAGTATTCCTGCTCGAAACCAAACCAGGCACCTGGATCATCCAAGATGGTGGCGCGGGAGTTGGTTGGATGTGGGGTGACGCCATCGGGCATCATGACTTCGCACATCACCAGCACGCCGTTGATGCGGGTCGTGTCTGGGAAGACGGCCACTGGCTTGAGCACGCAGTCAGAGCTGCGGCCTTCGGCCTGCTGGGTGGAGCTGCCGTCAAAGCCCCAAAGAGGGAGTTCTTCGAGAGTCGGGAAGCTCGCGTATTCCTTGATCTGGGTCTTGCTGCGCAGGTTTGGCACCGGCGTGTAGCCGTCGAGCCAGATGTATTCGAGTTTGTATTTGGCCATGGTTGTGGTGTTCGACTTATGTATATGAGGGCTGGATGGAGAGTGACCTACATCGTTACCGTGCGATGCGATGAAGCATGGGTTATGCCAAAACAGAAATGATTTTTTCAACAGCAGTGAAAAAAGATGCTCGTCATCTTCCTGTCAGCCGTCCTTGCCGGGGGCGGTGAGCCGCAGTTAAGTCGCGTCTCATGGAAGCTAAAAACACCGCCCGTGCCCTCGTTCGTCTCGGCTACGATGGGCGTGTACACAAGACCTTCAGGGGCCACATGGCGCAGGAACGCTTTGATCATGAGGTTCGGGTGCTGCGCTATCTGGAAAAGCAGGGCTGCCCGTTTGTACCGAAAGTGCTCGAAGCCGATCCTGAGAAACTGCACCTGGTGACGAGCAATTGCGGCAGCCGTGTGGACCACATCACGGAGGACCGTCTGCGCCTGCTGTTTGCGGAACTGGAGCAGTATGGAGTCCGGCATGAAGATCCCTACACCCGCAATGTGACTTACAACCCCCATCTGAGCCGGTTTTGCCTCATTGATTTCGAGTTTGCCACCATTCTGGATAAGCCGGACCTGGGGCCACCGCCTCCAGAGCCGGATCCCCATGAGCAAGGCCCCCGGGGCTGGTGACAAAAACGCGGATTTGTCCACACGTCCCCTGCAAATGTCTTGCCGCAGGGCGGGGGGCTGCGACATCTTTTCTCCCAGCCCGTGATTCCAGACTCAGACTCCCAACCCGTCTCCCAACCTTCCGCTCTTTCATGGTCCGGCATGACCCATGTCGGCCGAGTGCGCAAGAACAACGAAGATGCCTTTCTGGCGCTGGCCTACGATGCCCAGGAGATCCGCTATCTGGGCAAAGTGGGAGAATCCAATCTGGACCACAGCGACTTTGTCTTTGCCGTGAGCGATGGCATGGGCGGGGCCAATGCCGGTGAATTTGCCAGCCGCACGGCGGTGGAAAGGATCACGCGCCTGATGCCGCGTGTTTATCGCCTGGCGGCCCAGAGACTGGCCAGCGGGGTCAATGATGCTCTGGAGGAAATCTTCGGCCACGTGCATGCGGAACTGAACCGCATGGGGCGCTCCTACGCGGAATGTTCCGGCATGGGGGCCACGCTCAGCCTGGCCTGCTTTTCCCCCGGCTGGATGCATTTCGGCCACATTGGCGACAGCCGCATCTACTACCTCCCTGCCGGTGGCGGCATGATGCAGGTGACGCATGACCACAGTTATGTCGGCTGGCTACGGCGCAAAGGGGACATCAACGAACGCCAGGCAAGAACCCATCCCGGTCGCAATGTGCTGAACCAGGCCCTCGGGGCCGGCCATCAGATTCTCAATCCGCATTTCGGCGCGGTAAGCTGCCACCCAGGGGACAAGTTTCTGCTCTGCAGCGATGGCATCACCGATGGGCTTTGGGACGCCCGTATCGAGGAGTATCTGAAAACTCCTTCAGAGCAGCCCAAGGCTTTTAAAATGGTGGAACGAGCGGTGGCTGAATCTGGCAAAGACAACTGCACCGCCGTGGTGGTGGAGTTCGCACCCTGACAGAAGGCCGTCACTCGGGTTTTATCAGCTCCACCTTCATGGAGCTGATTCGGCGAGCCAGCTTTCCCAAGGTGGCGTGTTCGCCTTCCGTGAAGGTCAGGCTGTCTCCTCCGTAGTCATCCGCATCAAAAACACTGACCTTTACCCCGGCTGGGACTTTCATGGAGAGAAGGCTATCATTGGGAATGCCCACCTTTTTCAGCTCGGCAGAGCCGGGGAAATCTGCGGGGGCCTTCAGCCGGTTCAACCGACCCTTGAAGTTTTCTTCAAGATAAAAAGAGACGGAAGGTCGGCTCTTGGGCCCGGCCTGAAGAGCCTCTGTGGCATCCTGCACAGCCCTGAACAAAGGTGCCGCACTGAGAACGGAAACAAAGAAGACTCCGACGATGAGCAGACAGGATTTTCTCATGCCTCCTAGATTAGGGGATTCTTCGATAAGTGGTCAAGTCCAATCAAGGTGCCACCAAGCGCCCCCTCCAGACGGCAGGGGATCTCTTCCCTGGGCGGGCCTCGCCACCGGCGATGACGGTGCAGCCCAGCCACTCCACGGAAGGGGAGGTCACAAGGGAAAAGGGGAGCTCACCGACACCGTTCCAGGTATTGCTGCCGGGATGATAGGAAAGAATTTCGCGAGGGAACCCGGGATGCTTTTCTTTCGGCTCAAAGTCAACCAGCGCCCCGTCATCGCCTCCCAAGATAAAAATGTGCCCGTCCACGACAGGAGCTGGGCTGGGGGCGGCCACCGCCACCCGGGGGATGTCCGCTATTTTTTTCCATCCCTGGTTAGGTCGAAAGCTCCACGCATCATTCAGCCACACGCGTGCAGGTTTGCCCCCCACATCGGGTTTTAAGGCGGCACCACTGATGAAGTACAGCATGCCATCACAGGCCGCCATCGTGGCCAGAATGCGGGCCGAACCAGGGCAGGGGGCCAGTTCACGCCAGCCTTCACCCGTCTGTTTCAGGTCCAGCGCCCAGAGTGTGCCCAGAGCGGCTGTTGCAGCAGGAGTTTCGATTCCTCCCGCCACATAGACCGTGCCGTTCATCTCCACCCCCGCCATGAAGGCGCAGGGCTTGGGAAGCATGGGCAGCGCCTGGGTGGTGATTTTGCCTTCGGCATAACGCAGGCGGAAGACATCCCGGAAATTGGCAGTGGCATCTCCACCGCCGATGCAGATGAGCCCATCCTCCGTGGTGATGGAAACTCCGTAGCCATTTGGCCTGGGCAGCTTTCCCGCCTTCACCCATTTGCCGTCAGGTTTTTCCAAGGCGTAAATGGTGTCATACCAGACTTTCGTTCCGCCTTCCCAGGGCCTCTTGTCGGGGAAATGGGTGCCGCCCGCCACCAGCAGTGCCCCTGAGGACACCCCTGCAAAGGAACCCGCAAAGCCTTCAGCATCTGGCAGTGGGGTGAGGGAAGCCCAGTCATCTTCGGCGGCAGCAGGGAATGAAAGCATAAGAAGGAGGGCAGACAGCACAGATTTCATCAGGGCAGCGGTCATAGCATGACTTCACGCCTCCAGGCCAGACTTTCTTCCTGGTCATCTGAGCTGACCAAGGTTAGGTGTTGCCCAAGACTGGATAGCTTCCTTAACCAGTGAAGACGCGGTGATCATGACGTTATCATCTGCATAACCAACCGCCCTATGCTCTCAAAAATCTTCACAGCGACCCTTGCCGCCCTCACCCTGGGCCTCTCGTCTCACGCCGCCGAGCCCTTCATGGCCAAGCAGGACCTTTTTAAGGTCGGTGACATGGGCTATAAAATCTTCCACATTCCCGGTATCGTGGTGACCGCCAAAGGCAGCGTGCTGGCCTGGTGCGAAGCCCGCAAAAACGGCAGCGACTGGGACCAGATAGACATTCTGCTGCGGCGCAGCACCGACGACGGCCTAACCTGGAGTGAGGCAAAAAACATCGTGGCCGTCGAAGGCCCGAAAAAGAAAAACCTCTTTGCGCTGCTCATCAAAAATACGGATCCTAACACCGTCACGTATAACAATCCGGTGCTAATCGCCGACAAGGACGGCACGGTGCACATGCTTTTCTGCCTGGAATACATGCGGGCTTTTTACCAGCGCAGCAACGATGACGGCCTCACCTGGAGCAAGCCTGTGGAAATCACCGCAACCTTTGAATCCTTCCGCAAAGATTATGACTGGAAGGTCCTCGCCACAGGCCCCAACCACAGCATCCAGCTTCGGAAAACAGGCCGCCTCGTCGTGCCAGTCTGGCTTTCCACCGGCACGGGTGGCAATGCTCACCGCCCCAGCGTCACCTCCACCGTTTACAGCGATGACCAAGGCCAGACCTGGAAAGCAGGGGAGATCGCCGTCCCCAACACCGAAGAGTGGATCAATCCCAATGAAACGGTGGCCGTGGAACTGTCCGATGGCAGCGTCATGCTGAATGTGCGCAGTGAATCCAAGGCCCACCGCAGGCTGGTCACCGTCAGCAAGGACGGCGCCACCGGCTGGAGCAAGCCGCGCTTTGACGAGGCCCTGCTGGAGCCCATCTGCATGGGCGGCATTGTTCGTTATTCCAGTGACGCTGCTGACCAGAAAAACCGCCTGCTGTTTTCCAATCCGCACAACCTGGAAGGAGCACGCGAAAAGGGCGCCCCGGAACCTGGCAAAAGCCGTCTGCGTCAAAACCTCAGCATCAAGCTCAGCTATGATGAAGGCCAAACCTGGGCCGTGAATAAATCCATCGAACCAGGCTGGAGCGCCTACAGCGACATCGCGGTGACACAAAAGGGCAGCATCCTTTGCTTTCACGGCGCGGCGGCGGAGAAGCATCACTTCGCCGGTGACCGTCTCACGCTTGCCCGCTTCAATCTGGAATGGCTCACCGATGGCAAGGACATAACCCCGGAGGGCAAACTTTCGGCTCTCCCGATCATGGACTCCAATGCCAGCGGACTGGCCATTCGAGCGGATGAAGCTCGCTGAGCTTTGATGGCATTCAACTAATCAGCAACAACCGTGGTCGGCCTGGAATGGTGGCAGGTGCGCGGTGAATGCACGGCGGCACCGGACAATCTGGATACTGAATGGCGATGCGCCACAAGTGGCCCACACCAAAGGAGTATGGCTGTGCTCCGGGAAGCGGCGCGTAATGCAGGTCGTAAAAGTGATCGTTCAGATATTCCAGAAAGTCCGCATCATCCTCGCCGCCATAAAGCTTCAGGAGTTCTGCGCGTGTCTGCGGAACATCCACATGCCGGATGGCCTCCTCATTGCGCAGCCCCTCTGAGGAAGAACCATGATAGGTGCAAAGATATGTGTCTGCCTGCACCGTGGCGCTGTCCACGTGAAACGATTGTACATGGGTAGGCAGAGCTTCCTCGTCCTCCTCTTCGGCATCGTTCACGTAGCCGTTGATGAAGTCGAGAACAGGGGCGAGTTCCCGCTCCCGCAGGATCCTTTGATCCTCGATGAGGATGCTGCGGGCCACCTTTCCTGCATCGCTCAGTTCAAGGTCGTTCAGGCAGGCCTCATCGAGAGTCGTGATGCCTGCCCCCAGCGATAGTTTGGCTACGATCTCACCAAAATCCCCCGGCAACTCACGCGGCCAGCACATGGCATTCACGCCTTCCGCAAAAGGCGTGGTAACAAGCTCTTCAAAACTACTGACCACCTTAATACAAGGATGATTGGGCAGAGGGAGGGATGATGAAAAAGGGGGCGAAACAGGAGTCACGGAAAGGTTGCCAGCTTGGGCTGGACAACTCTGTCCCGCAAATCAAGAAACCATCATGCCGAAGGCACCCTCAGCACCGCCCCTGTATCCGCGCTGCCCACCATGGCCGCATACCGGGCCAGGTAGCCGGTGCGTGCTTTGGGGGCAGGGGCCTTCAACCGGGCTCTGCGCTGCGCTAGCACCTCGTCAGAAATCAGCAGGTTCAACGTGCGCTCAGGGATGTTGATTTCGATACGGTCCCCGGCTTCGATCAGGGCAATGGGACCTCCCGCAGCAGCTTCCGGCGACACGTGACCGATCGCTCCGCCTCGCGTCGCCCCCGAGAAACGGCCATCGGTGATGAGCGCCACGGAATCCCCCAGGCCACGCCCGGCAATGGCGGCCGTGGGAGCCAGCATCTCCTGCATGCCAGGCCCGCCGCGTGGTCCTTCGTAGCGGATCACCACCACATCCCCCGCCTTCACCTGACCGCCCAAGATGCCCACACTGGCCTCTTCCTGGGATTCAAAGATCACCGCATTTCCCGTGAACTGCATCATGACCGGGCTCACACCTGCGGTTTTCACCACGCAGCCATCGGGGGCGATGTTGCCAAACAGCACGGCCAGACCGCCCCTGGATGAGTAGGCTTTATCCAGCGGGCGGATCACGTCTGCATCCTTCACCTCGGCGGTGGAAATGGTTTCACCCAAGGTTAGGCCGCTGACCGTGAAGGCATCCGCATGGAGAATGCCCGGCTTGCCCTGCAGTGTTTTCAGGATGGCCCCAATGCCGCCAGCGCGGTCCACATCTTCCATGTAATAATGCCCCGAAGGAGCCACCTTGCAGATGTGAGGAACCCGCTCGGCGATGGCATTGAAGTCGTCCATGGTCAGCGACACGCCCGCCTCATGCGCCACGGCGATGGTGTGCAGAATCGTGTTGGAGGAGCCTCCCATAGCCATGTCCAGCGCCAGCGCATTTTCAAATGCCTCACGGGTCAGCAAATCAGACGGGCGCACATTGTCCCTCACCAGTCGCACGATGGCTTTCCCTGCACGCTGAAAAAGAGCATCGCGGGCAGGGTCCGTCGCCAGGATGGACCCGTTCCCCGGCAGCGCCCAGCCCAGGGCCTCACACAGGCAGTTCATGGAATTTGCCGTGAACATGCCGGAGCAGGAACCGCAAGTGGGGCAGGCATTCTTTTCAATCGTGCTGAGCTGTTCCTCCGTGATGGTGTTTGTAGAAAGCTGCCCCACAGCCTCAAACACCGAAGCGAGGTTCAGAGACCGCCCGGTGGTGGGATCCTTGCCCGAACGCATGGGGCCGCCGGAAACGAAGATCGAGGGGATGTTCACCCGCGCTGCACCCATCATCATGCCCGGCACGATCTTGTCGCAGTTGGGGATGCAAACCACACCGTCAAAGCAGTGCGCCCGCAGCATGGTCTCCACGCAGTCGGCAATAAGCTCGCGTGAGGCCAGGGAATACTTCATCCCGCCATGCCCCATGGCGATGCCGTCATCCACGCCGATGCAGTTGAACTCGAAGGGCACCCCGCCCGCCGCGCGAACGGCTTCGCGGACTTTTTTTCCCACCACGTCCAGATGGGCATGGCCGGGAATGATTTGCACAAAGGAGTTCGCAATCGCGATGAAGGGCTTGTCCCAATCCTCCTCGGATTGGATCACGCCAGTGGCGCGGAGAAGGCTGCGGTGCGGGGCACGGATGGCCCCCTTCTTGATGGTGTCGCTGATGGCCATGAGAGTCAGTAGGGTGGTGAAGGCCACCAGAGTTCCCTGAAATCAGCATATTAGAATTACCCATTTTGCTCATTTGTGATACCTTTTCAGTATGGACTATTCCATCCGAGAAATTGAGTGCTTCATTGCCGTTGCGGAGGAGCTTTCCTTCACTCGCGCAGCGCGGCGGCTGCATTTGGCCCAGCCACCGCTTTCCCGGCACATCCGCAGCCTGGAGGAAAAGATCGGTGCCACACTCGTTTCGCGTGAACCACGCCGCATCTCCCTGACGGCCGCTGGCAGCCTGTTCTATGAGGAGACACGCCATGTGCCTCGCCAACTGGCCAGGGCAGGGGAGGCGGCCCGCCGCTGTGCCCGTGGCGAGACCGCGAGGCTGAGGCTGGGTTTTGTCAGCGCCGTGATGAATGATGAACTGGCGGAAAGTTTCCGTCGCTACCGTGAGCTGCACCCGGAGGTGCAGGTGATGCTGCAGGACCTACCGCCTAATGATCAGCTTAAGGCTATCGGCGACGGGCATCTAGACGGCGGCTTTGTGGGAGTCATTCCTCCGGTTAGGCCGGCAGGCATCCAGTTTGTCGGCTGGCATCAGGAACCCCTGGTTTGTTTTCTACCCTTGGGTCACCGGCTGGCCGGTTCCCGCAGCATCTCACTTTCGTCTTTGGCGGATGAATCTTTTGTGGCCGTTTCACACGGATCTGCCCCCGCCTTTGCCGCCCAGGTGCAGGGTCTTTGCAAGACGGCCGGATTCCGCCCCCGCATCATTCTTGAGTCGCCGCGAGCCCAGGCGGTGGCCCTGATGGTGGCGGCAGGTTCAGGCATCGCCCTGCTGCCTTTGGCACTGGCCCAGTTCATGCAGAAGTCTGTGCATGCCATCCCTTTGAAAGGGTCCCCCAAAATCACCCACGTCTTCGCCTGCCAGCAGGGAAAACTTCAAGCCCCCCTCACCGACCTGATGCGGATTCTGCGGGCGCACAGCCTTAAAAAGTCGCGCTGCGAGGCATAGGAGGGCAAAAGACTCCGCTGGGTACGATGCCGAAAAGTTCAATCTAGCACGAATCTGCTTCCTCCAAATCGCTGCCTCAGCGATCAGCAACGCTGCCGCCTTCAGTCAGAAGGCGGCAGTGAAAGCAGGACCATTACACGTCCTCGTCGGAATCATCATCACCGGCTTTCCGTCCGCGCAACTTGGCTTCCATGAAGGCGTCCAGGTCACCGTCCATGACGTCGGCGACGTTGCCGGTCTTCTCGCCAGTGCGGTGGTCTTTGACCATCTGGTAAGGCTGGAAGACGTAGCTGCGGATCTGGCTGCCCCAGCCGATTTCAGTCTTCTCGCCGTATTGGCGGGCGATCTCGGCCTGGCGTTTGTCTTCTTCGATCTGGTAGAGCTTGGCCTTGAGCATGGCCATGGCTTTGGCCCGGTTTTTCGGCTGTGAGCGCTCCACCTGACAGGCGACAATGACGCCGGAGGGGATGTGGGTGATACGGACCGCCGTTTCCACCTTGTTCACGTTCTGGCCGCCTTTGCCGCCAGCGCGATAGGTGTCCACTTTGAGATCATCATCCCGCACTTCGATATCAATTTCCTCTTCATTGTCAGGGGTGACGTCAATGGAGGCAAAGGAGGTGTGGCGCTTTTTCGCCGCATCAAAGGGGGAGATGCGCACGAGGCGGTGCACCCCGCGTTCGGCCTGGAGGAAGCCGAAGGCGTTTTCACCCAAGATTTCCAGCGTGGCGGAACGCAGCCCCACATCATCGCCTTCCTGGTAGTCAATGGTCTGGATCTTGTACCCTCGGCGTTCAGACCAGCGGACAAACATGCGCATGAGCATGGCCGCCCAGTCGCAAGCCTCGGTGCCACCGGCACCGGAGTGGATGGTGAGGAAGGCACCGCCTCGGTCAAAGGGCCCTTTGAGAAGGAGCTCCAGTTCGTATTGGCCGATGGCCTTTTGGATGGCATCGAACTCAGTCTGAACTTCGCGATAGCTTTGGGTATCGCCTTGTTCTTTGGCCAGTTCGATGAGCACGGGGAAGTCTTCCACGCGCGATTCCAGCTCACCGAGGGGCGAGATCTGTTTTTTGATCACGTTGGCGCGATCAATCACTTTTTTGGCGGCATTCTGGCTGTCCCAGAAGCCTGAGTCGGTCATCTTATGTTCGAGCGCCGACAGCTCTTCAGTCAGTTTAGGTACGTCAAAGATACCTCCGGAGTTCGCTCAGGCGGCCTTTAAGGCTTGCCACGTCGAACGCCTGGAGGTCGGTCAGGACGGACTTGGTAGTCGTTTCCATAGAAAGGGCAGATAGGACACTGGACGCCGGGATGCAAGAGAGAATGACATCCGTGTGAAGACGAAATTACCGTCAGGGCGGAGGAGCGGCTGTTGGATGCTCATTTATAGAGCTGGCCTCACGCCTCCAGAGTCAGGCGTTCGCCACACTGGAGGATGCGATACGGCTGTTGCAGACGGGTGCAGGTTTGTTGAAATTCATCCGTGGTGGCGGTGTTGAATTCGAACATGTCATAGTGGCACGGCACAACGAGCCTGGCGGCGCAGGCACGGGCCAGAGTGGCGGCTTCAGTGCCATTGAGATTGCCAGCCACGTGTCTCTCTGGCTTGTTGCCATTGATGGGCAGCAGCATGAGATCGTATTGAAATTCACGCAGGCTCTGAATCAGGCGCGGATGCAAAAGGGTGTCCCCACTGTGATAGAGGGTGAAGGGGCCGCAGCGGAAGATGAAGCCAATGTAAAAGTGCCGCCCCTGGTCATCGGTCTTCAGGTCATTGTGGGCGGAGGCGACACCAGTCATGGACCAGCCTTGAGCCTCGTTTTTATAATGGTCCGCCTCGTTGAGTTCCAGGTAAGAAAGCGGCGCACCGCCGAGCCGGGCCTGAGCTTCAGGGATGATGGGGCCAGGGAGGAAAAGCGACAGGCCCGGATTGGCCTGGGCCAGCGGGATCAGGGTTTCCGCATCCAGATGATCCGTATGCAGATGGCTGGCCGTGACGAAGTCCAGGCCTGTGAGGAGGGCAGGGGAGATGCACCGCTCCGTCATGCGCACATGCGGCTTGTCAGTGCTGGCGTATTTGTGCGTCAGGGAGTCTGAAAGGTACGGATCAAACAAAAACGAACGCCCATTCCACTTTACCAGAAAGCCGCTCTGCCCCAGCCACCAGAGATCCAGCCGGTCCTCACGTGCAGGCACACGGGCCATGTCTTGGAGAAGGGCATCATCTTGCTGCAGGGGGCGAATCATGGGAGGGAGATCAGCCCGGACAGCGTAAAATGCCAGTGAGAGCAGCATTTTACCCCCACAAAAAGGGGCCTAGGGAGGGGCCGCCGACGGAATGAGTCAAAACCGCCGTTTGCCAAAGGCCCGAAAGCTGCTAGTCTCCGCGCCCCTTCCCCCATACGCCCTTCTAATGACCCCTCCTTCCAAGATCCGGAACATCGCCATCATCGCACACGTTGACCATGGCAAGACCACACTTGTGGACTCCTTGCTACGTGCCAGCGGCAACTTTCGCGAAAACCAGGCCATCGCCGAGCGCGCCATGGACAGCATGGACCTTGAAAAAGAGAAGGGCATCACCATCAAGGCCAAAAACACCTCCGTTCACTGGGGCGAAAACATCATCAACATCGTGGACACACCGGGCCACGCCGACTTCGGCGGCGAAGTGGAGCGCGTGATGAAGATGGTGGACGGCGTGATGCTTGTGGTGGACGCCTATGAAGGCCCCCAGGCCCAGACCCGTTTCGTGCTGAAGAAAGCCATGCAGCAGGGCATCAAGCCGATCGTGTTCATCAACAAGATGGACCGTCCGCACATCAAGCCAGGCGAAGTGCATGACAAAGTGCTGGAACTCCTGATGGAGCTCGAAGCCACCGAAGAGCAGTTCAATGCACCTTTCGTTTACGGCAGCGCCCGCGCCCTCTGGGTGAGCGACACGCCCGAAGGCGAGCAGAAGGACATGACTTTCCTCCTCGAAAAAATCGTCGAGCATATCCCGGCACCTAAGGCTGAACTGGAAGGCAGCTTTGAAATGCTGGTCTCCAACATTGACTGGGACAACTTCGTCGGCCGTGTGGCCATCGGCAAAGTGACCCGTGGCACCGTGAAGATGGGCGACAAGGTTTTCCTCCAGGGCAAGCAGCCTGGTGACAAGCCGACCCCGATCAAGGTCACCAAAGTTTTCCAATACACCACCCTGACCACCAGTGACTCCGTCGAAGGCGGCGCTGGCGACATCGTCGGTATCTCCGGTTTTGAAGATGTGGACATCGGCCAGACCGTCACCGGTGCGGCTGACGCGCCTGTGCTGCCTTTCGTGGCGATCGACCCTCCGACCATTGTGATGCAATTCGCGGTCAATGACGGCCCTCTGGCCGGCCGTGAAGGTGACCACGTCACCTCCCGCAAGATCAAGGACCGCCTGGAGCGTGAGCAGAAGATGAACGTGACCCTGTCTGTGAATGACACCGACACGGCAGGTATCTTCGACGTCAGCGCCCGTGGTGCCATGCAGATCGCTGTTCTTGTGGAGCAGATGCGCCGCGAAGGTTTCGAAGTGCTGGTTTCCCGTCCGATGGTCATCACGAAGCGCATTGACGATGTCATCTGCGAACCCTTTGAAACCCTCTACATTGACGTGCCGGATGATTACCTCGGCGGCGTGATGAAGACGATCTCCGAGCGCAAAGGCCGCATCGAAGACATGAATGCCCAGAATGGCCGCACGACCCTTCAGGCTTACATCCCGACCCGTGGCC
Source organism: Prosthecobacter algae (assembly GCF_039542385.1). NCBI lineage: Bacteria > Pseudomonadati > Verrucomicrobiota > Verrucomicrobiia > Verrucomicrobiales > Verrucomicrobiaceae > Prosthecobacter > Prosthecobacter algae. The sequence continues at coordinate 124,385 of NZ_BAABIA010000011.1, read as the reverse complement.
TCATCGGCTTCGAGTTCGAACTGATGAACTTGACGAGCGGTCACGGCATTCACAGCCACCTTTTCCGTGAATACGCCCCTCACGCTGGTCACATGCAGACCCGCAGCACTGGCACCCTGGTCAGCACCGAAGCTGGCGAAGCCACTTCTTACGCTCTGGATACCATCCAGGAACGCGGCAAACTTTTCGTTACCGCAGGTGACCTGGTTTATGACGGCATGATCATTGGTGAAAACCCACGCACGGACGACCTTCCGGTCAACCCATGCCGCAGCAAGCAGCTCACTAACTTCCGCGCCGCCGGTGGTGACAAAGGCATCCAGCTCACCCCTCCGGTGAAGTTTGGCCTGGAGCGCGCCATTGAGTACATCGCCCCTGATGAGCTCGTGGAAGCAACGCCGAAGAACATCCGCCTGCGCAAGCGCACGCTGGATTCCGCCCAGCGCCAGCGTGAGCGCAAGCGCACGGAAGCTGAGATCGCTTCTGCGGGTTAATAGGTTTATCTTGGAGCGCGTCGAAGAACCGGGTAGAACATCCGTTTTCTTCGACGCTCCTCATGACTCGCACGTTTTCTCTTCGCGATTTTTCGATTGCCCTGGCCTTGCTGGGGATTTGTGGATTTTTCGCAGTGGTCGAGCCCAAGTTTCTCGACTCCCGCAACTTGTCTCTGTTGATGACAGAGCTTTCCATCACGGCCACACTGGCGATGGGCATGCTCTTGGTGATACTGCCCGGTCACATTGACCTTTCTGTGGGCAGCGGTCTGGCCCTGCTCAGCGGGATTGCCACGGTATTGACGACAAAGGCCGGACTTCCCGCACCGCTCTCCCTGGCCATTGGCCTAACCGCAGGTGTAGTCATCTGGTGGATCAAGGGCCTGCTGATTGTGAAGGAACGCATCCCCGCGTTCATCGTGACCCTGGCCGGGTTGCTGGTCTTTCGCGGCCTGTTTTGGATGGTCATCCAAAATCAAACAGTGCCCGTGGTGGCAGGTGGGCAGAGCAATCTATACTCGCTCATCAGCACCTTTTATCTGCCTCCTTTGGCGGGTTATATCATGGCAGCGGTCATCATTGCGGTGCTAGTCTTCGCCACCGTCCAGGCCCGGCGGCAGCGGCGTGCCAGCGGCTTTGAGACAGAGGGAGGGGAGAGCGCTTTTTTACGTGTCTTTATCGCGGCCCAGGCGCTGGTGCTTTTTGTGGTGGTGACCAATCAATTTCGCGGTGTGCCGCTGCCGGCTGTCATCTTTGGTAGCGTGGCGCTGGGCGTGTATCTGCTGACCCAGCACACGGCTTTTGGCCGTTATCTGTATGCTATCGGCGGCAGCCCGGAGGCAGCCTTGGTTTCCGGCGTGCCAGTAGGCAAGGTGGTCATCGGGGCTTTTGCGATCATGGGGGCCATCGTTGCCATCACAGGGTTTATGCTGACGTCCTACACGGGCAACTCCACAACCGACATTGGTGAATGGATGGAGCTGGATGCCGTTGCCGCCTGTGTGATCGGCGGAGTCAGCCTGCGAGGCGGGCGTGGGACCGTGCTTGGCGTGCTGGCTGGGGCCCTGATCATGGCGACCCTACTCAATGGCATGACGCTGATGTCGGTCTCGCCGGAATACAAGCTGGTGGTGCGTGGCATGGTCCTGCTGGCGGCAGTGTGGATGGACGTGCGGCTGGGGCGTCAATAGGAGGTGCCTGTGATCTCGTTGGCGAAAGTATTGATGTGCTCAATGACTTCATCGGTCTCCTTGTCCTCACAGCCATAGTCCTTGAGCGTTTCCAGCAGGTGGCCCACGAAAAGGGTGAAGTGGTGGCGGGTTATGCCACGCCCATGATGCACATGGGCGAGTGGAAGGCCTGAATAGCCCATGGGGCCACCGAGGGCGCGGTTGAAAAACTCCGTCTGCATTTTGCGCAGACGCTCGATGGAGCTATCACGGAAAAAGGGGGCCAGTTCAGAGTCGGCGAGCACGCGGACGTAAAAGGCTTCTATCAGGGATTCTACCCCGGCGGCTCCACCCAGCCGGTCATAGAGTGTTGCGGGCGTTTCCATGGCCTCACTTTGAGCCCTTTCGGCATCCGAGGCGACCTCTAGAATCGGCGATCCATGCGCAGGCATTGTCTGACCCTGTCCAAAAATTGCGTTTCGGTAGGACCGAGGCTTGATTTGGACATGGAAACTGCATGATCAGGCATCACTCGCATGAACAATTCTGCGCCACATCAGCGTTGATAAGATAAGTTACCACGAGCATCCATCCCACCCATGTCTTATTCTCCCAAAGATTTCGGCAGCCCCAAGTCCTATGTTGGCACTTGGGTGGCCACTTTGCTGTTGATCGTCGGTTTTGTCATCGGCCTGCTGATTTTTCCACCCCTGTTTGAAAAGCCGTCTTCAGAGGTCTCCAGCGGCGTCCTTTTCGTCGGTCGTTTTCACCCCATTCTTCTGCACCTGCCCGTCGGGGCTTTGGCCCTGCTTTGCATCATGGAACTGGCCTGCCTCACCCGCAGTGGTGAGGAAAAACTGGGTCCCGCCGCCCTGCTGACACTTTGGGTCGGCTCCGCAGGGTCAGTCTTGGCTGTCCTAGCTGGCATCATGCTCTCCCGTGAAGGTGGGTATGAAGGTGGCAACTTCACCCTGCACCAGACCCTTGCGCTGGTCGGCACCTCTGGGGTGCTGCTCGCCCTCGTCATCCGCATCATGGCCATGGGGCAGGGCAATCAGGAACTGCTGCATGCCTATCGGGCAGTGTTTTTCCTTTCCTTCAGCATCATGGGCTTGGGGGCTCACTTCGGTGGCAACATGTCCCACGGCAGCAAGTTCCTCACCGAACATGCGCCGGAGCCGATGAAGAGCCAGATGATCGGCATGGAAAAATGGATGCTCGGTTTTGTTGAAAAGCCCAAGGCGGTCACCCCTGCTGCATTGCCTGCTCCCGCCCCCGCCCCACTGCCAAATCCTGATCCGGCCAAACCGGGTGCCAATACCGCCCCGACCGCTTTAGCACCTGCCCCAGCAGCCGCAACTCCTGCCACCACCCCAGTGCTGGGCGGGATTGCCCCGCCCGTCATGGCAGGCACGGACAAACTGGTCTTCCAGCATGTCATCCTGCCGATTTTGGAGGCCAAGTGCAACAAGTGCCACAATGAGGAAAAGTCCAAAGGCGACCTCCGCATGGACTCCTTTGAAATGGCCATGAAAGGTGGCGAAAATGGGGCCAATTTCGTTCCTGGCAAACCTGCCGAAAGCCTCAGCATCCAGCGCATTGATCTGCCTCTAGATGATGACGAGCACATGCCGCCCGATGGCAAAGATCAGCTCACGCCGGAAGAGATCACGATTCTTCGCTGGTGGGTCCAGCAAGGTGCTTCCGCCACCCAAAAGGTCGCCGATGCCAAATTCCCGGCTGAAACACAGGCCACCGTGGACGTTGTCTTGAAAGGACAGCCCTAGTTCCAGCGAACTCTCTCCGTCTCAGCTTTTTTCCAACCTCCCCCTTCACGTATGCGACTCCGTACCCATCTTCTCTGCTTCCTGGCGCTGGCCTCCGCCGCCATCGCGGCCGAACAGCCTGCCGCAGACCCAGCCCTCAAGGCTGTTCTGGACAAAGTCAACGCCACCGGAGCCTCGCTGATGCCCGTCGCGGCCGATGGCAAAGCCTACCGTTTCACCGCCCTGAATGTGGCCAAGGACTTCACGGATGCCTCTCTTGCCGCCCTGGCCCCCGCCGCTGACAAAATTACCTCCGTTGACTTGGCGCGTACGAAGGTCACCGATGCTGGCCTGGCTGCCATTGGCGCGATGAAGAACCTCACGGAACTGCATCTGGAAAACACCGCCATCACCGATGCCGGGCTGGATCACCTGAAAGGCCTCGCATCCCTCGAATATCTAAACCTTTACAACACCAAGGTGACCGATGCCGGAGCTCAGAAGCTGACCAGTCTCTCCAAGCTGAAAGCCCTTTACCTATGGCAGACAGGCGTGACCAAAGCCGGTGTCGCCCAGATCAAGGCCAAGCTGCCCACCACCCAGATCAATACTGGCTGGACTGCTGAAGATGACGCCAAAGCGGTGGCCGTCGCCGCAGCCCCAGCAGTCGCGGCAACCAAACCTGCCGCCCCGGCTCCCGCCGCAGCCAAACCATCTGAGGCCGCCAAATCCCCCGCTGCGCCCGCACCAGCCGCTGGTGGCAAGTTGGACGCTGCCGTGGCTGCCAAGGCCATGGTTTACAAAGACGTCATCGCTCCCATCCTCGAAGCCAAGTGCGTGGCCTGCCACGGTGCCGACAAGAAGAAAGGCAAGCTGCAGTTGCACGAATTCGCCGCCATCATGAAAGGCGGCAGCGAGGGTGATGTGAATGTGGTTCCTGGCAAGCCAGACGACAGCCTTCTGCTGGCCCGTATCAAGCTGCCTGACGACGACGACGAGCACATGCCGCCAAGCGACGAGCCCCAGGTCACCAAGGAAGAACTCGCCCTGCTGAAATGGTGGATCGCCAGCGGTGCCTCCGATACCGCCACCGTGGCTGCTGCCAAGCCCACTCCAGATGTCGAAGCCGCCCTCGCTGCGCTCCTCGGCAAAGGCCTGCCCAAGGCCACCGAAGCCAAGGTGGTGAAGACCGAGAAGCCCAAAGCCAAAGCCCTCACAGAAGCTGAGAAAAAGCAGGTCGCTGAGATCACCGCGAAGATTCAGGCCCTCAATGCTTCCCTCATGCCGCTGGCCCAGGATACAGAGCAACTCCGCCTCAGCGTCATCAATGCCACCGATAAATTCGGCGACCAGGAGCTCGCGCTGCTGGCACCCATCGCCACTCACATCGTTTGGGTGGATCTCGCCCGCAGCAAGGTGACCGACGCCGCCGCCGATACCCTGGCCAAAATGTCTTCCCTGGAGCGCCTGCATTTGGAAAACACCAAAGTCACCGATGTCGGCCTGGCCAAACTGGCCGTCCTCCAGAAACTGGAGTACCTGAATCTCTACGGCACCAAGACAACCGACGCTGGCATCTCCAAACTGGCTGCCGCCAAAGGTCTTAAGAAGCTTTTTGTCTGGCAGACCGGCGTTACCCAAGCCGGCGCAAAGGCCCTTGAAGGCCAGCTTCCTGGTCTCAAAGTCAACGTGGGTCTTACCGAGGCTGAGATCGCCAAGCTCACCGCGCCACCTCCGGCTCCACCGCCAGCCCCGGCCCCGGCCAAAAAGGAAGAGACTAAAAAAGACGCTCCCAAGCCTGAGGCTAAAAAAGTGGAGGCCAAACCAGCCCCGGCCTCTGCACCTCCAGCCGCCAAGCCAGCCCCTGCGGCCAAAGCAGACACGCCACCTCCTGCCAAACCAGCAGAGGCCAAGCCTGCTGCTGCCCCCGCTCCCAAAGCTAATTAGGCCTTTGGACCTTACGGTCCCCTGGCTTAAGTTTATTGAACGCCGTTCAAGCGCGAACCAAAGCCGAACGGCGTTCGTTCGTTTAACTGACAACCTGCATGATTTCTTTTCCCCCAAGTTCAGCCGCCACCCGGCTGGGATTCGCCGCCCTCATCGGTCTCTCCTCCGCTCTCCCATCCTGCAAACCGCTGGATGAGATTGAGCCTATCACGGAGTCTCGGGAGCTTTCCCAGTATGCCCGCAAGCAACTGGTGGACATTTCCAGCGCCGACCGCTTTTACGATCAGGCCGAGCCTGCCGAAGATCCCAATGCGCCGCAGCAGCACCCTCTTCTCTGGGTCACCCCAGAAGGCTGGACGGAAAAGCCTTCCTCCCAGATGCGCCTGATTGACTTCAGCTTTGGCCCAAATGGGGAAGGTGAGTGCTACCTCGCCGCCCTGCCCGGCCCGGCGGGTGGGCTTGCAGCCAACATCAACCGCTGGCGCAGCCAGATCGGTGCTCCGGCCTTGACTGATGAAGAAATCGACAAGCTGCCGCGCAAAAACTTCCTCGGCGGCCCGGCCCATTTCGTCAGCGTGGATGGCAGCTTCAAAGGCATGGGGGATGAAGCCTCGGCCAAACAGGATTACCGGCTGCTAGGCCTCATTCATCAGGCCAGTGAACTCACCCTGTTCATCAAGATGACTGGGCCGAAAGCCTTGGTCGAAGAACATGCGGCCAAGTTCGATGCTTTCTGCCAGTCCGTTCAGTTCCGCAAAAAGGCGGAAAAGATTCCCTCGCACTGATCTGCGCCCCTTTTCACTGCTGAAACGTCATTTCTTTGCCCCTCCCCATTACCGTGTCTGCCTCCGCTTCTATCCCCTCGCGTGTCATTGCCTTTTTCAGCTCCTTCGGCCTAGCTGCCGTCGTGCTGGCCCTGCTGCTGCTGCTGACTTTCCTTGGCACGCTGGAGCAGGCTGAATACGGCCTTGTGGCCAGCCAGGAGCGTTACTTTGAATCCGTGTTTGTGGACCGCATTGACATCGGGGCCTGCTGGCGCGCTCTGGCATTCGACCACTACTGGGACATCGGCAATATCATCCTGCCCGTGAACATCCTGCCTGGCGGTTATCTGCTGATGGCCATCTTGTTTGTGAACATGTTCCTGGGCGGCCTCATTCGCATCCGCAAATCCCCCCGCACGATCGGGGTCGTCATCTCTCACTTCGCCATCCTCTTCATGATCGCCGCCGGGGCGGTGACTTATCACTTCGCCAAGGAAGGCATCCTCAATCTTACCGAAGGCCAGACTCACGACGAATTCCAGAGCTTCCACGAGCGTGTCATCGAGATCGAAGCCGTCAAACCCACCGGGGAACGGCGTACCGCCCTCGTGATTGATCAGCGTCTGTTCACGGATCTCGGCAACAGCAGCGATCATGGCAAGGCCCGCACCTTCACTCACGAAAACCTGCCTTTCGATCTCGTCATCACCAACTGGAAGCAGCATGCCGAACCCAAGCGCGCCACCGACGTCACCCGTGGCGATGCCGTGGACGGTTACTTCATCCAGGCCCTCTCCCGCAACGATCCTCGCACAGGCCAGTTGCTGGCAGATGAAGCCCTCTCCCAGGCTTGTATCGTCATCGCGAAAGACAAGAAGACCGGAGCCGAACAAAAAGGCATCCTCTGGGAATATGCCGCTGCCCCCTGGACCGCTACCTTTGGCGACCAGAAGTATCTCATCAACATTGGCCGTCGCAGCTACCGCCTCCCCTTCGCCATCCGTCTGGATCACACCGAGCAGGAAAAACATCCCGGCACCGAACGCGCCCGCCGCTTCACCAGCAAGGTCACCAAGCTGCATGGCCAACGTGAGGAAAAGCGCGTGATCACCATGAACGAGCCCGTGCGTGGAGAAGGGTATGCCCTCTTCCAGTCCAGCTTTGACGATGGCTCTGGAAGCAGCAGCGGCGGAGTCAAACGTTCCGGCTTTCAGGTGGTGGAAAACCCCTCCGATCACTGGCCTCTCATCTCCTGCATCATCGTTTCCGTCGGCCTCCTCATCCACTTCATGATGATGCTCTCCCGCGCCATGAAATGGAATCCCTGGATCGCCGTGACCAACACGCTTCTCATCGTCACGGCAGGCTTCGTCATTGCCTACTGGAAGCTCTAAATTTCTTCCCCCCTCGAACTGTATGTCCACTTTCCATTCTTTCCGCGTGATGATGGCGTCCTCGCTGCTCGTCATCGCCTCGGTGGCCCCGGCCAAAGAACTCCCGTCGCTGGATCTCTTCATGGATCCTGAGCTCACCAAGCTCTTTGAATCCCTCCCCGTTCAAGAAGGGGGGCGCATCAAGCCGTTGCTTAAAATGGCCAACGTCCGCCTGCAGAGCATGCGCGCGCTGCAATCTATCTGGCTGACCGACAGCGGTGAAGCCGATGGCAAGCCGCTTGTGGACCCGGCCACCCAAAAACCCCTCGTCAAGGAAGGTGGCAAGCCCATCAAGCTCACCTCAGTGCAGTGGTTTCTCATGAGCTGGTTCCGCCCAGACATCGGCCGCACCGTGCCGCTGTTCAAAGTGGACAACTCCTCCGCCATTGCCGAACTGGGACTCGATACCCGGGCCAAACGCTCGCAATACACCTTCCAGGAAATCGAGCCCGCCCGTGAACTGCTGATGCAGAAGATGACGGAGTATCGGCAGATCCCGGCCAAGGAACAGACGCCGGAACAGCGCATCATCGTCGAGCTGGCTGCCAAGTATTTGGACTATGACATGATCATGGGCCACTTCGATTTCATCCGCTCACCTGTCGGGGAAAATGCGGACAAATTGCCAGCGGACATACCCCAGCCCTTGCGCCTTTCCAAGAGCCTGCCTGCCGTAGCCAAGGCACTCACCAGTGGTGGCCCGCCGATGCAGGTCCCATGGTTCCGCGACTTTGCCCAGAGCGCCCTGGGAGCCATGATGAGCGGGAATCCTGAAGGCCAGTTGCGCATCTTCCCAGACAGCGACAAGGCCGTCGAAATCTGGCATGGCCCTGGAGAAATGATCTTCGGCACCGTCAATGGCAGTGTCAATCCTTCCGAAGAGCAGCTTCAATGGCTCGGGCTTTATGAGGACCTCTATCTGGCCCTGCCTGATGCCGCCAAGTTCAAGGCGGCCGCACAAACTCTCGTGACCAAGGTTCAAGCCGCAGCCCAGGCACGTGGCGAAGGTCAGTTTGTTAAGCTAGAGATTCATTCCATCAAGGCCGACTATTTTTTCTATGCTCAGTGGCTTTTCCTGGTGGGCCTGATCGGTGTGGGGTTCACCTGGGTTTCTCCCGGTTCCAAAATGGACAAGGTCGCCCGCGGCTTTGCTTGGCTGTTCCTCGGCGCTGCCACCCTCATGACGGTCACAGGTGTCATCCTGCGCTGCATCATCATGCAGCGGCCCCCCATCGCCACCCTCTATGAAACCATCCTCTTCATTGGTGCATCATGCGCGTTGTTCGGCCTGATCTCCGAATGGATTTCAAAACGTGGTCTCGGCCTCCTGATCTCAGGTCTCGCTGGCGGCGGCTGCATGTTTCTGGCCATCCAGTTTGATACCGCCGATGCTACCGACAACCTCCAGCAGCTCCAGGCCGTGCTGATCACCAACTTCTGGCTCTCCACCCACGTGCCCATCATCAATCTTGGTTATGCCGCCTGCATGGTCGCCACGCTGATCTCTTGCAAATACTTCATTCAGCGGATCTTCCGTCAGGTGAGCACGGGCGATGACGAGGCCCGTTTCATGACCCGCACGGCCTACGGTTTTGTTTGCTTCGGCCTGCTGCTCTCGCTTGTCGGCACCGTCCTCGGCGGCATCTGGGCCAACTATAGCTGGGGCCGCTTCTGGGGCTGGGATCCGAAGGAAAACGGTGCTCTCATGATCGTTCTCATGTGTCTTGTTATCCTGCACGCCCGCTTGGGCGGCTACATCCGCGAGATCGGCCTGCACTGCTGCAATCTCATCCTCGGCTGCATCGTCATCTTTTCTTGGTTTGGTGTGAATCAGCTCGGCGTCGGCCTTCATGCCTACGGTTTCACAGACGGCACCTGGCCCAAGATCTACGCCTTCTGGGGCAGCCAGCTTTTGCTGCTGGCCTATGGATTGGGCCTAGCCTTCATGGAAAGCAAGAAGCCTTCTGCCAGCAAAACCGTCGGAGCCTGAACTCAGCCACCTTCGTCCTGAAAGCTGCCGACAAGCGGCATTATCATGCGCAAGGCCATGCCTTCCTTTAGCCAAATTCTTCCCATGAATATTCCTCTCGAAGACCTTTTTAATGATGTGCTCAACAAGGCCCAGCGAGGGCTTGGCTACACCACCGATGCCCTGGCGTACAAAATCGGCATCACCGCCGCCGCCATTGAGGCCACCAAGGCCGGGGCCACGGATGCTGCCAATCTCCTGAAACTCGCGGCTGCCCTGGGCCTGCACGGTCCGGCTCTTGCTGAAATGTCCGACCATGCCTGGCATCCGGAACCCGTGGAGGTGGAGGGCCTCGCCCAGTTCAACACCACCTTCCATGACATGACGGTCAATGCCTACCTGGTGTGGGATCCGGCCAGCAAGGAAGCCGCCGCTTTTGACACTGGTGCCACAGCCCAGCCGATGGTGGATAAAATCCGTGAGCTTGGCCTCACGCTCCGTTATCTGTTCCTCACCCACACCCATCCGGATCATGTGGCCGATATCGCGACGCTGCACGCCCCCAGCATCCTCATCAGCGAGCTGGAACCCCATCCCGAAGCTCAATCCTTCACGCCCGGCAGCCAGTGGCAGCTCGGCAGCCTACGCATCTCCTCCCGTACCACCTGTGGGCATTCCAAAGGCGGCACCACCTATGTGATCGAAGGCCTGGCCAGCCCCGTCGCCATCGTGGGCGATGCCTTGTTTGCCAGTTCAATGGGCGGTGGCCAGGTGTCTTATGCAGACGCCCTAGCGACCAACCGCAGCCAGATCTTCACGCTCGCCGATGACACCGTCGTCTGCCCCGGACACGGCCCCATGACCAGTGTGGGTGAGGAAAAGCAGCACAATCCTTTTTACCCCGAGTTCAAGTAAACAGGCACAGCCTGGGCAGATGCTTGACAAGGAACCGGGATGCACCCTGGCCAGGTTGTTCTACGTCCATTGCACAAGCCGCCCGCAAGTTTGCGCTCGACTCCACGTTGCACTCTGGCTACACCAACCTTCCATGAAGAAACTCATCGCCCCCATCCTCACGCTTGTGCTCGCCACGGGCCTCTACTTAGCCCAGGCTGCGGAGACGGCGGCCAAGCCGTTGCGCGTCCTCATCGTCGCAGGCGGCTGCTGCCACGATTACGAAAAGCAGCAGTCCATTCTGAAGGAGGGCATCGAATCCCGCCTCAATGCCGTGGTGGATGTGGCCTTCAATCCGGACAAGACCACCAAGGCCACCTTTGAAATCTATAAAGCCAAAGACTGGGCCAAGGATTTCGACGTCATCATCCATGATGAATGCTCCGCCGATGTCACAGATCCTGCCTATGTGGCCAATATCCTCGATGCTCACAAGGCAGGCGTTCCGGCCATCAACCTTCACTGCGCCATGCACAGCTATCGCTGGGGCAATTTCAAGGAACCTGTGAAAGTAGGCGGCGACAATGCTGGCTGGTATGAGTTCATCGGCCTCCAGTCCACTGGCCACGGCCCGCAGTCGCCCATTGACATCAGCTTCACCGACGCTGGCCACCCCATCACCAAAGGTCTGGAAAACTGGACCACGATCAATGAGGAGCTGTACAACAACATCCAGATGCTGGGTGCCAAGCCCCTGGCCAGCGGTCGCCAGATGCAGATGCCCCGCGTGAAAAAAGGTGAGAAGGCTGATCCGAATGCCAAGGCCACCGAAGCCAACGCCGTTGTCGCGTGGACCAATGAGTTCGGCCCGAAGAAGACCCGCGTCTTCAGCACCACCATCGGCCATAACAACGACACCGTTGCGGATGCCCGTTACCTCAACCTGATCACCCGCGCCCTTCTCTGGACCACCGGCAAACTGTCCGAAGACGGCAGCCCTGCGGCAGGTTACACGAAGTAAAACCGATCAGCGGATTTTAAACGCGTCAGCGCCCTGTGCGTTGGCGCGTTTTTTGTTAGGGGTGTGTAACGGTGAATTTTTTAACCTCCGATGCCCAGTAATGAGGGAACAATGTCAGAGGACGGGACTGTCATGCGAACGAGGCCGAGGCGTAAGGCGAGACTTTTGACAGGATTAACAAGATCGCAGCTTCCACAGGATGTTCTCGATGGGGGAAAAGGCTTCGAATGCTCTGCTGGTGTGTAGCCTTTAGGCGATCCTTGGTTCGCCTCGATCCTTCTCAGTATCGCCTAAAGGCTACACACCAGCAGAGCCTGCGTGAATTAAAGCAAAGTTTGTTAGCCTGTGGCAGGCGCAGACGCAAAAAATCCCCCGCTTTGGAGGCGGGGAATTTTGGGGAGACTTGTCTTTGCGTGAAGACAGGAGATTAGAGCCTGCCTGGCCGGTTACGGCATGACAGGGGCGGGTTCCTTCTTCTTGAAGATGCCTTTGACCTTGCTCATGAAGCCGCCCTCGCTGGTGGTCGGCACATTGCGTGCGGCGGGATCCGCCGTGACCGCAGGCAGCGTCACCGTTTGTGCGGCATCCCAGCCACCGCCCAGGGCTTTGATCAGCGAGACACTGGCGATCAGTCGCTGGCTCGCCAGTTGCACGGTGGCGCGCTGGGTTGCCAGGGTCGTGCGGTTCGCTTCAATCACGTCCAGGTAGGGGCTCGTGCCGGATTCATAGCGGGTGCGGGCCAGACTGGCGGCACGTTCGGCACTGTTGCGGGCACGCTGCTGGGCCTCAGCGGAATTGGCTAGGTTACGGATGGAGGACAAACTGCTTTCCACATCGGCCACAGCCGTGAGGAAGGCTTGGCGATAACCAGCCAGGGCTTCATCATGGGCCGCCTTGGACTTCGTCAGGTTAAAGCGGTTCCTGCCACCGGAAAACAGCGGTAGGTTGATACTTGGCCCATAGCTCCAGATCAGCGACTCCGGCTGCATCAGAAGATCAATGTCTGTGCTCTGGAAACCGGCCCGGCCAATGAGCTTGATGCTTGGGAAGAACTGCGCCCTGGCCACTCCAATGCGGGCCGTTGCAGCGGCCAAGGCTCTCTCTGCCTGCGACACATCCGGGCGGCGCTCCAGCAGGTCGCTAGGAGCGCCCACAGGAATTGCTGGTGGCGAATACAGACCAGAGCTGCTGGCAGGAATGCTGAAGCTCGCGGCATTCGCTCCGAGGAGGATGGCAATCGCGTTTTCCAACTGGTCGCGCTGAGCCTGGAGGGAGGCGATCTCGGCCTCGGCACTCGCAACTTCCGTCTCCGACTGTGCCTGCTCCAGCTCGCTGCCCGCCCCGGCCTGCACACGGGCCTTGGCAATTTTAAAGGCCTCCCCCCGCAGCCCCACCGCCTCGCGCACCAGCCGGATTTCCTGGTCCAACGAGCGCAGCTTGAAGTAGTTGGTGGCCACATCGGCCTGAATACCTAACAAAAGGTTCTGTACGGCATCCGCCGCAGCCTCGGCATCCGCACGGCCCGCTTCGGCCCCTCGGCGGATCTTGCCAAACAGATCCAGCTCCCAGGTCAGGTCCGTAGCGGCATTGTAGGCTGGTCCCTCGTAAAAAAGACCATTCAGTGGAATGGGGCTGATGGCGTTTTCGGAGGTACGCTGGCGGTCGGCGCTGAGGGGGATGCTGGCCACTGGAAACAAGTCGGCACGGGCCATACGGGCGGTCGCACGGGCCTGGTCAAAGCGGGCGATGCCGGCCTTGAGGTTTTGGTTGTTTTCCGTGGCCTGTGTCATGAGGCCGTTCAGCTTGGGGTCGCGAAAAACCTTCCACCATTCGCCCTTGGGCTGGTGGGAGGAAGGGCGGGCTTCACGCCACGCCACACCTTTGAACCGGGCCGGGGTCTCGGTGGCTGGACGCTCATAGTTAGGCCCCACCTGGGCCACAAGGGCACCGGTGCTGAGAAGAAGGGGAACGAGGAAACGCATGGGATTCGGGAGAATGGATGGAGGTTGCAGGCTCAGTGTTCAGCGCCCGCCTGGGCAGCGGAGGCGGGCAGGGGAGTTTCGCCAGTCTTCTTTTTGCGGCCAATCTTCATCACCAGCACATAAAACACCGGAGTGAGGAAAAGGCCAAGGAACGTCACACCAATCATTCCGGCAAACACCGCCGTGCCCATGGCGCGGCGCATTTCGGCGCCGGCACCGGTGGAAACCACCAGCGGATACACCCCGGCGATGAAGGCGATGGAGGTCATCAGGATGGGGCGCAGGCGTAGGCGGCAGGCCTCCAGCGCGGCTTCCAGCGGGCTCAACCCATGGTCGTTTTTCTCCTTGGCAAATTCCACGATCAGAATAGCGTTCTTGCAGGCCAGGCCAATGAGAACGATGAAGCCGATCTGGGTGAAGATGTTGTTGTCACCATTGATCTTCAGGCCGGAGTGGAACCCTTCCGCCATGATCTGCTCCAGCATGCTGTGGTTGCCTCCCAGCAAAGCCACCCCTGCCAGGGCGAACAAAAGGCAGACCGGCACAATGAGGATAATCGCCAGCGGCAGACGGGTGCTTTCATACTGGGCGGCCAATACCATGAACACCAGCAGGATGCAGAGCGGATAGATGTAAACCGCACTGTTGCCGGCAATGATCTTTTGATAAACTAGGTCCGTCCACTGGAACTCGAAGCCCGGTGGCAGATCCTTGGCCAACTGGGTGATGACATCTTCGCCCTGACCGGAGCTGAGCGCGCTTTGGGTTTCCGGGTTGATGCCTGCCGAGCCGTTGAGATCGGCGGCCAGGTAGCCGTTGTAATGAGACACGCGGCTCGGGCCATTGCCTTCCTTCACGGTGACGAGGGAACCGATGGGCACCATTTCACCAGCGGCGTTGCGGGTCTTCAGCCGGGTGATGTCGCTGGCGTCGTCACGGAACTTGGCTTCCGCCTGGGCCATGACCTGATAGGTTCGGCCAAAGCGGTTCATGTCATTCACATAGAGGCTGCCGAGGTTCACTTGCAGTGTCTCGAAAAGATTGGCCAGCGGCACGCCCTGCACCTTGGCTTTTTCACGGTCCACTTCGGCTTCGAGCTGGGGAACGTTGACACTGTAGCCGGAGTAAACCTGCTGCAGTTTGCCGCCGGTGCCATAGGCAGCGCCGATGAGGCCCTGGGTGGCTTTGTACAAGGCATCATATCCCTGGTCACCACGGTCCTGAATCATCATTTTAAAACCACCGGTGGTGCCGATGCCGTTCACGGGCGGCGGGGACAGTACCAGAACCATGGCATCCTGAATCTGCATGAACTGGCCGTTAAGGGCATTGGAGATAGACTCGGCGGAGAGCTCTGGAGTCGTGCGATTTTCGAAATCATCCAGGGCCACAAACACGATGCCGCTGTCCGGGCTGGCACTGAAGCCGTGGATGGACAGACCTGGGAAGGTGATGGCATCTTTCACACCCGGCTGCTTCAGCACGATGTCCGTCATGCGGCGCATGACATCTTCGGTGCGGTCCAGCGAGGAGGCATCTGGAAGCTGGGCAAAGCCGATGAGATACTGTTTGTCCTGCGCGGGAACAAAGCCAGTGGGCACCTTGTCAAATACCTTCACCGTCAGCCAGACAAAGCCGCCGTAAAAAACGAGGGCGATGATGCTGAAACGGATGATGCGCTTCACAATGCCCACATAGACATTGGACGACCATTCAAAGAAGCGGTTGAAGGGACGGAAGAACCAGCCCAGCAGGGCATCCATCACTCGGGTAAGGATATCCTTTTTGGAAGAGTGGTCGCGCAGCAGCAGGGCGGAAAGCGCCGGGCTGAGAGTGAGCGAATTGATCGCTGAGATCACCGTGGAGATGGCGATGGTGACAGCGAACTGCTTGTAGAACTGGCCGCTGAGGCCGCTGATGAAGGCGGTAGGAATGAAAACCGCACAGAGCACCAGGGCGGTGGCGATGATGGGTCCCGTCACCTCCGTCATGGCCTTCTTGGTGGCCTCCAGCGGATTCAAACCTTCATGGATGTTTCGTTCCACGTTTTCCACGACCACGATGGCGTCATCCACCACGATCCCGATGGCTAGGACAAGGCCGAACAAAGAGAGGTTGTTGATGGAGAAGCCCAGCGCGTGCATGACGGCGAAGGTACCCACCAGGGAAACTGGCACCGCGACCAGCGGAATGATGGATGCGCGCCAGGTCTGAAGGAAGATCACCACCACCAGCACCACCAGCAGCACAGCCTCGATGAGGGTGTGGATGACGGCATCAATGGACTTGCGCACGAAGATGGTCGGGTCATAGGCGATGGCGTAATCCAGGTCTTCCGGGAAGCGTTTCTTGAGATTGTCCATGAGCGTGCGGACGTTCTCAGAGATGGCCAGCGCATTAGAACCTGGAAGCTGGAAGACGCCCATGCCGACGGCTTTCTGATTGTTCAGCAGGCTGCGCATGGAGTAGTCCCCAGCACCGAGTTCGGTGCGGGCTACGTCCTTCAGGCGCATCTTTTCGCCATTCGGACCCGTCTTAACGATGATGTTGTCAAACTCCTCCTCGGTGACCAGACGGCCACGGGCATTGACGGTGAGTTCAAAAGGGGCCGTGCCTTTCATCGGCTGCTGGCCGATGGTTCCTGCGGCGACCTGGATGTTCTGTTCGCGGATGGCATTGACGATGTCACCGGAGGTGAGGCCACGGGAGGCAGCCTTGTCCGGGTCAATCCAGATGCGCATGGCATAGTCACCACCGCCGAAGATGTTCACCTGGCCCACACCGGGCAGACGGGCTAGCTCGTCCTTCACATTCAGCGTCGCGTAGTTGCGCAGGTAGATTTCATCGTACCGGTTCTTTGGTGAAAGGAGGTGAACAACGAGGGTCATGTCCGGCGAAGACTTCACCGTGGACACACCAAAACGGCGCACTTCCTCAGGCAGCTTGGGCAGCACCTGGGAGACGCGGTTTTGCACCTGCACCTGGGCCATGTCAATATTCGTGCCCAGCTTGAAGGTCACCGTCAGCGTCATCACCCCGTTCGAGGTGCTCTGCGAGGCCATGTAGAGCATGTTCTCGATGCCGTTGATTGTCTGCTCCAGCGGAGAGGCCACCGTCTCAGCGATGGTCTTCGGGTTCGCTCCAGGGTAATTGGCGGTCACGATGACCGTGGGTGGTGCCACCTCGGGATATTCCGTGATGGGGAGCTGGAAGAGCGAGATGGCCCCCAGGATGAAGATAAGCAGCGAGAGCACGCCGGCAAAGATGGGCCGGGTAATGAAGAATCGGGAGAGGTTCATGGACGGGGAGCGGCTTCAATCCGCCACCAGCGAGACCGAGGTTGATACCGGGATCATCAGGCGACGTGCCCTGCGGCGGGCGGCCGGGGAGTTTGGGAGTTGGGCGGAGGCGGAAAAGGGGCGGGGCAGGGGACCTGACGACGCGCAGTTCGGACTTAGCGGGCGGCAGTATCTTTCGCCGGGGCGGGAGGGGCTTCCACAGGCTGCACGGGCATGCCGGGCTGTGGCAGGCGGGCCTGGCCATTGATGATGATGCGGTCTCCTGCAACGAGGCCGCTGCGGATGATGCGCTTGCCATTGATGGTGGGGCCGATGACAACAGGCTTGTAAACGCTGATGTTTTTGTCATCCACACCCAGCACATACTTGTGCGCTTGGTCCGTCAGAATGCTTTTCTCATCCACCAGCAGGGCCGGGTACTCGGAAGTCATCGGCAGACGCACACGGGCAAACAAACCTGGAGTTAGACTGCCGTCCGTGTTGGAAAACACAGCGCGCAGAATCATGCTGCCCGTGCTGGCATCCAGACGGTTGTCAAAGGACTCGATGTGCCCCTTGTGAGGGAAATCCTTTTCATTGGAAAGCTGCAGTTCCACCGGCACCTTTCCTTCGCTGTTGGTGAAAAGCTTTTTGTCGCGCTGTAGGGCTTGCAGACGCAGCAGGCTATTTTCATCAATGTCCGTGTAAACATACACCGGGTCCACGGTGACGATCGTGGTCAGCAGGGTCGTCCCCGCGGTCACATAGTTGCCTGTCGTGGTGATGGCCCGGCTGATGCGACCTGAAATGGGAGCCTTCACTTCCGTGTGCTCCATCTCGATCTCGGCGCTGTGCTGGGTAGCTTTGGCAGACTCCAGGGCTGCTTCACCTTGGCGAAACATGGACTCACGCATTTCCCCCTGTTCTGGAGCGATGGCTTTCGCGGCCAGCAGGGCCGAAACGCGATCGTATTCACGTTTGGCGGCCAGGGCACTGGCTTCGGCACGCTGCACTTCGGCTGTCGCCACGCGCAGCTTGGTTTGGAAGGGACGCTGATCAATCGTGAAGAGGATGTCGCCCTTTTTCACCAGTGCACCGGCCTGGAAATGCACCTCCGTGATGTAGCCTGCCACTCGCGGACGCAACTCCACCATTTCCACGGGCTCCACACGCCCCGTAAACTCCTCCCACTCGACGAGTGCTTTTTGCTCAACGGGCGCAAGCGTCACCGGAGCGGGTGGCATCTGTCCACCAGGACCAGCTTGTGGAGTCTTTCCACAGGCGGCGAGAAGCAGGACGAGCGGGAGGAGGGTTTGGGGTTTCATGTGGTTTCGGGGGGGGAGTGTTGGGAGGAACGGGAGGGAAGTTGACCAGTTGGTTAATTCGGAATCGAAAAATTACTTTTTCTTAACGCCTGTCGGATTGCGCTTCGTCACACCGAGAATGATCATGGCTCCGGATTCGAACTCATCCAGGTAGCTCAGATCATTCCACATCCGGGCGTGCAACAACAATCCTTCGCTGTAGGCAAACACGATCCGTGCCAATGCACTGGCATCAGGTGCCTCGATGATGCCCTGCGCATCGGCATCGCGGACAGCGCACTCATAGTAGAGAATGAACTGGCTGAGGATTTCCTGGAGCTTGTTGCGCAGCCGGTCATCCACCGTGCTGATCTCCGCGCCGAGCGAATGAATCGGGCAGCCCAGGACACGCCCATGCTTGGCCAGCAGCTCCTCCTGCTCTTTGCGGAAGTTGCGGAAGCAGTTCAAAATGCGCTCCAGCGGTGGCACCACAGGCGAAAAGGTCTGGTCCAGTTCCCGGCGATGCTCCAGCCAGCTATGCTCAATGCCCGTGAGAGCGAGGTCCGTCTTGGATTCAAAGAAATGATAGAAGCTCCCCTTCTTCACGCCAGCGCGCTCACAGATTTGGTCCACCGAGGTACTGCCATAACTGCCAGTCCAGATCAGCTCGATCATGGCCTCGATCAGTCGAATTTTGGCGTCACTGGTTCTTCCCATGAGCGGGATATTGTCGATACTAGACGAACAGTCAACTATTTTTCTGTACCGCTGCCATTCGCGGCTCTGGCAGCCTGTGCAGAATGGCCATCGAGATCAGAGCAAAGGTGGCCGCCACCGCTGCCACGAGCTCGAAGGAATGCGTCCATGCATAGATCTGTCCGCTGATGAAGGTGGCCAGCAGCAGGGCAAAGACATTGCAAAAGCCGAGGATGGCCTGAAGCGTGGAGCGACGCTCCAGCGGGCACAGTTCGGCCGCCAGAGTCAGGTCCCCCACGCGGTCAAGAAAGAGGCCAAAACCGAGGACAAAATAAGACAGCATGAAGCCATTAAACGACCCCGTCACCGCCACCCAGATGCACAGCCCCACGCAGACGATTCGCGAGGCCTGCAGCAGGATCTTGCCCCCGCAGCGATAGCCCACCCACCCAGCCAGCAGGCTGCCCAGCACCACACCCACCGCCTGGCAGGTGACAAACCGCCCTTCATCCGCCTCCGGTCGCCCAGTCACATTCAGGGCATGAATCGTCAAAAAGGACACCACCATTAGGTAGCCCATGCCGGTGAAACGGGCCAGTACCAGCTTGATGAGATGCGGCTGCGCCCCCAGCAGCCCGGGCAGGCTGCGCAGATACGCCAGGTAGTGGCTTCGGGGCTGCACCGGATGCCGATGCCGCACATGCTCATCCTCATGCATGAAAAGCTGCGAGGCCCAGGAGATGAACAGCAGTGAAAAGGCCGCCAGATGCAGCCACCCATAGGCCTCATGATTCGGGTAATGCGTCAGCACATGGTGGATCACCGCCCCGGCCAGCCCCCCTATCACCGCCTGGATGATGTAGCGTACCGCCCACCCAGCAGCCCGTACTTTTTCAGGCACCATGCGCGTCACCATCTCCATCCATGCCACCACCGTCATCCCGCCGATCAGGCCGGAAACCACCGGCGTCAGCACCACAATGGGCAGCAGCACGCCTTCGATCCTCTCTGCAAACAGCAAAATCAGGCCGGTGATCAGATACGGCAGCCTTTGCAGCAGGCCAAAAGTGAGCACCCAGGGCTTAAACCTCGGCAACCGCTCCACCACAGGCGCGATGAAGATGCCCATGCTCGCAAAGGCGGCAGGCAGCAGCACCGGCATCATCGCGATGATCCAGGCCCGTCCGCCCAGGGTCTCCACCATTTTCGGCAGCACGCTCTCCGGGGCCAGAAAGGCCGTCCCCCCCATGTAAAACCCGCCTTCCAGGCAGTGGCAGATAAAATTCCGCCGCACCGCATGGCTATGGGGATGCTGTGGGGCGGAGGCAGACATGTGCTGAGCCCATAAGATGCCTCAGTTTGACTCGGAAGAAAGCACTTTGCGCAATCTTAAGCACCCACCTGCCGTAGCCAATCCTCCAGATTGTAATAGTTCGTCACCCGGGCCACCCGCCCTTCGCGAATGTCAAAAAAGGCCCCCACCCGCAGCCGATAGGTCTGGCCTGTCGCCGGGGGCAGGCCTTCATCCGTCTGGAGGTAGGTGCCCAGGATGTAAAATTCCGCCGCTGCCCGACTGCCATCTGGGTGAGTCATCACAGCCAATTCGGTCACTTCCTCCCGGTAGCTGCGGTCCATCCGCTGCAAAAAGGCCCGGAAGGTTTCACGACCTACTTCGGAGGCTCCTTGGTTGATGTCATGCACCACATCCTCGGTCAGCAGGGCCAGCATGGCCTCACGATCTCCGGCATTGAAGGTGGCATAATAGGTTTCGATGAGACGGGCGGTTTCGGTAGCAGAAGACATGATCTTCCAGAATGAATGCGGGCAGGGCAGGGGTCAAGCGAACGGCCTCACTTCTCCCTCATCCGCCCTTTGACAGATGGCGCGACCCGGCGCACTGGACAAAGATTCTTCCCCCTAAGATCATGGCATCCCAGACCATTTCCTTTCTTCGTCGCATCGCACTCCTGGAGGGCGGTTCCTTTCTGCTCCTCCTCGGCATCGCCATGCCTTTGAAATACTTCGCAGGTATGCCCATGGCGGTCAAATGGGTTGGCTGGCTGCATGGTGCCCTGTTTATCCTCTTTTGTTATGCCCTGCTTCAAGTCATGCTGAAGACCCAGTGGTCCCTCGCACGCTGTGCCCTGGTCTTTGTCGCCTCGCTC
This sequence comes from Prosthecobacter algae, assembly GCF_039542385.1. Taxonomy (NCBI): domain Bacteria; kingdom Pseudomonadati; phylum Verrucomicrobiota; class Verrucomicrobiia; order Verrucomicrobiales; family Verrucomicrobiaceae; genus Prosthecobacter; species Prosthecobacter algae. The sequence goes on along the minus strand of NZ_BAABIA010000011.1, from coordinate 103,503 downwards.
GTGCCCTTCGGCCCCTTCCTTCTCGACAGCCGCATGCGGGCCTGGCAAAACGAGGCGAAATAAATCTACTTTGTCCCGCAAAGTTTAAGTTGCGCGATTCACTTTATTTCACAAAGTGACCTCATGAGCACACAGCAAGACGCCCTCGAAAATCTTCGGGTGATCCGTTCCCTCATGGAAAAGGCGCACATCTACCGCGCCATCTCAGCCCCCGCAGCCCTGCTGGGCGGACTGATGGCCGTTGTCTCCGCTGGCTTCACAGGCTGGCAGATGTGGCAGAAAGGCGGCCTCCCAGATGCCATGGGGCACCTCTTTCTCTGGCAGTGGCTCGGCATCCTCGCCATCACCAGCACCGTCAATGTGGCCCTGCTGGCACGCGAGGCCTCCCGCCGTGGGCAGCCGCTGGTCTCCGATGGCATGCGCATGGCCCTCCGCGCCATCCTGCCCCCACTGCTGGTCGGTGGGGTGTTCGGCACGTGCCTCATCATCTATCTGCAAAACCACGTCGTGGCCACTCTCCTCTGGGTCGTTTGCTACGGGCTGGCCCTGCTGGCCACAGCCAGCTTTTCCCCACGCTCCCTGGTGCGCCTAGGCTGGATTTTCATCATCCTGGGACTGGGCCTTTTTTGGGCCTATGCGGCCAATGGCGACATCCGCCAGCTTTCTCAGGATGATGCCATTGCCACCCTCATCATGGGTCTCACCTTTGGCGTTTGTCATATTGGTTATGCGGCCGCCGTTTTCTTCAGCCGCAAACCGGAGGCGGTGACTGCGCGCGGATGATTGACTTCGATCAGCTCGACAAGACGATTCATGAAAAGAGCCGTCTTTCCATCATGACGCTGCTGTCCAGCCGCGGTGAATGGGCTTTTCAGGATCTGAAGGCCGAGCTGGGCATGAGCGATGGCAATCTCATCACCCACCTGCGCACCCTCGGTGCCGCCGGTTACGTACAGGAAAGCCGCGATGAATCCGGCACCCGCCCCCGCACCACCTACGCCGTCACCCCCGCAGGCACCAAGGCCTTCAAAAGCTACGTAGACATCCTCGAGGCCATCGTGAAGACCATCAATCCCGGATAAGCCCCCTTTTTGAATAATCACTTTGCGCCACAAAGTTAAACCAACACACCCCACCACCATCTCCTCATGACCATCCACCTCGCTCAACATTACGGCATGTGCTTCGGCGTCCGCGATGCCCTCCGTAGCACCCATGCAGCCGCCATCCAAGAGCCCGTGACCACCCTCGGCCAGCTCGTTCACAATCCCGTCGTGGATGCCCACCTTGCCACACTTGGTGTTAGGCGGGGCGAGCTGGACCAGCCCGGCTCCGCCACCACCCGCCGTGTCATTATCACCGCCCATGGTGCCTCGGATGCCCACCGCCAGCGCTGGCTGCAGGCCGGCCACCAGATCACCGATACCTCCTGCCCGCTGGTCAACAAAGCCCACCAGGCCCTGACCTCCCTTGTTGAAGAAGGCTATCACCCCGTCATCATCGGCCAGCGCCAGCATGTGGAGGTGCGTGGCATGCTGGGGGATTGCCCCCAGGCCAGCGTCTTGCTCTTCCCGGAGGATGCCTGCTGCATTCCAGCCCACCACCGGCTCGGCCTCATTTCCCAGACTACCCAGCCCCTGGACCATGTGCTGCGGGTGGTGGAGGCAGTGAAACAACAGCACCCGCAGTCCGAAGTACGTTTTGTGGATACCGTCTGCCGTCCGACCAAACAGCGCCAAACCGCCCTCGAAGATCTTGCTCGCATCTGCGACTTCATCGTCGTCATCGGTGGCCGCAACAGCAACAACACCCGCCAGCTCACGGACAAAGCCCGCGCCCTCGGCGTGCAGGCCCAGCAGGTGGAGACTCCCGCCGATCTCCAGCCCGAATGGTTCCGTCACATCGCCCATGTCGGCGTCACCGCCGGCACCTCCACTCTCGATGAAACCGTGCGCGCCGTCATGGACCGTCTGCAGACCTTCTCCTCCGCCCAATAAGACTCGCATCCCTACACATCCTAAAACCCTATTAAACATCCCTCATTATGAACACCGCCTTCTGGATCCATCATTTCCAAACCAACGCCTCCGTGCATGACCAGATCACCTTTGACGATCAGCCCGCCCCGCTGCCAGATTCCGTGCGCATCCCGCTGGCCCACTCCCTGGCCATCTTCCAGCTTGGGGAATCCGGCACCGGCTCCCGCCTTCGCCGTTATGCCCGGGAGGTCGCCCCGCTGGAAAACTTCCGCGGCTACCAGCGCGCCATTGATCTCTTCGTCTGCGAGGAGCAGGCCCACTCCCGCCTCCTCAGCCGCATGGTCCTCCACCTCGGCGGTAGCCTCCTGGAAAAGCAGTGGACCAATTCCGTCTTCCGTCGCCTCCGCTTCCTGGTGAATCTGGAATTCGCCATCCAGGTACTCCTCACCGCCGAGCTCATTGCCGAGGTTTACTACGGCAGCCTCTACCTCCGCGTGAAGGATGCCTCCATCCACACCGCCTGCCGCCAGATTCTTCGCGATGAAATGAAGCACCTCGAGTTCCAGCGCCAGTTCCTGGCGGAGCGCCTCGCCACCTTTACGCCCGTCGGCCGCTGGCTCTGGACCTGCCAGTTTCGCCTCATCCATGCCCTCACCAGCCGTGTCGTCGCCTGGGATCACCGCCATTGCTTGCGGGCCATCGGTCTCACTACCACCAGTTTTGTTCAGCGCTGTCAGGAATCCCTGGCCCGTTTTCAGGATCGGCTGGAAACCCAGGTCAGAGAATGCGGGGCAACTGCCGTCCCAGGGCACTCTGCCGCCACCGCCCAGCCCCAGTCACACACCTGATGATTCAGGCGAGGCGCTCTAAGCAAGCCGCTGCACGGCAGTGAGTCTCATCGGGGAAAAAATCTTGAAAACCGACATTGCAAAAGGCATCCTGATCTTTTGTTCAAATAAAATGTTGGCAAACTTTATAAATATATAATATTTATAAATAGTATAACTTCAATTCCCGATGAAGACACGCACCCATACCCCGATTGCTGCCCTCGCCTCCCTTTTGTCGAGTTGCGCCCTCCTGTCCCACGCGGGAAGCCCGCCGCCACCCGCTGAAGCCATCCAGCCCCAGACTTCCAAGCTGGAGCGCTACTTCATGCAGGATTACATGCTGGGCGACTGGGGCGGCCTGCGCTCCCGGCTGGCAGAAAATGGCGTTGAGTTTGAGTTCTTCTACGTCGGCTCCATGCCCACCAACCTCAGTGGCGGCCTCCGTGCCGGGTCCGCCTACCAGCACGGCTTCCTCGCCGCCCTGGATCTGGATACGGAAAAGCTAGGCTTCTGGAAAGGTGGCCATTTCCACGTCTCCGGCGTCTCACTGGAGGGAGATCCCTTCGCCGCCACCTACGTGGGCGACCTGAATAAGACCAACCTCGTGGATTTCCCCGCCGATACCCGCCTCTGGCAGGCCTGGTACCAGCAGGAGCTCTTCGACAAAAAGCTCACCATCAAGGCCGGTCTCCTCTCCGTGGACCGTGACTTCATCATGCCCGAGCTCTACAACTCGCTGGCTTCCATCAACTTCCTGAACCAGACCTTCTTCTTCCCGACGATGGCGTTCAACCTGTATGACATCCCAGGTTTCCCGCCAGGCTCCCACTCCCTGCCTTCCACCCCTTACGCATCCCTTGGCGCACTGGTGAAATGGCAGCCCACTGACAGCTTCTACATCAAAGCCGCCATTTATGATGGCAATCCGGACGACAGCTCCTCCGGCACCCGCCTTGCCCTCCGTAGCGAAGAAGGCGCCCTCATGTACTTCGAGGCCGGCTACCGCCTGAACCAGGGCAAAGGCGACACCGGCCTGCCCGGCAACTACAAGGTAGGCGGTTATTACCACACCGACGAATTCTACGACATCTACACGACTGGCGTCTCCGCACTCGGCCTCGCCACTCCTGAAACTCACAAGGGCAACTACGGTGCCTACTTCCTGGCCGAGCAGATGCTCTGGCGCGAAGTCGGTCATGAAGATCCCGCCCAGCAGGGCATCATCGGTTTCTTCCGTGTCGCCGGCGCTCCGGCTGATCGCAACCTCGCCGAATTCGGCATTGATGGCGGCTTCGTCTTCAAAGGTCTCATCCCCGGCCGCGACTACGACACCCTCGGCTTCGGTGCTTCCTACCTGAAGATCAGCGAAGACGTCACCCGTGCCCAGCGCGATGCCAACAAGATCCTGCCTCTCTTGGGGGCTCCAAAGATCAAAGAAGCCGACTACGAAGGCGTCCTCGAAATGAACTACAAGCTGCAGCTCGCCGCTTGGTGGACCCTCCAGGCCAGCCTGCAATACGTCATCCATCCTGGTGCCCGTGCAGGTTTCGCCACCGAAGCCATCCCAAATGCCTGGGTCCTCGGCCTCCAGACCACCATCCGCTTCTAAACCCACCCGGTTTTCCCACATCGCCCTCTGCTCCCATTACGGGGCAGGGGGCTTTTTTGTGGAGGCTCTCACGGCTCCGCCTCAAGGCGGGGGCAAACTCGAAAAGAACGACAACCCAAATGATTAAAATTCGTTAATAATCAATCAACAAGGATGCTTTTCACGCTGCAAACATGATTTTCTGAAAGCTCAAAAAGCAGGAAGAGAAACGCACTTCTCCGGGGCAGGCCACAGCAACATAGCATCGTCAGGAAGCTGGAGTAATCTTGAGATCGTGGAAGCATCCCTCGGTCCGACATCCACAAACAGCCCCACCCAAAGTTTGTGGTCGTTCCCGCGCACCAAAGTACTCCAGAGCTTTAGCTCGGAAAATCCCCGAAGCCGAAGCAGACGCCCGATTTTCCACCAAGCCAGCAAATCTCCTGCCTCGCAAATAATTAATACAGGTTAACAATCAACCCATTAAACACCCTTTTCACACCTCTCACGGACACCTGGAAAACACCAAAATCAGGGCAGGGGACCACGGGTTCAGTGCACCCCACACCTTACCAGCGCCTCAATCTGCCCTGCTGGAATTCGGAGCCGCCGGCAATGCCTTGCGCGCCGGAATCATGGTTTCATGCTCCACCTCCACATACTTCACCCCAGTGATGATGTGACCCTCCGGGTTGCTCGGATCCGGCACAAAAGACACCACCGGCGTGTTGCCACCCTTTTCTTGGTTGGGGTGCCTTAGCTCGCCGCCCGACTGATGCAAATGCACCGTCTGATGAATTTCCTGCTTTGTTTCAAAGACGCCTGCAGGCACCGGGATCTGCTTGAGCGCACCCCAGATCGGCGCAGCAGTCTGCGGGATCAACAGGGCAATGAGGAGCACCAACGGAAAGAGAGCCACCCCAATCAGCAGCCAAATAACTCGGTTCAGAGAGCTGCGCAGCACGGCCAACTCGCGGTAAGTTGCGAAAGATTCCTTGTCGTTCATGGTTATAATTACCATATAAAACAGTTCATTTCATAGGTCAAGCGACCTATGAGGCCCCCATCAACATGACGCCAGCCAGACCGGGAAGCGGCCCCTTCGCCGATCATCGCCTCCGCCAAACCTAAAAACGAACATGGAAAAGCGATCAGAGATTCCGAATCTCGGCGCAATGGACTGAGGTGGGTTGAGAGGAGCGTGGTCATTCGCTTCGCGGCTTCGCACTTGACCGCATCTTCAAAACCATGCGACGAAGTCGCCTGACTCAACTCTGGGCTGTGGATCGCTTCTCCAAAAACTGTTCCACCCGCCTCAAGAAATCCAGGCCACACTCACCCTCTTTAGCCCCCCATTTGGCGATTAAGACCGCCTCGCCAAGAGCCTGGGAGGTAAACTGGGGATACTTCTTGGCAAGCCCCTCAATCATTGCTTGAAGCTCGAAGGTTTCAGGCCTGGTGCCGCTAGAAGTCGATGCTGTTCGTGCATTCATGGCCGTAGGCTTCCAATTCTGCATTCTGCAAGCAACTTTACAATAAATAAAGTTACTATTCATTGAAAATTTTCACCTACTAAGAAAAGAGCATACCCAAGCGTGAGACGAACTGACTTTTCAATTGTAGGACATTGATTCCTCACACCAGACACACAACCACAGGGACTTTCCAAGCGCCTCGTCTGTGCCAAATTCTTGCAGCTCTTGGCCCTGCTTGGCCACAGGCTACAACACGGCACGCACTCATTGTTGGTGAGCACGCCCAGGACCATGAGAGGTGCCTCTGGCTTTCTTTGAGGGCGTAAAGGGCGTAGAGGGCGCGAAAGTGTGAGAGTTAAGAAGGGCGGGGGGAGTGATACTAAAAGTGCAGCCAACAAGGCTGGATCTCGCCTGGAGTATGCCGTTTAGTATCAGCTCTCGAAATGCTATTGAGGATGTGCAGCGAGCCTAGCATGGTTAAGCTCACCGACGATGAGACCCCACACCCTTCTTGCCCTAAATCTCAACGCTGGAGCCGTGGAAATAAGCCTCGGCATTTTCGCTGTGATTTATGGAGCCATCTTTTTAGCCGGGGCTTCCAAACATCGTAAAACAGCCTCTTCACAGGCAAAAAAGCTGTTTTGGTGCGGGCTGATAGGCTGCGTAGGCGGGCTGATACTGGTCCTTCGAGGGGTTCTGTGAGAAATCAGAAACCAGTTAATTAAGACATCTTAACTAAATAGCGAGCCGCTAAGGCGAATTTCTCGCTTGCTGATGCACCAAATTCTTGCGGCTCCTGGGCCTGCTTGGTCACAGGGTCCAGAAGCCGGGGCCGAGGCGAACGGGTCGCTTTCCGTTTCTTCGCTTTCTCGGCAATTCCTTCCCAGTATTGGGCCAGCGTCAGACCTCGACGCGCTGGCATCATCTGGGGATAAAGGGGACCGCCCTGGCTCTGAGCCTTTGGGCGGGCAACCGGGCGGGAGAGGAGAATTTCAGCCGTTTTTCTGCGCTTCCTCATGTCGAACCTTCGGTTGCGAAGGGCACGGAAACGGCAGCAAGAGTTGGATGTCCTCTTTAGGTTGACCACTGCCCAGATCTTGCCGGGTAGGTCTCAACACCCGCTCAAAAAAGAGGGGTTGAATACGCGAAATCCCATTGGGCACGCGTCGCTGTGCTTCCGAACCTTTCATTGTTTTGCTGACTGAACCGGCTGTGAACCCGGGCCGCTGTGAAACGACGATGACAGCTATCTTCACTACTGGAGATTAGGTCAAGCAGTAATTTTAAAAATCGATGAATCCAATCGGATGGATCAAATCGAGAGAGATAATCTCATTTTTTGTTTTCGTTCTTTCTTGCTCTAATTGAGAAAGCAAGAAGGTCATTTTAGGGGAAAGACCATTAATACACTTAATCAGGTTTTTATAGTTTTGATTCAGGGCATTCTTGAACCTTTGCTGAACAGGATGCTCACAGTTAAAAACCATGTGCTCAATATTTTTGAGTTTTTTCCGGATATGCTCAAGTTCAAAATGAACCTCTCCTAGCGATGAAATCACTTCGCGTGATCTGTTGAAACCGGATATAACGATTTTCGATTGCTCCAAAAATGCGAGGTGTAAATCGAAGCTTGGGGATCCGATCCCATCATTTTGTATTGTCTCCATCAGTGCTTCCGACTCCACAATGAGAGTCTGGATTTTCTTAAGGTAGAAGTTAACCTCATCATCAGCAATCTGGAGGTGAGATATGTATGACTCGAGCTCCTTTTTTCGGGTTCGCTTATTGTGTAAACCTTCGTTTAGAAGCAGCGCTGCAATTGCTGAGAGGGTGCTAATTACAGCTGTAAATAATGCCGAATTGTACCACGGATCAGCTTCAGGGAGATTAATTACAAACATAAAAAAAACGCACCCAAGGGATAAACCTTGGGTGCGCATGTCTGTGGATTCACAGGCCCACAGACGAGCTGAAAGGTTCGAAGAATCAGCATGGACAGATTAACAAGCTGGCGCTTGTCAATCAAGAACTAATTTCCTACTTTTCCGGTAGGACATTTCACATTACATACATTGTATGTAGTTATTGAAAGTGGTCCGAGGCTTGATTTTAAAGGGATTGGGAGGCCCCTCTTGGTTTGGCGGGTTCGAAAAGGTGCTCAGAGAGCCCGTTTCAAATGGCGGAGGTTTGGGTGGGTGTTTTGTGGCTCCATTGAGACGCCCAAACACATCCTGAGGGCCGGGTTCGGTCAGGGATCATGAGGCGGCCGTGATGGGGTCTCAATCGGGTCGTTCCAGTCTGGACTGCGGAGCGACAGATTAGGCGAACGTCGTTTTCGTGCGGTCTTCTGGCGGGCGTCATGAGAAAAAGGACTCTCATTGAATTCGCTCTCCGGGTCAGCAGGATTCGCGGATGAAGTGCGGGAGCACTGGCTGAATATTGCCGAACTGAAGCTTTCGAAACGCTTGGGGCTCGTTGCGATCCAGCCAAATGCCCAAGCGTCCAAAAGCCCGCTGGGCGATACACCATTCATTTGAACACATCCTATTCCACCTGGATTCAGAGCAAGTCGAGCTCCTCCAAAGAGTGCGACTTACTCGGCCAAAGCCTAGAAGCGGTCGGAAATGCAGCCTGGAAAGCTCCTCAGCCAACCGAGATCTAGGATCGCAAGCAGAGGGACTTTCCTGATGCCCTCGATGCCTCATTTGAGGCTGTCCTTGCACGGGATCACCTGGATGGAGGACTTGGCAATATGGTGGCGAGTCACAAGCTGACGATGGAGGCCAGATCGATGTCACTCCCGCTTGTCTGATTCATTTTTAATATAATTAAGCCGTTCATTAATAATGGATTAACGTCTTTTTAACGATATTTACTTTAATTAAAATAGCTGTTCTAAATCTTCCTTCGGAGGCCAAAGGATATCCAACAGTGCAGAATACAGGGCAATTCGGAGCCTAGGCTTCTCTCATTCAGGGGCAACTTCGGTCAATGCCGTTGCTGTAACACCGGGGGCTGAATTGCCCGTGGATTTAGCGAGGGTTGAAGCTTGGTTGATTCAAGGAAGATCGTTCTGGCCCGAAAGGTCGCGGGAGAAGCACGAGGACTTGTGGGGGAAGACGACCTGCTCTAACGCTCCTTCAGAGCGCGCCGCTGGCAGGAGTGAAGAGAACATAGTTACCAGGGGCTCGCGCCCTGGGCTGGATTCCTCGCCCCTTCGGAGCTTTTGAAAATTTGAGGAGCTGGGCTGCGGCTGGTCCCCTGCCCTTTATTTTCATCCCTTTACGTTTCTTTCTATTTAAAATGTGTTGATAAACAACTTATTAGAACGGCATTAACGTGTGGAACGTGTATTGGAATCTGCCCAAAAATGCAGTTTGGAAGCGATAAAAACTCTCGTTGCCCCCCTGAAGGTGGGCACGCAAAGGCGCAAAATATCAGTTCCTTGGCGTCTTTGCGTGAACCCTGCTTTGAACTCAGACGATTTACGTGATGGATCAATCGGTGAAATCGCGGCCGTTCGGGCGTCGCGCTGCGGCTGGAGAAAGAGGTATCGGGATGCGTATCAGGCCCAGGAGGCCTGAAGCTTGGTTTCACCAACCCGTGTGGCTCAATCGTATCAGACACTTTTAAAGCTGTTCTCCTAGAGCTAACCTTGAGCCAAAATCACGCGGTCACCCGAACGCAAATCGTTCGGGTCGATCCCCCCAAACCCCGCTCAAGGATTTGTCGGGGCGGGGCTTGTCGGCGTCGAAGGGGCTGCCGAAGATGTCGAGCTGCCGGGAGCAGATGCCGGAGGTGTGGCAGGTGGCGTCGCGGGAACGGTAGGTGCCGGAGAGGTCGTGCCAGAAGGAGGCGTCGCCGGCGGGGTGCTGCCAGCAGGCGCTGTGGCTTGAGTTCCTGGTGTGCCTGGGGCCGGGGGAGTAGCGACGACGGGCGGCGGCTCGGGTTTCTTGAACAGGTCCTCCCATTTATGAAGTGTCTCAGCGGCATTAGGCGTACCGATTTCCTGGAGGTAAGTGCTGCACTTCTGGTGCCAGTGGTCGAGGTTCGGCGGGCTGTTGGGCTTTTCTGCCGTGCCTGGGAAAACGATGTAGGTGACTTTCAGGTCGCTCTCCGGACGGCGGTAGGGGGTGGCGTTGGGGTTGACGGTCTTGGCCAGGCGGAGGGAGCCTTCGCCCATCTTGTGGCTGGGGCCGTAGTCGCCACAGATGGCCGGGTACATTTTGCCCTCATGCACGACGACGGCGTAGTCGCCGATGTTTGGGGTGTGCTTGTTAGTGGCGGCGTAGGGGCGGAACAGGAGGGAGATGACAATGAAGGGATCCTTTTCGGCAATGAGGCTGCTGCGGGCCTTCATTTCGGCGATCTCTAGGCCGAGCTGGGTGATGGTGGCCTTTAGCTCGCGATTGCGGTCGGCACTCAGACCTTTGACGGCAAACTGCTCCTTGGCCTTCTTCAGCCGCTCCTCCCACCGGGCGAGCAGCGGGTTGGGCGTGGAGGTCTTTTTCGCCCAGGCGTAGCTGGTGAAGGGCTGGTAGTAGTCCGACATGAAGATGTACTCGTCCAGGGTGGGCATGCGGTCGCCGTCGGAGCCATCGGCCACCACATCCATCTCGGACTGGATGAGTAGGGCCTTGCGGCTGGTGGTCGGGTGGGTGAGCTCCAGGATGGTCTCGCAGTCGAAGAAATTGTGGCGATCGAGGATGCGGTTCAGGCGGGTGATGTCGCGCTGGATGCCGTTGGTCTTGTTTTCGTAGAGCTTGTGGTAAAAGCCTGAGACCTTGGCCGTGGCCAGCATGGAATCGAGGCCCGGCAGGAGCTCTGGCAGCTTGGGATTGATCCGGGAAAGCTCACTGAGGCTCTGATTGGCCTTGGGCACGCGGACAGAGAGCTGGAATTCGGCCTTGTAGGCCTCGGGGTCTTTGCGCTCCAGGCTGGCATAAGTCCCCTGCTCCGTGATGAGGTTCGTCTTGATGGTGATGCCGTTGTAGAAGTTGGAGACGTCCACCTCCTTGCGGGCAATGAAGTTTTCTGGCAGCGGCGTCGGCGGGGCGGGCACCTCCACCTCGCGGACGACCTCCTTCACCACTTCTTTGACGACCTCGCGCGGCACTTCCACGCGCTTTTCCACTTCGCGGGTGATCACGCGCTCCTTCTGGGCGGCGGCGACGATTTCCTTCAGCGCGTTTTTGATCTTGCCGGCAAACGGCGTGAAAGGCAGCACCAGAAGGATGGAAATGATGACGAGCAGGAGCAGGCGGATGAGCTTGCCAAGCGCATTGCCCTGGGGTGGCTTGGACTGCCAGGGACTGGGACCGCGCTGGTCCATGGGGGTCAGGGAGGGATCGGGGCGCTTGATCATGCCGGGGGGAAAGTGAAGTGGATTCTTTTAAACAGTGCCCTTGGCGAACCGCCGCCGCAACAAGGGACGCAGTAGGAATCGCGGAAGATGATGGAAGAGGCGAGCGGCGATCTTCACGCCGAGGCCCGGATACACACAGGCCTGCCCGGCCCGCAGAGCCACCAGCCCTTCGGCCACGACCTGGGAGGGCAAAATGCGGAGGAAATCCTGCCCATCGCGATCGGTGTCTTCGCCATCGGGACGGCGGGCAGTTTGGCTAAAGCTGGTGGGCGTAGGGCCCGGGCACACGCAGGTGACGGCGATGCCTTCCGGCGCAAGTTCAACGGCCAAAGCTTCTGAAAAGCTGGTGACGAAGGACTTGCTGGCGGCATACACGGCCATGGCTGGCATGGGCAGCGTGCTGGCCAAAGAACTGATGTTGATGATGCCGCCTGGACGCCGGAGAAGCGGCAGGCAGGCATGAGTCAGCAGCACCAGCGCGGTCATGTTCAGATCCATCTGCGTCCGCAGCTTTGCCGCATCCGCACTGGCCACGGTGCCATAGTCGCCCATGCCGGCGTTGTTGATCAGCAGATTGGGCTGGAAGCCTGCCTGACGCACGCTTTCCAGCAGCAGTTCCCTGCCCTCGTCTGTGGCGATGTCGCCCGTGCAGAGATGGATCTGCAAGGTCCTATTGATGGCTAGGCACTCGGCCTTCACCTTCTCCAGCGCATCCATCCTGCGCCCGGTGAGAAACAGGGCCGTTGCACCTGGGGCAAGCTGACGGGCAAACTCGGCCCCCAGGCCGGAGGACGCACCCGTGATGAGGGCGCTACAGTGGTGGGTATCGAAGTTCATGCGAAGGACTTGCACGCGGCGTGCGCTGGCTGACCATGCGTGCATCCGCATGACCATCAACCCCCTTTCTGAGCAAGTGCCCTTCACCACGAAAGATGGCAGCACCATCCGCAGCATCCTGGACCGCACCAATGCCCCGGTGCAAAACCAGTCCCTAGCCGAAGCTACCGTACCCGTAGGTCGCCCCACCGAGCGCCACTATCACAAACTCAGCGAGGAGTTTTATTTCATCCTCGAAGGCAGCGGCACGATGGAGATCAACGGCGAGGAGAAAGCCGTGGCTCCCGGCGATGCCATCCTCATCCCACCCGGTGCCTGGCACCAGATCACCGCCCGTGAAACCCTGCGCCTCCTCTGCTGCTGCGCCCCGCCGTATGCGCATGAGGATACGTATTTTGAATGAGTGATTTCAAGCATTCCGGGGTGCTCCCTTGCACTCATCTTGCATTCCAGGCCCTAACGAGCCGGGTCGCTATCCTTTAGCGTTAGCTCAATTCCGATCCCCATTGACACATTTGCTGATGTTTGAAGATGCTGACGAACACATGAACGCCGGGAGGTTTGGGGATGCGCTTGCTGCCTATCAGAGTGCTTGGTCGCGATTGCAGAAAGATCTCAATGAAACACAGCAAGTCTGGCTGCTTCTTTCCATTGCAAACGCTGCGGTCCGTCTCGGAGACTATGAAGAGGCTTTGAGCGCCCTCTCCGTTTTACCCGAATGCTACGCCGGGTCCGGAATCGTGGTTGGCAATCCGCTTTTTCACTTGCTGGTCGGCTTGAGTTATCACGGCCTGAATGAAAATCCGGATGAGGCAACGGACAATTTTGCCCGCGCCCTCATTTGTGGTGGACCAGAAATCTTCTCCGGTGAGGATGCCACTCATTTGAAGCGAATGACGGAGGTTCTTCGTCCCCCGTCCGAACTTGGAACGTGGACGGGTTACGAGGGCTGTTGCAGGGACTTGCTGAATGAAGCCACCGGATATCTTCGCGATCTGCTGACGGAGAGAATCGGATCACCTCCGCCATATGCTAGCCACGAGTAACATGCAAGAACGTGAAGAGGATTATGGCACCCGCACAAGGTGAATCAAGCAATGGTGAACCACATCCTAGCCAAGCAGTCACGCTTTTTGTTAGCCACCCAAGTGAGGAGACATTAGTATTCAGGAAAGATGACAGGTGTCGGGAAGCGGTCTTCGTGCTTGAATTTCCCGCTGTCGAGGTATTCCTCCCGTGGGATGTGAACATCGGGCCAGTCCGCAGGACGGATGCGAATGACTCGGGTGGGGCGGATGCCTTCGGTGATGAGGTCTGTCTCAAAACGAATCTGGATGCCGCTGCTGCCTAATGGGATGTCATCGGAGGATGCTGTGACTTCTAGCAGCTCGCCACGTGACGCCAATTGGGTGGGCCCGGCAGTGCCCCCTTCGGTGTGCTTCAGAGTATTTTCCACGCCGTTCACGAAAGCGGAGATGCCTTTCTTGAAATCGGCGTAGATGGCGGGGTCCGCTCCGCCGAACAAGGTTGCGGTGACGGTGGCACGGCCAAATTTGCCATACTCGACGGCATCCACCCAGGCGGGCATCCAACGGCTGCGAATGAAGGCTTTGTGCGCCTCGGCCTGGAGATGGGAGGATCGTTGCATGGCGGTGTCATCCAGCCAAATATCCGAGATGTGAAAGCGGGTGAAAACACCGCCTGGCGTGGGCTTCCAGGTGATCCCCAGCAGGACAGCCTGGCCGCCGAGCGTTTTCTTGCCACTGGCAGGCCAGATGCCTTCCGTGATCAAGTCGGCAAAGGAGAGACATTCGCGGCCGCGCCAGATACGGGTGGCGGCATCGAAGGTCAGGTTTTCCTCGTTGGCTTTGCCCTCTGCACCGACACCCTCTTTCGGTTCGCGGCTGGCAACGATCAGTCCCGCGTTATTCTTGAGGTCGAGTTCTTTGAGCTTCCAGACCAAGCCCTCGCGCAGGCAGTGGCTGGGCTCATCTTCGAGGAGGAGCACGTGATTTTCGGCCGGTGCAATGCCTGCACCGCGATTGTGATCCGCGTCTTTTTCCTTATTGTTGATGGGCAGCACCGGTACGGCGGAGATCTTCGGATCTGGAGGTAGATAAGCGCGGACATGCAGCACGGTGCCTAACGGGATGTCTCGCAAATCCGCCGGTGCTCCGTGGTAGCGGACCTGACCGTAAGGGAGCAGGGCGAAAGGGTGCGGATCATTGCGGCGGAACGTGCCCGTGCCTTGCACGCGGAGGCTGCCGCGACGATTCGCGTGGTCCACAAACACCAGCTCGCCCCGATAGGAATGTGCTTTTTCCAAAGGCGGAAACTTCCCAGCCTCAGGCCGGAACGGCACATCTGCGGCAGAGGAAGCGGTGACAAGCAGGCCCAGAAGGGTGATCAGAAGTGGACGGTTCATATGGCTTTTTTGTGGTGGGTGATTTCCAGCAGATTCGAGGAGGCCCGCAGATTGATTCTTTTATGATCTTCTGGCCTACCTGAATCTGCTGGGGCTCATCTCAGTCCTCGAACCGATAGGAATGTGCTTTTTCCATAGGTGGAAACTTTCCAGCCAGAAGGGTGATCAGAAGTGGGCGGTTCATGTGGCTGTTTCGTGGTAGGTTATCCCCAGCAGATTCGAGGAGGCCCGCAGATTGATTTTTTATGATCTGCTGGCCTACCTGAATCTGCTGGAGCTCATCTCAGTCCTCAATACTTGGGGAAGATGGCTGGGGTCGGGAAGCGGTCTTCGTGGCTGAAAGAGCCATCGCCCAGATACTCCTCCCGAGGCACCTGCACCTGGAGCCAGCTCGCTGGACGGATGCGGACGATGCGCCCCGAACGGATGCCTTCGATGACGAGGTCAGTCTCAAACTGGACCTGGATGCCACTGCTGCCCAGGGGTGCGTCTTCAGAGGTTTTTGTGACGTTGCGGATGGGCCCCTTGGAGGCCATGTGGGCAGGGCCGTAATTACCGCCTGCATGCTTTAAGGTGTTCTCAGCCCCATTTACCAGCACCTGGCTGTCTTTCTGGAAATCGGCATACAGAGAGGCATCCATGCCGCCAAACAAGGTCGCGGTCACGGTGGCGCGACCGAACTTGCCATACTCCACGGCATCCACCCAGGCGGGCATCCAGCGACTGCGAATGAAGGCCTTGTGTGTCTCGGTTTGATTCTGGGCGGCACGTTGCATCGCGGCCTCATCCAGCCAGATGTCCGAGATGTGGAAGCGGGTGAACACTCCATCGGGCGTGGGCTTCCACGTGATCCCCAACAGGACGGCTTGGCCGCCGAGCGATTTCTTGCCACTGGCAGGCCAGATGCCATCCGTGATTAGGTCGGCGATGCCGAGGTATTCGCGGCCGCGCCAGATGCGGGTGGCCGCATCGAAGGTCAGGTTTTCCTCGCTCGCTTTGCCCTTCGCGCCAGCTTTGGACTCGCGACTGGCGACGATCATGCCTTCGTTGTTTTTAATCTCCAATTCTTTGAGTTTCCAAACTAAGCCCTCACGCTGGCAGTGGCTGGGTTCGTCTTCGAGGAGCAGCACGTGGTTCTCGGCTGGTGCGATGCCAATGCCACTATATCCCGCGATTTTATCCTTGTTATCCACTGGCAACACCGGCACGGCGGAGATCTTCGGGTCTAGCGGAAGGAAGGCCCGGACATGCAGCACAGTACCGAGCGGAATGTCCCGCAGATCCGCCGGTGCACCGTGGTAACGGACGATGCCATAAGGCAGCATGGCAAAGGGGTGCGGGGCATTGCGGAAATAGGTGCCTGCACCCTGCACCCGGAGGCTGCCACGGCGGTTGGCATGGTCCACAAACACGAGTTCACCCCGATAGGAATGCGCCTTTTCGAGAGGGGGAAACTTGCCCACCTCTGGGCGGAAAGGCTCCTCTGCGGTCGTTATGGATGCCCCAAGAACCAAGAGCAAAGAACCCAAGGAGAGGAAGAAGCGCTTCATAGTGTGATCACCTTGTTGCTGTCGCCAAACTGGTCAGTCTCCACGCCCATGCGTTGGGCCATGAGAAGGAGCAGGTTGCTCATGTGGGCATCGGTGTTTGCGGGGCGGCTGCAGAGCTGGTAATGCGCGGTCGTAAGTGCTCCTTCGGGATCGAGCGCGTAGCCTTGGAATCCTGGAGACATCTTGTTAAAGTCCAGGTGCTGCCCGTGCTTAAGACCGAGGTCCGAGCCGCCAGCGAGCACCAGTGGGAGGTTGGCATTGCCATGGCTGTGGCCGTAGGACATGCCGCTGCCAAAGAGGGACATGGTGGAGCCGAGCAACGACTTGCCATTGAGGTCATGGGTCTCCGCTAGCCGAGTGAGGAAGTAGCTGAACTGCTCGATGGCAAAGGTATCATAGTTGGTTAGCTTTTCCATGTAGCCCAGATCTCCGCCGTGGTGGCTGAGCTGGTGACGTGACTCTGTGATGCCGATTTCTGGGATGGCAATGGCCTGGCCTTCACCGCCTAGACTGAAGGTGGCCACGCGGGTCATGTCCGTTTGAAACGCCAGCACCATGAGGTCATAGACCGTGCGGAAATAATCCCCTGCCTTGGTGTCCGCGATATCACGGTTGGTGCGTTTGCGGTCCGCTTCGGATATAGCGGGCAGCGGCGTATCAAGCCAGGCATCGGCCCTGCGCGTGCGGATCTCTGCCTCGCGAACGGAGGTGAGGTATTGATCCATGCGCCCTTTGTCCTGCGTTCCCATTTTCTTCTCTAGCCGACGTACTTCGGCGAGGTTGTCATCCAGCACGCTGCCTTTGCGGCGCAAGGCCCGCCGCTGGGCTGCGATGCCGCCTTTCGGTTCCTCAAACATGGAGGAAAAGATCTCACTGCAACGGCGCATCGCAGGCAACCGGACTCCGTCAGCCGTCCAGGCGAGAGATTCCTGAGTGATGGCAACCTCCAGCGACGGGTAGCGGGTATGCTGCGCGGTGACTTCGGCCATCTTCTGGTCCACCGAGATGGTGTTCTTATCGGAAGGTCCGAGCTTTCCTCCCGTTAGCCAGACGCTGATGCAGTTGTGGTGATGACTGAGGCTTCCCGGATGATGCAGACCGCTGATGGGAGTGATGACCTGGCGGTGCTTTTCCAGAGGCATGAGCGACCGGGAGAACTTGTAGTCTTTCCCTGAGGTGGTGATCTGGTAGTTCAGCGAATGGACGCCATTCGCCAAATAAATGAAGGCGCTGCGCCGTGGTGTGGCAGTAATCTTCTCTGCCGCCGCTGCGCGAAGCGGCACCATGCATTCCAGCAGAGGCAGGGAGATAAACGAGCCCAGTGCTTTGAGCGCATGCCGGCGATCAATCAGCCAGGATTGGGAGAGGTAGTTCATACTTGTTTTTAGATTCGTTGGTGATTTCCAGCAGATTCACAGAGGCCCATAGATTATTTTTGAATAACTCAAGATGCTAAATTCAATCGGCTGGCCTTCTTGAATCTGCGGGAGACTTGGATTCCAGCAGATTCAGACAAGCTCATAGATTACCTTTTGGGATGTTGGACGAAGGCTAAGTCGGCGGTGGATTTGCCAAAATGAAACATGATGCCCCAACCAAGATTAAGCCAGCGGAGATGGGTTTGAAGGGTTGCGCGATCCGTGGCGTTGATGCCATCGGTCAGCGCCGTGACATAGACTGCGCAGGCACCATTGACGACAAGACTGCACACCGTGATGCCAGGGTGGCTGAGAACGGTGACGGTTGGATTGAGATGAACTTGGAAACCGGTGGCTTGCATGGCCGCCCTGACCAGACCGTTCCAGGTCGTTTGCCGATAACCAAGACCGACTTCGTCCAGGCATTGACTGATAGCTTGGATGATGGTGGTCGCCAGGACTCGATTTGAAACGAAATCGGGCAGACTGGTTTCTGTGAATCCCGCTGATTGCGAACGATATAACAATCGCTTCCACATTAGACTCTGCTTGCCGAAATCAACCAGCAGACAGGTACGTAGTCGCCAAAACTTGCAGTAGCAGAACACCTGAACCAAGTGTTCTGGCGCAAATGATCCACGGAGACATTTCAACTCCGGAATGAAATGCTCCTCAATGACGAAATCAGGCTCGAAGGTATCCGCCACAATCCCGCGATAGACCAAATCCCGCCTCGGTTTTGAAAGGTGCACAATACCCCCCTTTGTGAGGGCACCGACAAGCTCTTGATGGTAGATCTCCTCACCAAGCCCAGGCCCAACGGCTGAGTGCACTTTCATTGCGTGCCCAATGAAAGCATGCGTAACTGGGTCTCCCTTAGATTGAGGGAGACCAGCCGATTGAATTTTAGCATCTTGAGTCATTCAAAAAGTAATCTGTGGGCCTCTCTAAATCTGCTGGCAACCCGAGTCTCCCGCAGATTCAAGGATGCCAGCAGATTGGATTGTAGATCTTTGATTGTTAAAAAGTAATCTGGGGGCCTCTCTGAATCTGCTGGCAACCCGAGTCTCCCGCAGATTCAAGGATGCCTGCCGATTGTGTTGTAGATATTTGTTCGTTAAAAGTAATCCGTGGGCCTCTCTGAATCTGTGGGAGACCCCAGAGTTGTCATCGCTTTCTCATCAGCTTCGAGAGAGCCACGGCCCGGACGATGTCCTTGACCCCGTATTGGTTTTTCTTCGCTTCGGTGACGATGGCCGTGATGTCTTCCTGGTCATCCACGGTGAGCACGCGGCGGAGGCCGTAGGTGCAGAGGTGTTCGATGAAGGCTTGCACGAACTTCTCGCGATCTTCGATCAGCAAGCGTTTGAAATCGTTGGCATCTTTGAAGGCACGACCGTCGGGCATCTCGCCACTGGGATTCACCAAAGGGTTTGCCCCGACTCCTGCCGCGACATTTTCATGCGTGCGCCACTGACCGATGGCATCGTAGTTATCCCAGGCGAGGCCGAGCGGATCAATCTTTGCATGGCAGGCGGCGCAATTCGCGTCGTTGCGGTGCGCCTCCAGTTTATCCCGAAGGGTCGCCTTGGGGCTTTTGGGCGGATTGGGTTCGATCGCTGGCACGTTGGCCGGCGGTGGCGGGGGCGTCTTGGCAAAGATCACCTCGCTGAGCCAGACGCCCCGGTGCACCGGGCGGTGACGCGTTCCGTCCGAGGTCAGCCCGAGCGTCGCCCCCATCGTCAGAAGTCCGCCACGACGATCCTCGGGCTTGAGGGAGACACGCTGGAAGCTGGCTGTCTTCGGCTCCGGCAATCCGTAGAAATCGCAGAGCCGGGAATTGGCCATGGTCCAGTCGGAATCAAGAAAGGACTCCATGGGCAGGTTCTTCGTGAGCATTTCGCGGAAGAACTCCACAGGCTCGGCCCGCATGCTCATTTCGAGCCAGCGGTCGTAGGCGGGGTAGAGCTTTTTGTCCGGCGGGAACATGCCAACACGGTGCAGTTGCAACCACTGCCGCGAGAAGTCATCCACGAAGCGGTTGATCTTGCTGTCCGTCAAAATCCGGTCCAGCTCCTTTTTCAATCCCTCGTCCTTCAGACCGCCTCCTTTGGCTGCATTGAAAAGAGTTTCATCCGGCATCGAACTCCAGAGAAAATACGAGAGCCGCGATGCAAGTTCCATGTCAGTGAGTTGCTCGCGGGCCGTTGGCTCGCCTTCGACGAGGTAGAGGAAATTTCGTGAGGTCAGCACGCCTTGCATCGCCACACGATAGGCTTCGGCAGGTTTTTCACCGGCCTCGCGTTCGATCCGGTAAGATTGCAAATATGGCTCCAGTTCCTCCTTGTTGACAGACCTGCGCCAGGCGCGTTCGGCAAAGCGTTGCAGATGTTCCGCGACGACTTCGGGTGTCGCGTCATCGGCGGGGACCACGTCCTTGCGCCGGGACTTTTCCACTTCCGTCGCCAGCGGCCCTTCCCATTCGATCCAATCGAGCAGCACTGTTGAAAAAAGGCCGTTGCCTTTGTCATCGAACATCTGCGGGGCGTTAGGGTTCAAGAGCACGGTCTCGCTGCTATGCGTGAAAATGTAGCCGCCTCTGCTGGAGAGGGCATTGCGGAAGGCCGCGCCACTCCGTCTGTCCACCACATCCGTGGCCACGATGCAGAAGTCCAGTGTCGCGGGCATCTCGAGAAACACCTCGAACTCATAGACCTGCGGCTTGTCCTCCGGTGCGGTGATGTCCAGGTCAATGACACTGTCCACCGTCTCCTCTCCAGTGCGCTTGCCGATGCTCAAATGAGCCGGCTGGCCACCGAGGGGCCGGATGCCGCTGGCCTGGATGCGGACTTTGTAGAGCCCGCTATGCTCCGGCCCCATCTTCCCGAACCACTGGGGTGAAAGCGCATTCTGAACGGTGCCTGGAAAGAGGAGATAACGCAGTGGACGCTTGATGCCGAAGCGGTCCAGCGCCGCCTGCTGTTCCTTGCCTCCGTTGTAACGCAGATCCGCTGCAGTCTTGCGGACTTTGCGAGCCTCGCCAGATGCTGCGGGAGGAAAAGCGCGGTCGAGCACTGTCCCCGCAGCACGGTAATAACGATCCACATGCGACGGCGAAAGCGACAGCTCCGAGCCGATGCGCTCGAATCCATGCCACAGCGTGTCTTCGTTCAGCTCCCCGGGCTTGGCGGGATCGTATCGCACGCCGAGCAGGTCATAGACCGTGTTTTGATACTCTTTCCGGCTCAGGCGATAATGAGTCACCGCTGGCCGCGCTGCCATTCGCCCCGCCCTGCCCTCTTTGATTCGTGAGTCGAGACTGGTGACGAATGCCTCGATTTCCTCCTGCGTCGGTTTCTTCTCTTTCTTCGGAGGCATCTCGCCGGAATTCACCTGCTCGATCACCTCCGCCCAATGATGGGAATCCGCGCCCAGCTTGAAATCGCGCGAAAGCTGGTCGATCCTCAAGTCCCCCTTCACTTTGTCGGGACCATGACAACTGAGGCAGTGCTTCTCCAAGAAGATGTCAAACGGCTCGGCTGCACGGACGACATCGGCAAGGCCAAGGCTGGCGACGAGGAGGGCTGGCAGGCTGTAAACGCAACGTATCATGAGATAGGGAGCAATACGTAGCCGATGCGGCCTTTGTGCGACCACCCCGAGTTCTCGGGGGTGGGGCAGGTAGCTGAAATAGCTGTAATTTTTGGCCGAGCGTTTCTTTCCAAAGTCCTCCAGACCCCACTTCCGCACAAAATCCGCATATCTGCGCGCAATCCTTGCAAGACTGCCGGGCAGCGGCACGGTTACATGGCTGGCTCTTTTGTCACACGCCGCCGTCATTGGTGACGTATCCCCTTGATTGCCATCTCCTGCCAGGAAATTTGTCCCCTTCCCCCATGTCCACCGTCGCTGTCCGTTCTGCCACCCTGCCCCCAGCCATCCCCGGACTTGTGAGGCGCTTTAGGCAGCCCAAAAAGAACATCCCGCAGACCAAGCAGGACCGTGATTTCGTCCTGCAGGCCGTGCGTGAATATGCGGAGCAGACCAAACTCGTCCCGCCTGTGCCCATTGATGAGCTCCAAGTCCACACGGACAAGATCATGGCCCTCAACGGCATCGAAAAGATCTATCGCGACTACACCGGTGTGCTTCTGGCCAATGAAACCTGGCGCGAGTCCCTGGCCACCGTGCCATTTGAAAAACGCCTCCTGCTGATGCCCAAGTGCCTCCGCATCGAGAGCAAATGCCCCGCTCCCTTTGATGAATTTGGTCTCCTCTGCAAGCAGTGCGGCCTCTGCAGCATCCAGGACTTCCAAAACGAAGCCGAAAAGCTCGGTTACGCCGTCCTGGTGGCCGAAGGCAGCGCCATCGTCATGTCCCTCATCCAGACTGGCAAGATCGAGGCCATCGTGGGCATCTCCTGCCTGCCCGTTTTGGAGCGCACTTTCCCTTACGTCGAAGCCGCCGCCATCCCCGCCGTGGCCGTGCCGCTGCTTCAGGATGACTGCATTGACACCACGGTGGATGTGGACTGGGTCTGGGACTACATCCACCTCACCAGCGAGGACAAAACCCGCCGTCTGAATCTGAACGACCTTCACGAGGAAGTGAAGACCTGGTTCACCCCCGAGGCCCTGGAGGCCATCCTGGGCAAACCCAGCTGCCAGACCGAGCAGATCGCCCGCGAATGGCTGGGCCGCGCTGGCAAACGCTGGCGCCCCTTCCTCACCATCGCCGCCTACCAAGCCCTTCGTGAAGATCCCGAGGCCCCCATCTCAGACGACCTGAAACTCGCCGCCATCTCTGTCGAAGCCTTCCACAAAGCCTCGCTTATCCACGATGACATAGAGGACAACGATGCCGAACGTTACGGCGAACCTACCCTCCATTCCGAGCACGGCATCCCCGTGGCCCTGAACGTGGGAGATCTTCTCATCGGCGAAGGCTACCGCCTCCTGGCTGAAATGAAATGCGCCAGCCACATCCGCAGCGCGTGCCTCAAAGTCGCCGCAGAAGGCCAGCGCGAACTCTGCCGCGGCCAGGGTGCTGAGCTCCTGTGGAACAACCACCCCGTCGCCCTCAGCAACACCCAGGTGTTGGAAATCTTCCGCAGCAAAACCGCTCCCGCCTTTGAGGTCGCTTTGAAAATCGGGGCTGCCATGGCCGGCCAGCTCGACGAAACCGCCGACGCACTCCACACTTACAGCGAAAACCTCGGCATCGCCTACCAGATCCGCGATGACCTCGATGATCTTGGCGATGACTCCGCAGCCGACAACAATGTCAGCATACGCCCCAGCATCATCCTCGCCCTCCTTCGCGAGCGCGGCAAAGGCGAGGTCAAGGAAATCATGGAGGCCCTCTGGAACGGCCAGGCCACCAGCCTGCCTGACAAGCCCACCATTCGCAAATGGGCCGAGGAATCCGGTGCTTACGACAAATCCACCCTCATGCTAGAAACCTACAAGGAGGCCGCCATCCGCAGCCTCCAGGAGGTGGAGCTACCCAACCTCAAAGGTCTTCTGCGTCGTGTGATCGGCAAAATCTTCAACGAACTCGAAATCAAAGGCTGGTGCCGTGAGTTCGAGCAAAAGAACGCCAATCCCGAATTGCGTGAGCAAGCTGCCAAGGCCGCAGAGCATCTGGTGCCTAATACGGTGGTTGCGGCGTAGTCTCAGGATGATCAATTCTTGGACTTCTGCCTCGGACTTTTGCGGCCACGCACTCTCAAGAGTGCGTGAACCCATTCCATCAGCTCCCTGGATGCCCCGATTCACGTGTTGACGCCACCTCGGAATCAAGATAGGAACGCAGACTTAGTGCAACCCATGGCAGACATCCCGGACTCTCGAATTCTCATCGTGGACCCTGACCCAGACTTTCTCGTCTGGGCATCGGGACACCTGAAGGCACCCGGCGTCTCCGTCAGCACTGCTGAACGGGCCGAAGAGGGACTGGCCAATTACCAGAAAAGCCGGGCGGATCTCGTCCTGGCCGAAGTGCGCCTGCCCGGCACCTCCGGCATTGAGCTCCTCAAGCGCCTGCGCCAGACCGACCCGAACGCGATGGTCATTCTTTTCAGTGGCATCGCCAGCACCAGCAACGTCATCGAGGCCATGCGCCTCGGTGCCTACGATGTGCTCGGCAAGGAAAAGCTGCCTTACGAACTGCGCACCGTGGTCGAAAGTGCCCTCCGTGCCAATGAATCCCGCCGCGTCACCCGCGCCAACGCCTCCGAGATTCCCGCCGAAACCATCCAAGAGACCATCATCGGCCGTTCCGGGCCCATGCAGGACGTCTTTAAGATGATCGGTCGTGTCTCCCGCAGTGATGCCCCCGTCATGGTCACTGGCGAAAGCGGCTGCGGCAAGGAACTCGTCGCCCGCGCCATTCACAAATTCAGCCCGCGCACCCAAAAAGAATTCGTCGGCATCAACATCACGTCCATTCCGGACAACCTGATGGAGAGCGAAATCTTTGGCCATGAAAAAGGCAGCTTCACCGGTGCCGTCACCCAGCGCATCGGCCGTTTCGAGCAATGCGACGGCGGCACCCTTTTCCTTGATGAAATCGGCGACATGCCGCTTGCCGTGCAAAGCAAGCTCCTCCGTGTGCTTCAGGAAGGCGAATTCTGCCGTGTCGGTAGCAATCAGGTCCTGAAATGTGACGTGCGCGTCCTCGCTGCCACGAACAAAGATCTCGAAGCCGAAGTCGCCAAAGGCACCTTCCGCGAAGATCTTTTCTATCGTCTCAATGTCGTCCGCATCCACATACCGCCGCTCCGCGAGCGTCGCGAAGATGTGCGCCTCCTGGCCGAATTTTTCCTGCACCGCCAGTCTGCCCGCCGTCGTGGCCTGACCATGCGCTTCACCGAAGACGCCCTCGCCCTGCTGGAGGCCTACGACTGGCCCGGCAACGTCCGCGAACTGGAAAACACCATCCAGCGCGCCTGCGCCCTCTGCAATTCGGACGTCCTGCTCGCCTCAGACATCCCGCTCGGCAGCACCGGTAGCCGCCATGGCAATTCCGCCAGCACCGTCACCCGCATGCGCGATGCCCTGACTATGCTGCTCAACACTGCGCAGAACAGTCCCGACATTGAGCTACTGCCTTGGGTTGAGCGTGAGCTTTCCCGCATGGCATACCGCCATTACGAGGAAGATGCCGCCAAGACCTCGAAGCTCCTCGGCATCACCTCTGCCGAACTCCAGGAAAACCTGGGAGCCCCCGCCGTCAAAAAGGCCACGGCCAAGAAAGTCGGTTAACAACGTTTCCTCAGCCTTCGCCTTCTGAGAGCGAAGACTTTCGAACGCTATTTTCCACACTTTGCTCTCCCTTTCTCGAGGGGGACAGAGATTAAAATCCAGGAGACGGGATTGGACCGACTCCTGGATCAGAACTTTACTTGGCTGGGTAAAGCGTCGGCAGCCATTCGCCGACGCGGACGAGCCAGTTGTCCACCGGCAGTCCCTTCTTCTTCATGCCGAAACCATGGCCGCCCGTGCTGTAGATGTGAATCTCGCAGGGCAGCTTGTTCTTTTTGTACTCAAGGTAGATGAGCGCGCTGCCGGCAGCGCTGTGGGGATCGTCATGGGCATGGACCAGGCACATGGGAGGAGCCTTGGCAGTCACCTTGATTTCGGGCAGGAGGGCAAACTCATTCTCCTTCCCCACCAAGTAGGCTGGATAGACAGGAATGGCAAAGTTAGGCGTGGCATCGGCCACATCCAGCGCAGGGTCCTGCTCATAGCTTCGCTCATTGGCATGCAATGCGGTCACAATGGAAAGATGGCCACCGGCAGAGAAACCCAGGATGCCGATACGGTCTGGCTGAATGCCAAACTCGGCCGCACGATGGCGGAGGATGCCGATGGCGCGCTGCGTATCCTGCAGCGGCACACGGCTGGGATCATCATTGTCGCGGCGGGGCACACGATACTTCAGCAGCACAGGGGTGACCCCCAGAGTGCGCAGGTAATCGCAGACCTGGGTGCCCTCATGCTCAATGGCCAGGATGCCATAGCCGCCGCCGGGGCAGACCAGCACGGCGGTGCCGTTGGGCTTGTCAGCAGGATAGATGGTGATGGTGGGATCCGAGACATTGCCCAGACGCTTCACCCCATCCTCCTTTTCACGCTTGATTTCGGCCTCAGGCTCAATTTTGAACCCCTCTTTTTCAGGCGCACCTTTGGGCCAAAGCTTGAGTGTGATAGGCTCTGCCGCTGGAGTGAAAGCGGTGACCGTGAGAAAAAACAGGGCAAAGGAAGGCAGCCATTTCATAAGGAGTGAGCATCCAAACGGAAGGCGGGCCAAAGATCACGCGAAATTCATGCAAAGATGCATGAATTTAAGTTGCGCTTATCTCAAGGCGCAGCATTGTCACTGCCCGCTCGCAGCCACTCAGGCACCGCGAGCAAACGGGGCGTAGCTCAGCCTGGTAGAGCGCTTGCTTTGGGAGCAAGAAGTCGTCAGTTCGAATCTGGCCGCCCCGACCATTCAAAGAGAATGGAATGGAACTAAAAGTTTCTGGCACACCGGATGTCCGCACTCTACGCCGCCACACTCACCACTTTCAAAGCTCAAGGCTGGCATTATCGCGAAGTCGTCGGCATGGAAGTCCTCGAAGCCGATTTCGAAGCCCATCACACCAAGGTGGCCCTGCATGTGCAAATCTATGGGGAGGCCCACATCGCCACGGTGGTGGCCACGGCCTCCATCCAGGTTCCTCACACGCACCGCCTGCCAGTCGCAGAACTGCTGATGCGCACGAATAAAGAACTGAACCTGGGCAACTTCGAGCTCGACTGGGACAGCGGTGCCGTGATGTTTCGCATCACCAACATTTTCCCGCCTCATCGTTACGATCAGCGCATCCTCGCCTCCCTGGTGCATAGCACCGTGGCCGAGACGGACCGTCTGACCCCCTTCCTGGGCGAAATCTGCAACACTCCCAAGGGCGAACTGCTGCTGCTGCGCGTGCGCGACCTGATGAAGCGCGAAGAACTGCTGCCCCCGCCGCCGCCAGAGCAGGCTTGAGCCATTGCGGGCCGCGTGCTTAATGAGGGCACACTCATGCCTATCATCACCCGTTTTGCCCCCAGTCCCACCGGTTGGCTGCACCTGGGTCATGCGTATGCGGCGCTGTTTGCCGAACAAAAAGCGCGACAAAACTCAGGCAGGTTCCTCCTGCGGCTGGAGGACATCGACGGCACACGTGCCCGCCCGGAATATGAAACGGCGCTCTTCGATGACCTGCGCTGGCTCGGGCTGACGTGGGAACAGCCTGTGCTGCGACAGTCTGA
The DNA here is from genome assembly GCF_039542385.1 of Prosthecobacter algae. Taxonomy (NCBI): domain Bacteria; kingdom Pseudomonadati; phylum Verrucomicrobiota; class Verrucomicrobiia; order Verrucomicrobiales; family Verrucomicrobiaceae; genus Prosthecobacter; species Prosthecobacter algae. The sequence goes on along the minus strand of NZ_BAABIA010000011.1, from coordinate 76,734 downwards.
CCATGCGCAGGACTATCGGCGGGCGCTGGATGAACTGGCAGCCCTGGAGCTGCTGTATCCCTGCTTTTGCACCCGTCGCGAAATTCAGGAGGAGATCGCCCAGGCAGCCCAGGCCCCGCATGGTCCAGATGGGGCTCTTTACCCCGGCACCTGCCGAAACCGCAGCGTCGTTGAACGGACCGAACGCATCGCTGCCGGGCAGCCCTACGCCCTGCGGCTGGATGTGGCCAAAGCTATCGCCCTAGCGGGCCACGGCCTGACCTGGGAGGATGGCAACCGGGGCCTGCAAAGGGCGGAACCTGCGGTCTTTGGGGATGTGGTGCTGGCCCGCAAGGATACGCCTGCGAGCTATCACCTAGCCGTAGTGGTTGACGATGCCCGGCAAGGCATCACCCTGGTGACACGGGGAGAGGATCTCTTTGAAGCCACCCACCTGCACCGTCTGCTGCAAGAGCTGCTGAAGCTTCCGGTGCCTCAGTGGCATCACCACCGACTCATCGCCGATGAAAACGGCCGCCGTTTGGCAAAGCGGGACAATGCCCGCTCCCTGCGCACCTTGCGGGACGAAGGCTGGACAGCGGCCCGGGTCCGCGAGGTGCTGGAGGTCGAATCGGCCCAACACCAAAACTCATAACACCCTTTTTGTTAGGCTCTCACCTCCCATTTAGGCGGGTTTCACTTCAGCAGTTCACGCTTCGCGAAGCCACTCAAGGAAGGTCTTGCGTCGCGGCAAAGGGGGCGGAGTGGGGAATTCCAGAGGCGGTAATTCAGCGGGCAGGTCCGTGGGCGGCAGCCGAAGTCCTGCTTTCGGCTGGATGGTGGTAAAGCTCGTCGGCAGGGCCTCCACGGGGGGCTCAGTCTCCGCCAGGAGGTCCGGCGGGGGATCCGGTGTGGTGGGAATGGCAATGGTATCTGGCAGAATGGCCTGGGATGAGCGGCGAGGCGGGGCATTTTCCGCGACCTCGACAAAGACCGGGACGGCATGCAGCAAAGGTGAGTCTGCCAGCGGAGATGTGGGAGCCGGGGGCGTGGGCACCGGCGGCGGGGTGAAGAGCGATGGCGGCGGCTGCAGGCTGCTTCGCAGATCTTCCCAATCAGGCGCAGGCGAGGACGACTCAGGCGAAACGCTTTCCAAAAAAGGAGACGATGGAGCACAAATGTCATCCAACGAAGTCGGGAGAGCAGCCACGGGTACGGGCGATGAAGGCCGACGACGTGAGGCCAGCCAGGCGAGTCCGCCCAGCACCAGGGCGCCGCCCAGGCGAGAACGTGAACTCAAAATAGCCCCCGCAGCCGCGGCAACAGCCACCTGGGGCAATTTGGAACTGAGGTTGCCAGAGGAGGCGGCATCAGGGGGGAATGACGGGCGGGACATGGCTGCCACAGGCTACGCCACCTGCGCCGCTGAGCAACCTTGCATTGTGCTTCACCCAGGGATGCTGGGAGTCAACGGCACCCGGATGCGAAAGGTGGTCTCCACCCCAGGGGTACTGGTGAGGTCAATCGTGCCACCATGCGCCTCCACCGTGCGGCGGACGATGCTAAGGCCGAGCCCAGTACCCTTAATTTCGGGAGAGTGGTGCTTGTGCCCACGGAAGAAACGCTTGAACACAAAAGGCAGATCGTGGGCGGCAATGCCGATGCCATTGTCGGAAATCGTCAGCAGGCAGTGGTCGGCAAACCACTGGCCCGTCACCTTGAGGATGAGTCCCGGATTGGGGTTCTCCTTGATGGCGTTTTCCAGCAGGTTGGTGAACACCTGGTCCCAGTAAAAGCGGTCGCCCACCATCTGGCCGCCATCGGGCGGGAAATCCAGATTGATGCGGGCATCCCGCCCTTCCAGCATCGGGGACAGGTGGTCCAGAGCATCCTGCACACAGGAGCGTGCGGTGAAGGCCTCGAGATTGAGGGCGGAACTGCCGTTTTCCAGACGGGAGATGGTGAGCATGTCCTCAATGATGCGGATGATGCGCTTGCCATGCTTTTCCATGACGTCGAGGCAGCGACGCAGGGCAGTTTCATCCTTGATAAGGCCGCTTTGCAGCGTCTCAATGTAGCCGTTGATGAGGGTCAGCGGCGTGCGCAGTTCGTGGGAGGCATTGGCCACGAAGTCTTTGCGCACCTGCTCGGCGAGGGTCTGCTCCGTGATATCATAGACCATCAGCCAGGCTCCGGCCTCGGCTTTGGCTGGGAGCGGGGCCGCCTCGATGAGGTAATGGCGGGTGCTGATGGCCCCAGAGCCGAGGGTGGTGTGGACGTCGATCTCCTTCACCGTTCGACGCTGGTTTTGCAACGCCGCCTGTACGGTGTCGCTGACCTGGTGGTCTGAAAACTCCTCCAGCAGCGTCCGGCCACGATGGATGGATGGCCGATGGAAAAGGTGCCCCATCGTTCGGTTGCAAAATTTGATGCGCTGGTGGTCATCCACAATGACGACCCCCTGGCGGATTTCATTGAGCAGGGACTCGAAGAGACGGCGCAGGTACTCCTCCTTGTTCAGCGCGTGCTGGGCCTCGGCCAGGCCCTGAAAGCGAGCGCTGAGCTTGTCGGCCTCGAAAATGGTGAGCCCTGCGGCCTTGGTCACTTGCTGGACGCTGCTGCGCCAGTGCTGCTCACGCCGCCAGGCCCAGGCTGCAAGGAGCAAGAGGGCGAGGCTAAGCAAGGTGATGGTCATGAAATGTAAACGGAGGGAAGCCGGAAAAAGGCGATGCAGATGTTGTTAGGCCGGGGGAAGAAGCAAGGAAAAGGTGTGCAACTCTCAGTACGTTGCATTTCCCTGCCCTGTTGACCGGCATGGAGTGAATAAATCTCGGCTCACGAGGCGAGGCTGTCAGCCGCGATGGCGACGGGATCGGGGATGAACTGGTAACCAGTGCCGCGGACGGTGATGATGTGCCGGCCTGCCTCGCCCAACTTTTCACGCAGGCGCTTGATGTGGGTATCTAGCGTGCGTGTAGCTACGTCATCAGAATAACCCCAGACTTCACGCAGCAACTCAGCGCGGGTGTGGACAGCCGTGACATTTTCCAACAGCACGGCCAGGAGCTTGAACTCCGTGGTGGTAAGGTCAATGGGGGTGCCATTGTGAAAGAACTTCATGTTCTTACGATCCAGCAGGAAAGCCCCGGTCTTCACTTCGGAAACGTGGGTAACCTTTTTGGTACGGCGCAGGATGGCCGAAATGCGGAGGGAGAGTTCGCGCGGGGAGAAGGGTTTCGTGAGGTAGTCATCGGCACCGAGTTCCAGGCCGTTGATCTTGTCCGTGACCTGGGCCCGTGCGGTCAGCATGATGACAGGCACAGAACGTGTGCGGCTGTCAGCACGCAACCGTTTGAAGATGGTCACCCCATCCTGGCCCGGAAGCATGAGATCGAGCACGACCAGGTCGGGTTCGTTCTCAATCACCGCATTCATCACCTGGAGTCCGTTGGTGATACAGATGCACTCATGCCCTTCACGCATCAGATGCAGGGTGATCAGCTCTGAAATATCCGGCTCGTCATCTACTACCAAGATTTTGCTCATATCGTCTGGCCATTTACATAAGTAGAGGGTCTGTCACCAAACTGTTCTTGGTGACATCTATGACACAATCTGGAATTCTGCTTCACATTATTTCAACAATCAGGGTGACGCATTCGTCACAATGGATCACTTTGTAACGCAGACATTCTGCTCTCTATGGAGCTGAATCACAGCATGTGACATGAGGTTTTTGCTCATCACCGACACGTTCCCACCCGATATCAACGGGGTGGCGAGAACTCTTGCAACCCTGGCCACAGGCCTGAAACAGCGCGGTCATGACGTGGAAGTGGTAACAACCCTGGAAGCGGGGCCCGAGGAGGCGGCCGACGCGGTCAAACGCCACACCGTCATGGCCATGCCCCTGCCCGGCTACCCAGGACTGCGCATGGGGTTCACCACCACCTGGCAGATGCAGGCGCTTTATGAGACCTTCCGCCCGGATGCCCTGTATGTGGCAACGGAGACACCTCTGGGCATCGCCAGCATCCGCGCAGGTAACAAAATGGGCATTCCGATGGTGTCGGGATTTCACACCAACTTCCAAACTTACCTGGAAGACTACGCCCTGCCAGGACTGGAAGGTGTGGCCCAGGGCCTGCTGCGCAGCATTCACAACCAGACTGCCCGCACGCTGACGCCCAGCACAGACACGGCAGCCATGCTGGAACGCTGGGGCATCCATAACGTCGGCGTGCTGGGCCGTGGGGTGGATACGGATGTTTTTGATCCCGCCCGGCGCAGCACCGCCCTGCGTGAAAGCTGGGGCGCCACCGATGACACTCCGGTGGCCCTGTATGTGGGGCGCGTGGCCGCAGAAAAGAATCTGGAACTGCTGACGCGCGCCTTTGCCCGCTTCCGCGAGGTACATCCCCAGGCCCGCTGTGTGGTGGTGGGGGATGGGCCGAAGCTGAAAAGCCTGCAGACCGAGCACCCTGAATTTCACTACGCCGGCCCACGTACCGGGTCAGATCTGGGGGCTCACTACGCCAGTGCTGATGTCTTTGTCTTTCCCAGCATCACCGAAACTTTTGGCAACGTGGTACTGGAGGCCATGTCCAGCGGCCTGCTGACCGTGGCCTATGATTACGCCGCCCCGCGTCTGCTGATCCGTCCTGGGGAAAATGGCCTGCTGGCCGCCTTTGATGATGAGGCGGACTTCCTCCTGCAATGTGAAAAAGCCGCCACTTCCTGGCAGGACTCCGCTCAGCGCCTGGCTGCCCGTGCGGCCGCCCGCCACCTCGGGTGGCAGCGCGTCATCGAGCAATTCGAGTCCGAACTCATCACCGTTATTCCCCCTGCCCCGGCCAAAGACCCGGCTTGACCCGCCCCGCATTCTCCGCGTTCACTCTACCCCATGCCTCAAGATCCTGAAGACCTGCCTGATACTCCGACCAATCCGGAGAGGACGAAGACCAAGCTGCGCGCGCGCACAGTTTTCATCTCGGACGTGCATCTGGGCATGCCAGACTGCAAGGCGGCACAGGCCTCCCATTTCATCCGCAACACCCAGTGTGACAAACTGGTGCTCAATGGTGACATCATTGACGCCTGGCATCTGAAACGCCTCGGCGGGTGGAACAAGGCACACACCCACTTCATCCGCACCGTGCTGAAGAAGATGGAAAAGGAAAACACGCAGATCATCTATCTGCGCGGCAACCATGATGACATCCTGGACCGCTTCATTCCCATCCGGCTCGACAACTTTCTGATCACGAATGAGCACATCCACCACACCCGCGAAGGTGACTATCTGGTGGTCCACGGGGACGGCTTCGACCATGTGACGACGAACCATCCGTGGATCGCCAAGCTGGGCGGCATCGGCTACAACCTCCTTCTGCGGGTGAACCGCGCCTACAACTGGTACCGCCGGGTGCGTGGCAAGGAAAGCTTCTCGCTCAGCCGCTGGGTAAAGCTGAAGGTGAAATCAGCCGTGAGCTTTGTCGGCAAGTATGAGGAACAGCTCCAGGAACTGGCCAAGGCCAAAGGCTGCAAGGGCATCATCTGCGGCCACATCCACAGCCCCGCCAACAAAGTGGTGGGCCAGACCCACTACCTGAATTCCGGCGACTGGGTGGAATCCCTCACCGCCATTTTGGAACACGACAATGGCGAGTTCGAAGTCATCACCTATGACCAGTTTTGCGAACGCACCAACCGCGAGCCCAAGGGGGATGCCGTGGTCGCTGAAGTTGCCAACGAAGGTAAAATAGGTGTCGAAAACGTCACATTGCCCATGTAGCCTCAGCCTTAGCCCACGCCACTGATGCAAGAGCATATTTTGTCTACTTTCGACCAATCCCTCGACCGCCTGCGCGAGCAGGTACTCACCATGGCCAGCATTGCCCGCCGCAATCTGGGCAGTGCCATGCGCGGCCTTTTGGAGCGCAATACGGACCTTTGCAACGCCGCCATCGCCGCAGACCAGGACGTGAATGAACTGGAGAAAAGCATCGACCAACTGGGCATGCAGATCCTGCTGAAATTCCAGCCGACCGCACACGATCTGCGTCAGGTGATGGGTACCATCCGCGTGGCCAACAATCTGGAACGCATCTCCGACCAGGCATGCAGCATCGCCAAACGGGCCCGCGCCATCAACCTGCTGCCGGAAATCCCGGAGCTGACGTTGATCCAGCCCGTGTATCACCTTTGCGCCCGGAATCTGGAGGCCAGCATCCAGGCCTTCACCAATGCCGACCCGGAAGCCGCCGCCGCCAGCCGCCTGCTGGACAAGGAACTGGACGCTGCTGAAAAGTCCGTGGACCAGGCGCTGCTGCGCGTGATGGAGGCCCGCCAGGCCCCGCTCGAAGGGTACCTGCACCTCATCTTTGTGGCCCGGTTTCTGGAGCGCGTGGGCGACCACGCCAAGAACATCTGCGAAGACACCATCTTCATCGAACGCGCCGAAGACGTGCGCTTCGACAAGAACAAGCGGCTTGATCCGCAGAGCTGAACAATCTCATGCGCTCCTGCGGGAGCGTCGTGAGGGTGTTCTTTGGAGCAAAGGTGCTCCAGAGCGCCGAAGACTTTGGAGCACCCACCGATCAAAAACCGGCTGCGGCCTATCTGCCCCGAACCGCATTGGCAGTCGCCGTGATCAAAAGGAAGAGGGTGATACCCATGATTACCAGGGTGACGATACCCATGAATTTCCAAAAGGACCGCTGTTTGTCCATGGCCGAGACGAGATCCTCCAGGCTGTGGGAAATCACCAGTCGATTGATCCGGCTGCCGTAGGCCCACAGCTTGATCGCTGGGAAGACGTACAGGACGCCCATAAGCGGATAAAAGATGGCACCAAAGATAAAGATCCACAGTTCGGGCATTCCAGGGGCTTTACCTTCGGAGGTGGCTCCGGCCATCGAATACACAAAGGCGGATGAAGCCCCGAACACCATCATCACCACCACCAGAAGCCACAGCGCTACGGACACCACCCGCACCCAAACCTTGGTGCGCTGAAGCGGGGTCACCACTTCCAGGGGGATGGTCTCCGGGTGTGCGCTGGTGTTGCCAAATAGATTGGCCGAGGGGGCGGTATAGGGATTTTCCATGAGAGGGCGAAATAAGGCTGCGAATCACGGGCAGCCCGGGCATTCTTCACGAGGGCAGGCTCAAAGCAATGCTGAGTTACCCATCAGGAGCTTTGCATCTACATTAAAAAGGCTTATCTGGGATAAGTCTCACTCCAGGGTTGTCAAACAACGTGGCTGCCGCTTCATTCTCAGGCGTTGATTCTCCGATGGCTGCCCTCACTCTTGCTGACACCCTCCAACCTGTGGAACTTGCCGATGGGGTGGAGATCCACCTGCGGGTGGCCGGGCCTGCTGCGCGCAGCGTGGCTTGGCTGATTGATCTGCTGATCTTCGCCGGCATCATCATCGCGCTATCACTGGGTCTGACGTTGATGGGCCCCAGCCTGGGTGACAAGACGGTGCAGGGCATCCTGCTGCTGTGCCTGTTTGCACTTTCCTGGTTCTACAATGTCTTCTTTGAGATGACCAGGAAGGCCGCAACCCCGGGGCAGCGAATGATGAAGCTGAAGGTCTCCAGCGTTTCCGGTGCGCCCGTGCTGCTGCCACAATCCATCATCCGCAATCTGCTGCGAGTGATCGATTTCATGCCCTTCTGTTATCTCTTTGGGCTGATGTGCTGCCTGTTCAGCCAGCGTTTCCAACGTCTGGGAGACCTGGTGGCGGATACTGTGGTGGTCTATGCCGAGCCGGAACATGTGAAGGTTTCTGCGCAGCGTGTGAATGTGGAGCCTGAGGCCCCGCCGGTGGCACTCTCCCGGGCGGAGCAGGCCGCGCTGCTGCAGTTCCTGGAGCGGGCGCCGCAATGGTCGGATGCACGCAAGACGGAGCTGGCGGATGTGCTGGAGCCGCTGACTGGCAAAACAGGCCTGGCCGGGCTGAGCCGCGCCTGTGCGATGGGTGTGTGGCTGCAAAAGGGCGGTCAGGGATAACCAACTTTGCAACCATGACTCCGGCCCAGTTTGAAAAAGAAAATGAAGCCCGCTGGCAGCGGCTACAGGTGCTGCTGGACGAGGTGGAGTCCAAAAAGAAAAGTGAGGGAGTGGAGGAACTGCCTCAGCTTTTCCGCCAAGCTTGCCATGACCTCAGTGTGGCCCAGCACCGAATGTACGGCCCCCGGCTGGTCGGGAGGCTGAATGCCCTCGCGATCAATGGCTATCGCACGCTGGAAAGGCGCATCAGCGGCGGCTGGGAACGGCTGGCGCAGATGGTCTTCACCGAATTTCCGCGCGCCGTGCGGGCGGAGCGCGGTCTGTTCTGGTTTTGCATGGCCATGTTCTGGGGGCCTTTCATTTTTCTCGCCGCCTGGACGCCGTTTGATCCGGAATGGGCCATGTCCATCCTCGGGCCGGATGGCATGATCCAGATGGAGATGATGTATGGCAAGGATACCTCCCCGCATGACTACATGCGCGAGGAGTTTGGCTCGAACTTCGGCATGTTTGCCTTCTATATCTGGAACAATGTGGGCATTGATCTACGCACGTTTGCCGGCGGTCTTTTGGGCGGCGTGGGATCCATGATCATCATGCTGTTTAACGGCGCGCATCTAGGCGCGGCGACCGGCTATGTCCACCACGCCTGCAATCCGGAAACATTTTACTCCTTTGTCGCCGGACACTCCGCCCCTGAGCTGATGGGCGTGGTGATTTCCGGCATGGCCGGCATGCGCCTGGGGCTTTCGCTGGTGAAACCGGGCCCGTATGACCGCAGGACCGCGCTGGTGCTGGGTGGGCGGCGTGCGCTGGTACTCATCACCGGGGCGGCGCTGATGACGGCCTTTGCAGCGGTGATTGAGGGCTTCTGGTCGGCCAATCCCTTCCCTCCCCTGCTCCGTTATTCAGTGGGCGGCATGATGTGGCTGCTGACGCTGGGCTACCTGTTTTTGAGCGGAAAGGAGCGGCCTCATGCGTCTTGAGGATCTCACCATCACCCTGCGCCCGCGCCAGTCATGGGAGGCGGCAGATCTAGGCTGCGCCCTGGTGCGCCGGGACTATGGGCGGGTGCTGCTGCTGTGGCTCATCTCCACTGTGCCCGTATGGGCGCTGCTGGCGGTGCTGCTATGGAATCAGCCGATCGTTTTCGGCATGGTGGCATGGTGGCTGAAGCCGCTGTATGACCGCCTGCCCCTGCACTACCTCAGCCGGGCCGCCTTTGGGGCCAAGCCCTCGCTGAAGGAGTCACTGCGCGAGTGGCCACGCCTGTGGTCACGCTTTTTGTTATCCGCCCTGATCTTCAGACGGCTGTCTTTCATCCGCAGCTTTGCCCTGCCAGTGTGGATGCTGGAGGGCCAGCGAGGCAAGGCGGTGAAAAAGCGCCTACAAGCCCTGGCGGTGGATGGCGGCAGCAGCGGCACCTCGGTGACCTTCGTGTTTTTAAAACTGGAGTTCGCCGTTTTTCTTGGGATCACGGCGCTGCTGAGCTCGCTGGGGCCATCCTCCGGTCTTCCGGATTTCGGTGAGCTGTTTTTAAACCCCGGAGGTTACATGGAAAGCACCCAGGCTCAGATGTGGTTCACTAATACGATTTATCTCTGCGCCATGACCGTGGTGGAGCCCTTTTACGTCGGGGCAGGCTTTGGCCTCTACCTGAACTCCCGCACCAAGATCGAAGGCTGGGACATCGAGCTAGTCTTCCGTCGTTTGGCAGCTCGGCTGCGCCCCCTCGCTGCGGCAGCTCTGGCCCTTCTGTTCCTGCTGCCAGCAGCCTTGCAAGCTCAGCAGCCACCTCGCGGCCAGACCACCGAGGAGGTGGAGACAGCCATTCAGGAGATCTTAGCAAAGCCAGAGTTCAAAGAACACAGCCGGACCCAGCAATTGTGGATTCCCAATGGGGCCAAGGAGACAGAGACTCATGGCTCCATGCAAGGGGATCCCCGCTGGCTCGGGTGGCTTTTCTACGGCATCGTCTCTGCGGTGGTGGCCATCTTCCTGGGTTGGGGCATTCGCTGGCTGATCTTGAATAAGCACCTCTTCCGGGGTGGGGCGGGCCGGGTGAAGGTGACTCAGGAAAACGGCCCTCGTGTAATCATGGGATTGGACATCACCAGTGAGAGCCTGCCTGAAGACATCGTCAAAGCAGCCCGTGCGGCCTGGGCCAAAGGCCAGTTGCGGGAAGCCCTCAGCCTCCTGTACCGGGGTTCGCTTTCAAGGTTGGTCGAACAGCGGAGGCTGCCCATCCGGGACAGTGATACCGAGGATGACTGCCTGCTGCAGGTGGCCGGTTTGGGCGATGCAGCCTTGACGGATTTCTTTCGCGCACTGACGCTGGCCTGGGTGCGCGCAGCCTATGCGGGCCAGGAGGCTGGCGAGACTGAATTTGAAACCCTTTGCCGCACCTGGCCCTTTGCTCCGGTGACGACGCACACGAAGCCCCGGCAGCGTGTGTTTGCCAGTGTGGCCATGGCATTGCTGATGCTTCCGTTTCTTACAGGCTGCGACGGTGGTCACTGGGAAGAAGTCACCCTTCCCCTGGGCTACAAAGGCGAGGCCCGGACGAACCCCTTTCTCGCAGCGCAGCAACTGCTGGAAGTCTATGGCCATGAGGCCGAGCGCCTGCCCACACTGAAAGAACTGCCCGACGCCTGGGATGGCGTGATCGTCGTCTCTGGCGAATCTGGCATGCCGGAGGCACGGGCCCGCCAGTTGCTGGACTGGGCCGATGCGGGAGGTCACCTGATTTACACCGTCGCTGGCTGTGCGCCCTACAGTGACTGGGGAATGTTTAGCGGAATGGCCTCTTATGCCTACACGGGCAATGAAGACCGGGCCGATCCCGTGCTGGAGGCTCTCGGCGTGAAGGTGGAAAGTACAGACAATCTGAAAGCGCTGATCGAAACCTTGCAGGAGAAACTCAAACCAGAGCAGGCCAAGCCTGAGAAAAAAGAAGCCCCTCAGGATGCGACAGCCCCGAAGCCCAAGGAGAGCCCCACAGAAAAGCCCGCCGAAACTGAGGATGAAAAAAGCGCCCTGCATGAGCCCACCGATGTGCCGACCTTGCGCAGCAAGATGAAGATCGGCCCGGTGACCTATGAAGTGGACTTTGTGGATGTGTTGAAACTGAGCCTGAACCGCGCTTTGGCCCCCGAAGAGGAAGTCTCGGGCACCGTGGAACAGGCGACCGCGCTGAGCCTCGTCCATGGCGATGGGCGGGTGACGGTTCTGAACCATGCGCGTCCGCTGCGAAATCGTTACCTGGATGAAAACGACCACGCCCGCTGGCTCCTGGCCTTGGTCGGGGACGAGCCGCGCTCCGTGCAGTTCATTGTCACCTTGCAGAGCAGTTTCTGGAACCTGCTGTGGACGCGTGCCTGGATGCCTCTGATAGGCCTCGCCCTGCTCACGGTGATCTGGCTGTGGGTTTACATGCCGCGCTTTGGCCCCATGCGCCAGGTGGTGCTGCATGACACCAAACACTTTGCCGAGCACATCGGGGCCTTGGGGCAGTTTTTTTATCGGATGCAGCGCCCAGACATCCTTCTCGGCGCAGCAGCAGATGCCGTCCGCGCCCGTGCCCTGCGCCTGCATCCCCATTTGGGAAATCTGGATGATGAGGCCCTGGTGCAGATGCTGGCCCCCATCTCACCCATTCCCCCGGAGCGCATCCGCGCCGCCCTGAAGCCCCCTGGCAAAGTTCCCAGCCATGAGATGGTACGCCTCCTTCAGGACCTGCAAATCCTGAAGACCGCCCTGGGCTGAACCGGCCGGTTTCTCGCAAATTGCCGATGCAACGTCAGTTGACGCCTCGCGTGCCCTGCCCATGAGTGCAGGCCATCGATTTTACCCTCCACTTTTCTTTCATGAAACCTACCCTTCTCATCCTCGCTGCCGGCATGGGCAGCCGTTACGGCGGTCTGAAACAGCTCGATGCCATGGGCCCTTCGGGCGAGGTGGTGCTGGACTACTCCGTGTTTGATGCGATCCGCGCTGGTTTTGGCAAAGTGGTGTTTGTGATCCGCCGCGACTTTGAAGAGCAGTTCCGCACGCAGATCGGTAGCAAGTTTGGCGACCGCATCGCCGTGGACTATGCCTTCCAGGACATCAATGACCTCCCAGCCGGTTTCACAGTGCCTGAAGGCCGCACCAAGCCCTGGGGCACTGCCCACGCCGTGCTCGCCGCCGAAGGCGTGGTCAACGAACCCTTCCTGATGATCAATGCCGATGACTTCTACGGCCGCGACGCCTTTGCAAAGATCGGTGCTGATCTGGCCTCCGAACGCGCCTCCGATGGCAAGAGCCACTACTCCATGGTCGGCTTCTACCTGAAGAACACCCTCTCCGACCACGGCAGCGTGGCACGCGGCGTCTGCACCCGCGGTCCTGATGGCATGCTGAGTTCCGTCACGGAAATGACCAAGATCTTTCGCACGCCGACCGGTGCGGAGAACCGCGAGAGCGAGCCCCCACTTCCGCTGACAGGTGAAGAAGTCGTCTCCATGAACTTCTTCGGCTTCACCCCCGACATTTTCGGCCACCTGCGCGCCGCCTTCACCAAGTTCCTCGAAACCAGCGGCACCGACCTCAAGTCCGAGTGCTATGTGCCCAAGGAAGTAGACGTACTGATCCGCGACGGCAAAGCCGACGTGACGGTGCTGGAATCCAACGATTCCTGGTTCGGGGTTACCTACCCAGAAGACAAGGCGGACGTCGTCGCTAGCATCCGCGCCCTGGTCGCCGCCGGTGCCTATCCAGAGAATCTTTGGGCCTGATCCTGTATTGTCCTTGTTCAGAGAGGGCCGCTTTCCTCTCTGGACAACCGCGGACGACTGTGAAACCATCGGTACGAAATCCGCATCGTTCAGATTCGGACGAAATGACCCATCTCCACCGTGCCTGCCACCTCGACGCTCCCCAGCCCTGATGTTGCCGCTCCAGCGGACCTGCGTGATGACTTTTTAAAGACTTTGCGCTGCATGATTCTCTCCCGGATTCTGGAAGAGAAACTCGGCAGTCTTTACCGGGCTGGCGGTCGAATCGTCGGCGGGGTTTATCTTGGCCGCGGCCAGGAAGCCTTCAGCGCTGCCGCGGGAAACAACCTTCGTTATGGCAAGGACATCTATGGACCGCTGATCCGTGACCAAGCCGGAAGACTGGCCTATGGCGAGCCGATTCTGGATGCCATGCGCACCTACCTCGGCGTGGTCACCGGCCCCATGCGTGGTCGTGATGGCAACATCCACCGTGGTCGCCCGAAAGAGGGTTGCATGGCCATGATTTCGCACCTGGGCAGCCTTCTTTCCGTGGTGGCCGGTGCTTTGTTTGCACGGCGTCTGCGCGGCACCCTCGGCGACAGTGTGGGCGCCACAAGCATCGGCGACGGCGGCACCTCGACTGGCGCATTTCATGAAGGACTGAACATGGCCTCAGTGGAAAAGTTGCCGATGGTGATCAGCATCGCCAACAACCAATTCGCCTACTCCACCCCCACCAGCCGCCAGTATGCCTGTGAAGACCTGGTGGACCGCGCCATCGGTTACGGCGTGGATGGGCACAGTGTGGATGGCACAGATCTCCTGGCCTGCGTGGCCACCTTCCGCACTGCCTTTGCCCGTGCCCGTGCCGGCCACGGCCCGCAGCTAGTCGTCGGCAAGCTCCTGCGCCTGGGTGGCCATGGCGAGCATGACGACGCCTCCTACATTCCCGATTCCGCCAAGCACAAGCATGAGGCCCGCGACTGCATCGAAGTGGCCAAAAGGCAGGCCGTCGAGCTGGGTTGGGCCACGGAGGCGGATTTCCGCAACTGGGAGGAAGATGCCCGCCGCGATGTGGATGCGGCGCAGGCCATTGCCAGCAAAGAACCCACACCCGATCCCTACCGGGAAACCTGGCACGCACTGTCCACCAGTGAGCTTGTAGAGGGACAGCACGGATGAGCATCACCTATCTCGAAGCGATTCGCGAGGCGCAGTATGAGGCGCTCCGCACCGACCCCAACGTCTTCCTTTACGGGCAGGACATCAGCACCTTCGGCGGAGCCTTCAAGGCCACGAAAAATCTGAGCCGCGAGTTTCCTGGCCGCGTGTTTGATTCGCCCATCAGCGAAGATGCCATGATCGGCATGGCCGTAGGCGCAGCGGTGGAGGGGGCACGCCCGATCATCGAGATGCAGTTCGCAGACTTCTCCTCGGTGGGGTTCAACCAGATCGTCAACCAAGCGGCTACGCTATACTGGCGCACGAACACACCCTGCCCCATCACCATCCGCATGCCTTCCGGCGGCACCCCCGGCAGCGGCCCATTTCACAGCCAGAGCATGGAGAGCATCTATGCCCATTACCCCGGGATTGTCATCCTCACTCCGGCGACCGTCGAAGACGCCTACTGGATGCTGCTGGAAAGCGTGAAGCTGAATGACCCTGTCATTTTCTGTGAGCACAAGTTTCTTTACTATCACCTGAAGGCTGAAGGCTTTGGCGAATCCCTGCCCATCGGCAAGGCGCGCATCGCCCGTCCAGGTCGCGATGCCACCGTGGTCACCTACAGCGCCATGCTGCATGAAGCGCTGAAATCGGCCGAAGAATTGCAAATGGACGGCTACCAGGTGGAAGTGGTGGACCTCCGCAGCGTGAAGCCGATGGATACGGATACCATCCTCGCCTCCGTCTCCCGCACGGGTCGCCTGCTGGCCGTGGGTGAGGCATTCCCCTGGGGCGGGGTGACTGCGGAAATCATCGCCCGCGTCAGCAGCGAGGCCTTTCACATGCTGGATGCGCCACCCATGCGGCTGAACAGCAAGGACACGCCGATCCCCTACCATCCGAACCTTTGGAAGAGCCACCGGCCCACGACCTCCAGCATCACCGCAGCGTTGCGGGACTTGCTACGGTATTGAGGGATCATCTTGCCAGCCTTGGATTTGCCGCCTAGCCTGGGGGCATGAAAAAGCTGCTGTTTCTTCTCGTCATCCTGTTTGTCCTGGCAGGCGCAGGCCTGGGGGCGGCCTCCTGGTGGGTCATGCGTAAGATGGGCCCAGAAACTTGGGTGGAACTGGCTGAAAAAAACTGGAATTGCCGCGCCGAGCTCGGCGATGCCAAACTCAGCCTGCTCACCCGGCCCGCCACCCTCAAACTCATCGGCGTGAAACTGGCCCCGCGTGATACGGAGGTGGCCAAACGCTACGCTGAACGCGCTCCCCTGGCAGAAGGCGTGGCCGTGCTGGAGGTGCCTGAAATCATTCTGGAAGTGAAGCTTGATGATCTGCTGAACAAGCGGCTCTTTGTGGAGCATCTGCGCATCATCAAGCCCAGCGTTCGGGAGACCCAGGATGCCCAGGGCAACAGTTCCCTAGAGGCCCTGTTCAAGAGACCTGGAACATCCGAGGCCGTTGCCGCCACGCCTGCAACCTCACCTCCACCACCCAATGTGGAAAGCCAGGCCTCCGATGAGCCCAGCCCCGCCCTGGCCTATGCTGTGCAGGCCATCACCTTGGAAAAAGGCCTTTTTGACATCACCAGCGGCACCACACGGGTGCTTGCCCAGGATCTCGATTTCAATCTTACCGGCATTGATGTGGACAAGAATGATCTGGCCAATCACAACCGTATCTTGGCCACCCTCAGCACCCGGATCGTGGTGAATGGCATGGCTCGCATCGCGGGTGCCAAACGGCCTGCCGAACTGGCCAATCTGATGCTCACAGGCAAGGGCGAAGTCACCCCTTACAACCTTCAGACCGGAAAATGGAACCCCTTTACCAAACTGGCCCTCACCCTGGCCAAAGGCTCCACCCTCGCCGGCCACATGACCATCGGCGATGCCGCAGGCAAGGAACTGCGCAAACTCCAGGAATACGGTGTGGACCTTGCCCCTGTGGTCATCGGCGGTCCGCTGATGGCGGATGCCGTGGTCAATGGCGACTTTACCAATGACCGCTTCATCACCCGCAGTCCCACCCTGTTTGTTTTCCCGGAATATGAGGTCGCTATCGAGCCCAAATCCTGGGTCAATGCGGCCCAGGACCGCCATGAGATCGAACTGCGTCTATCCTGCGGTCAGGCCTTGCAGACTCGGCTGATGAGCGGTATTTCCCAGGCCAAACTTGGCGAATCGCTCGCACGGGGCCTTACCAAAGCCCTTTCGGACGACCAAGGACGCATGACCTTCGACATTGAGTCTTCCGGCCCGCTCTCTGATCCCAAAGTGAAACCCAAGACTGATCGCGTTCTCAAAAACCTGATGCGCGGCGAGGGCTTGGGCGACCTGCTCGAAGGGCTGATCAAGAAGCTGTAATTTTAGGGACTCTCCCAACGGAGTGCTCTACCACCTGAAAGCGGATGTAAACAATTCACAGGTCCCTGCCTGGAATTCGATAACCATCCCTTTAATCACTTCGCATCAAGCCATCACAGCGCCACCCGTGTTGTGGCAGTCGTGGCTTCTGTCTCTTTGGACCATCTTTCGGCATGCTTGGCCATGTCAATGTCCAGGCGGGTAATTCCACCTTCGCTATGAGTGGTGAGTTTTACCGTCACCTTGCACCAGCCGACAAAAAGGTCAGGGTGGTGGTTCATTTCTTCGGCCGACTGAGCCAGCATTTGTACGAATTGAATGCCCTTCAAATAGGAAGCAAATCGATAGTTCTTCACCAAATTCGCACCTTCACGCTTCCAACCAGGAAGATGGGCCAGAGCCGCTTCGATATCATCAAGGGTGAGGAGAAGACGCATGGAAAAGTGAGAGAACGTGAAGGCTGTGTTTTTCTAATATCGCAAATTTGCGCCTTTTATACGATAAAATTCATAATTTATGAAGAAAGGAAGAAAAAACGACTCTCACTTTATTTTTTCTAAGATTAACCAACGCCACTAAAACACCATAAATTATCCTGAATCTTACATAAATTAAGCTTCAATTCAATAACTAAGCCAAATCTTTGCCCGCTCATTACCATTCGGTTTATGGAAGCATCACTGTCGGGCATTGAGAAGCCCCTCGAAAATGAGTCTGGGTCAGGGTTCTGTCCCCGCTCGTAAGTTGACACTGGACGAGCCGCCTCCATGCTCAACCACTGAAGTTGCCGAAGTTCCTTTCTCCTTTTTACCCCCATGCATTCCTCCCTTGAACTGAAACGCGAAGTCGAAGCCATCCAGATCCCGAGCGGCGATTCCATCAATTTGCCCCTTGGCATGAAGGTCATCATCACCCAATCCCTGGGCGGCACTTACACGGTCGCCACAGATTTTGGCCTGGCTCGCATCAGCGCCAAGGATGTTGACGCTCTGGGCATCGACCCTGAAGCGGCCAAAAAAGACTCCGAAAGCAGCTCTTCCAACATTCCGGAAAACGCCAGCGATCTGGAAGCCCAGGTTTGGAATCAGCTCAAAAACGTCTATGACCCCGAAATCCCGGTGAACATCGTGGATCTGGGCCTGGTGTATGACTGTCAGGTCGAACAGAACGAAGAAGGCAAAAACCGCGCCGTGGTGAAAATGACCCTCACAGCCCCCGGCTGTGGCATGGGCCCCACCATCGCTGCCGATGCCCAGAGCCGCATCATGACCATCGAAGACATGGACGATGCCGCTGTGGAACTCGTCTGGGAACCCGCCTGGAACCAGGGCATGATCTCCGTGGAGGGGAAAATGAAGCTGGGGATGATCTAACCCCTCCAGGGCAGAACACTTGAAAAGCCCCAATCACTTTGGGGCTTTTTTTGTGCCTGGTGGGCTTTTAGAGAATCAGCATGCAGTCGCCATAGCTGAAGAAACGATAGCGCTCGCGGATGGCTTCCTCATAGGCGCGGAGGATGAGTTCCTTTCCTGCGAAGGCACTCACAAGCATGATCAGCGTGGACTTCGGCAGGTGAAAGTTCGTCAGCATGGCCCCGACGGCACGGAATGGGTAGCCAGGATAAATAAAGATGTCCGTGCTGCCGCTCTGGGCCACCACCTGGCCGTCATGGTCGCGTGCCACCGTCTCCAGCGTGCGCATGGCCGTCGTTCCTACGGCCACCACGCGCTTCGCGGCCTGCACAGCGGCAGCAGTCTCTGCACTGACTACGTAATTCTCGCTGTGCATCACATGCTCTTCCAGCTTGTCCGCCTTCACAGGTTGAAAGGTGCCCACACCCACATGCAGAGTCACAAAAGCATGGGGAAGCTTTGCTAAAATCTCAGGCGTGAAATGCAGGCCTGCCGTCGGTGCGGCGATAGCCCCAGCGGCCTGCGCAAACACGGTCTGGTAGCGTTCGCGGTCCTCAGGCTGGTCATCACGCCCCATGTAGTGCGGCAGGGCCAGATGACCGTGCGTGGCTTCATCCACCTCGCGATCCCACTGTAGGATGCGCTCGCCATTTTCCAGGATGTCTTCCACCGTGCCCGTCGCATCACCGATCTGCACCGTATGGCCTAGGCGGAACTTCTTTCCCGGCTTCACCATGCAGCGCCAGCGGGTGGCCGTGAGCGGTTCCAGCCGCAGCACTTCGCGGCTGCCATCATTGGAAAAATAGCGCGCCGGGACCACCCGGGTGTTGTTCATCACCCAGAGGTCACCCGGCCTCACATACTGAGGCAAATCTGCAAAGGAGCGATGCTCCAGCGTGCCTGCTTCCCGGTTCACCACCAGCATGCGCGAGGCTGCGCGATCGGCCAGCGGCTCGC
The DNA here is from genome assembly GCF_039542385.1 of Prosthecobacter algae. NCBI lineage: Bacteria > Pseudomonadati > Verrucomicrobiota > Verrucomicrobiia > Verrucomicrobiales > Verrucomicrobiaceae > Prosthecobacter > Prosthecobacter algae. The sequence goes on along the minus strand of NZ_BAABIA010000011.1, from coordinate 58,071 downwards.
TGGCGATGAGTTCAGGCGGGAGATGGTAATCGAAGTCGGAGGTGAGCACGGCGGGGGCATACAGGTTTACGGTCGAAGCCGTGGCCATGAAAGGGAAAAATGAACCCGGGAAAAGCCGTGCATCCACTTGCCAGCGATGTAGCCCGCTTCCAGGGTGGAGGCTCCTTTATGCGTCTTCTACCGCTCGCCCTTCTCACATTGATCACGGCTGCCCCCCTTCCCGCTGCCGACAAGGACTTCCCGCTCGTTTCAGCCCAGGAATGTCGGCCTCGCGACGGCCTGCCCAACTTTTTGGCCAAGGTGAGCCAGCCAGGGGCCGAGGTGCGCATCGGCTACCTCGGCGGCAGCATCACCGCCCAGCAGGGTTGGCGACCCAAGACCCTCGCGCACTTTCAGAAGACCTATCCGCAGGCCAAGATCAGCGAGATCAATGCGGCCATCGGCGGCACAGGATCCGACCTCGGGGTCTTCCGCCTGAAGCAGGACGTTCTGGACCACAAGCCGGACCTGCTTTTCGTGGAGTTCGCCGTCAATGATGGCGGGGCCGCACCGGAGCAGATCCACCAGTGCATGGAGGGTATCGTGCGCCAGACCTGGAAGACGCTGCCAGACTGCGATATCTGCTTTGTTTACACCGTGACGGAGGCGCTCGTCGGCCCCCTGAAAGAGGGCAAGTTCCAACGTTCCGCCAGCGCCATGGAATCCATCGCCGACCACTATGGCATCCCCACCATTCACATGGGCCTGGAAGTCGCGAAACTGGCCAAGGAAGGCAAGATCGAATGGCGCGCCAAACTGCCGAAGACCGATGAAGAAAAGAAGGCATTGGGCGACAAGTTCGTCTTCGCTCCAGACAGCGTGCATCCTCACGTAGAGACCGGCCACGAGATGTATCTGGCCGCCATTGTCCGCTCGCTAGCACCCATCCAAGCAGCCTCCAAAGCTCCGGCTTCTCATGCGCTGAAGGCTGCCTTCATCGCCACCCATTACGAGCAGGCCCAACTGGCCCCCATCACAGATGCCCAGCTCTCTACCGGCTTCAGCCTCCTGGACCCAAAAACAGACGACTTCGGCAAACGCTGGGCCAACCGCATGACCACCCTGCACAAAGGCAGCAAGCCGGGCGAAACCATCACCTTCAAGTTCAAAGGCACCCGCTGTGCGCTCTATGACCTCGTCGGCCCGGATTGCGGCCAGGTGATTGTCACCCTAGATGATCAGCCCAGTAAGATCGTGCCGCGCTTTGATGCCTACTGCACATATCACCGTCTCTCCACGTTGATGATCGGCAGCAATCTGGAAGACAAGGTTCACACCGTGAAGATCGAGATCCACCCTGACCAACCGGACAAGGTGGCCATCCTGGCCAAAAACAAAAACGTCATGGACAAGCCGGAACGCTTCAATGGCACCTCCGTTTATGTCGGTGCCATCCTCCTGGTGGGTGAAGTCGTGAAGTGACGCCGATAAAACCCCGCGACTCCATGCGCGGGGTTTCATTGGCCATAAGCGGCGCTTGCAGAACGGCTTGAGAGGCCGCTCACAACGTCGCTTTTTTCACCTTGCCGAATTCGGTGCCGAGGAACCTTTTGGCCAATGCCTCAGCCTGTTCAGCGAGGTCGGTCAGGTAGATCTCCAGGGTCGGCTTGCCCTTGGCCGTGCGCAGCAGCCCCTTCTCCTCCAGCATGCGCTGCGTGTGGGCCGCACAGGTGCTGGCGCTGTCCACCAGCCGCACCTTATTTCCCAGCATTCGCTTCAGCACGGGAATCAGCAGCGGGTAGTGCGTACAGCCGAGCACCAGGGTATCCATGCCCTTGTCCAGCAGGGGCTTGAGGTATTCCTTGAGCACCGATTTCAACGCCGGGTGGTCCGTCCAGCCCTCTTCGACAAAAGGCACAAGCAACGGCGTGGCGATAGCATGGATCAGGAGGTCCGGTTTCCGCATGGCCAGGGCATACTGGTAAGCACTGCTGCGAATGGTGCCTGCCGTGCCGATGATGCCCACGCGCTCGCAGGAATCATCCGCCAGTGTGGCCTCCACGCCAGGCTCCAGCACACCGATGACGGGCACACGAAAGGTGGCCTGCAAAACTGGCAGTGCGTGGGCCGTGGCGGTATTGCAGGCGACGACGACGGCCTTCACACCGTGGCTGACGAGGAACTGGGTATCCTCCACGGAAAAGCGGCGGATGGTATCGGGCGATTTCGAGCCATACGGCACCCGCGCGGTGTCGCCGAGGTAAATGATGGACTCATTCGGCAAAAGCTCCCGCAGGGCGCGCACAACCGTCAGCCCACCGACGCCAGAATCGAACACACCAAGGGGGGCAGAGGAATCAGGAGAGGTCATGGAAAAGAATAACAGGCGCTTTCGATAGCATTCACACGAAATGCAGGATGAACAGGAGGGATTTCGAACTACCTTCGCTTTCGGTCAATCCCGTTTCATCCCCCCGATGCTCACGCCTCTCGATCTCAAGCTCTTCCGCGATGTCAACCGCATGAAGGGGCAGATCATCGCCGTCTCCCTGGTGATGGCCTGCGGTCTGGCGATGATGATCATGACGCGCAGCCTCATCCTGACGCTGGAAGGCACGCGCGATGCGTACTACCAGCGCTACCGAATGGCGGATGTGTTTGGCTCGCTGAAACGTGCCCCCCTTTCCATGAAGGACCGCATGGCCGAGATCCCCGGTGTGGCCGCCATCGAAACCCGCGTGGTGCTGGATGCGGTGCTGGACCTTCCTGGCGTGCTGGAGCCCTGCACCGCCCACATCGTCTCCCTGCCGGAGGACCGGGACCCACTTTTAAACCAAATTTTCCTGCGCCGGGGGCGCATCCCACGGGCGGATGCACGCGGCGAGGCCGTGGTCAGCGAGGCCTTCGCCCTGGCCAATAAGCTGGACCTCGGCGATGGTGTGCATGCCATCATCAATGGCCGCCGGGACCGCATCACCGTGACGGGGATCGGCCTGTCGCCGGAGTTTGTCTTTGAAGCCCGCGCCGGGGAGACCCTGCCGGATAACAAACGATTTGGCGTCTTTTGGATGAACTATCGCGCCGTCGCCGTGGCCTATAACATGGATGGTGCCTTCAATGACTTTGTCGTGGACATCGCCCCTGGGGCCGAACCAGGCCCCGTGATCGCCGAGATGGACCGCCTTTTGATGAGCTACGGGGCCATCGGTGCCTATACTCGAAAGGACCACGGCAGCGCCGCACGCCTGGATGATGAACTGCGCGTGCTCAATGCGCTGTCTTTCGCTTATCCAGTCGTCTTCCTGAGTGTGGCAGCCTTCATGGTGAATGCCGTGCTGGCGCGGCTGGTGCGGCTGCAGCGGGAGCAGATCGCCCAGCTCAAGGCCCTGGGTTATTCTTCCTGGCAGGTGGGGCGGCACTACCTGGGCTTTGCCATGGTCATCGTCGTCATCGGCTCCATCATCGGCGGTGTGGCAGGCCGCTTCATGGGCAATGGTTTGCTCAGCATGTATGAGCTGTTCTTCCGCTTCCCATCCCTCAAGTTCATGCTCGATTACGGTGCTCTGGGTGTGGCCTTGGCCGTCAGCGCGGGGGCCTCCTTTCTGGGCGTACTCAGCGTGGTCTGGATGGCGGTGAAGCTGCCCCCGGCCGAGGCGATGCGACCTGAGCCGCCTGCTGATTTTAAACCGAGCCTGATGGAGCGGATCGGCCTCACACGGGGCACTGGGCCCGCCTTCCGCATGGCCCTGCGCAATATCGAGCGCCGCCCTTGGCAATCCGCTTTCACCGTGCTGGGTCTCTCCCTGGCCACTGGCCTGATGGTGCTGCCTGGCAGCATGGAGGACAGCATCGACTACCTCCTGACCTATCAATGGAACGATGTGCAGCGGCAGGATGTGGTGGCCTTTCTCATCGAGCCAGGCAGCGCCAGCGCCCTGCATGATCTCGAGCACCTGCCCGGCGTGATCCGGGCGGAACCCATCCGCGTGGTGCAGGCGCGTTTGACCTATGGCCACCACACGCGCAAGCTCTCCATCACCGGTATGCCCAAAGGGGCAGATTTGAACCGTGTGCTGGATGCCAAAGGCCATCCCATCGAACTGCCAGATGAGGGCATCGTCATGTCCGTCAAGCTGGCGGAAATTCTCGGGGCCAAGCTTGGCGATGAAATTCAAGTCTCTGTCTTGGAAGGCCGCCGCCCCGTGCTGAATGTGCCCATCACCGGCCTGCGTGAAGACTTCGCTGGCGTGGCGGCCTACATGGACAAACTGGCCTTGCACCGACTCATGCAGGAAGGCGATTCCGTCAGTGGTGCCTATCTGACGGTGGATCAGGAAGGCTGGACGGACTTCATGACTCAGGTCAAAGAAACACCCCGCATTGCCGTGACGCTGGTGAAGAAGGAGCAGCTCGCCGCCTTCCGCACCACCACCGGGGAAAGCATCGGCATCATCCGCAAGCTTTACCTCACCCTGGCCGTCATCGTGGCCTTTGGTGTGGTCTATAACAGTGCCCGCATTGCCCTGTCCGAACGTGGCCGCGACCTCGCCACGCTCAGGGTCGTGGGCTTTACCCAGCGCGAGGTCGGCAGCGTCTTGCTGGGGGAATTGACCATCCTCGTGCTCGTCGCCCTGCCGGTGGGGCTTCTTTTTGGGCGTGGGCTGGCCACCTTCATCATGGCCGCCATCAGCACGGAGACCATCCGCATGCCGCTCATCATCAGCTACAAGACTTACAGCATCGCGGTGCTGGTCGTGCTCACCGCCGCCGGAGCCTGCTTCTGGGTCGTCGGCCGCATGGTGCACAAGCTCGACATGGTCGGAGTGCTGAAGGCGCGTGAATGAGACTCAAATCACAAAATGCAAAGAGACAGGAATAGTTTGCACTCCTATTTCTCGTATCATCACTATGCTACAAACCGTTTCGCGTCTTTTGTTCTTCTGCCTGCTGCTGGCCACGTCACAGCGGCCTGCTTCTGCTCAGTTCAACCTGACGCCTAATGCGGCCACGGCCAAGGTGACAGCCAGCCTCGTCTCGGAAGTCAAGGCCGCAGCTCCCGGAGAATCCTTTCGCATCGCCGTGAAGCTGGAGCATCAGCCTCACTGGCATACTTATGGCAAGGTGCTGCCCGCTGATGTCATCGGCAAGCCCACCACCTTGAAATGGACCTTGCCCGAAGGCTGGACTGTGGAGGAGCTGCCCTGGCCGGATACCCATGAGGTGCCTTCCACCGATGGCAAGACCAGCCAGGGTTACGATGGCACCGTTTACCTCCCCGCCAAGATCACGCCTAACGGCAAGTCTGGCAACGTGGGCGAGATCTCCGTCAAAGTGGATGCCCTGGTCTGCGATCCGCAGAACTGCATGCCGGCCAAACCCGAAGCCAAGCTAACCGTGGCACTGGCCGACAAGGCGGAGGCTGATCCGGCGATGGCGGAAGTGTTTGGCCAAATGACGTCTGCGCCTGCTTCGGGCATTGCGGAGGCAAAAACTCCCGCCACCGTGGCCAAGGCTCCGGAGCGCAGCTTTGCCGGTTACCTGCTCTTCGCCTTTGTCGGCGGGCTGATTCTGAATGTCATGCCCTGCGTGTTTCCTGTACTGGGCATCAAGATCATGAGCGTGGTGCAGCAGGCGGGTGAGGACAAACGGCAGGTCCTCATGCACGGCCTGGCCTACACCTTCGGTGTGCTCATCTGCTTTTGGGCTCTCGGCGGGCTGGTGATTTCGCTGGGCAAGGCCTGGGGCTTCCAGTTGCAGTCCCCCGGCTTCGTCTATGGGCTGTGCGCCTTCTTCCTGATCTTTGGCCTGAACATGGCCGGCCTGTTCGAAATCGGTGCTTCAGCCGTGGGCGTAGGCGCAGATCTCCAGGCCAAGCAAGGCGTGAGCGGCTCCTTTTTTTCCGGCCTGCTGGCCACCATCGTCGCCACTCCCTGCTCGGCCCCCTTCCTTGGGCCTGCGCTGGGCTATGCAGTCACCCTGCCAGCAGTCCAGGCCCTGCTCATGTTCACCATGATCGGCCTCGGTCTGGCCAGTCCGTTCCTCATCCTGTCGCTGTTCCCCAAGCTGGTGTCTTCCCTGCCCCGCCCTGGTGCGTGGATGGAAAGCTTCAAGCAAGGCATGTCCTTCCTGCTCTTTGGCACCGTGGCCTTCCTGGCCTGGGTGCTCACCGGCATGGTCGAGGGCCAACCGATGCTCTTCACCCTCTTTGGCCTCGTCATCGTGGCCCTGGGCTGCTGGATCTATGGCCGCTGGTCCCTGCCGCATAAGCCTCAGCGCACCCGCATCATCGCTGTATTGCTGACCCTGCTTTGCGTCGGAGGTGGCCTAGCCTTTGGCTGGCCCCAGGTGGAAAAAGGGGCCGTAAGCGGAGGCAGCCATGTTGAAGGCGGCCTGACCTGGGAAGCATGGTCACCCGAAAAAGTGGCCGAACTGCGCGCCGCCAACAAAGCAGTGTACATCGATTACACTGCCAAGTGGTGCTTCACCTGCCAGGTGAACAAACGGGTGTACAAAGACGCCGCCTTGCAGAAGCTCATCGCCGACAAAAAGGTGGTGCTGCTGAAGGCCGACTGGACCAACGAAGACCCTCGCATCACCAAAGCTCTGTCGGATCTCGGCAAAGCCGCCGTGCCGGTGAACGTCCTCTACACGCCAGGGAAAGAGGAACCCATGATCCTGCCAGAACTGCTCAGCGTGGACAATGTCTCGACGGCCCTCCAGGGGCTGTAAGCTGGACAGCGCCTCGCCTCAAAAACCGCCACACTTTTTGTTAGCGGATTAAAACCCACATCAGCAGGTGGCAGAAAGTTCACTATCGTAGATTGGTCAGGATGATGCAGGATGGCTAAAGGATAGGCGTGCGACAAACCTGTCTTTTCTCTAAATGGCTTCAGGCGGTCTTGATGACCGGGATCCTGGTGTGGATGCTGCCTGCGAGCGGCCAAGCGCAGTCCCTGGGGCTGTATCCGGCGGCAGCGGCCAGTGCCGATGCCGATCGGCTGAGCGATGCGGAAGAGCTGACCCTGGGGACGAACCCCAGTCTGGCGGACACGGACGGAGACTTCATCACGGACAGTGATGAGCTCCTCATCACCGGGACCAATCCACTCTTGGCAGACAGTGACATGGATGGCCTAACAGACTATGAGGAGTGGGTGGTGCTGATCCCCCGGCTGTGGGATGTGGACAAGAATGGGATGCTGGACATTGAGCCGCTCCAAAACACGCCCCCAGGTGGCTATTCGCCTTTGAATGGGGGTGACATTTGGTGGATCACGGCCCACCTGACCGACTTTGATGGTGAGGGGCTTTCGGACCGGGATGAAATCATCTTTGGCAACTTAACCCGCTATCACTACAACCGGGCCTATGTGGACTGGCCTAACGGCGAGGGTGAAACCTATGACTATGAGAGCTGGGCCAGGCCGAACCACTGGGAGCCGACGGACTATGACCGCGATGGCCTGAATGCGGCGGAGGAGGTGCTTTTGCAAACGGACCCGAACGATCCGGACACGGATGGTGACGGACTGGAGGACGGGCTGGACTCTATCTTTGGCGATCCGCTGCTGGTGGATACCGACTCTGACGGCGTCAGCGACCATGATGAGCTGATGTACTATTCCTATGCCTACCCTTACATTGAATTTTTCACGGAGGAGGATTTGGCGGTCGCCATTCAGACGGCGCTGGGCAGCAGTGCGCTGGGATTCATCCTGGACTGGGACGGCGATGGCATGAGCAATGTGTGGGAGATCGCCCATGGGCTGAACCCTGTGAATACGCTGGATGCCTATGATGACCCGGATGGGGACTTCCTCTTCAACCTAGAAGAATACCAGGCGCGAACGGACCCCAACGCAGCCTTGAGCATGGTTTCGCAATCAGTGACAATCCAGGTGACCGATTCGGTGACACAGTTGCCCCAGACGCGGGCGGTGCTGAATGACTATGAGGCGGTGACTGGGCTGCCGCTGCCTGCCGGGATGGTGCGCGATAACGGCCCGCTTTCCATTCATGACTATGACGATGACTGGGATGGGGATGGCTACGGAAACCGTGACGAACTCTTGGGCGTCCATGTCCGTGACCCGCGCTACAACGATGTGCTGGATACCGACGGCGACGGTCTTTTCGACACCTGGGAAACCCTGAAGGGCCTGGATAAAAACGACGCGGATGAAGATGCCGACAGCCTCAGCGACGGGGCCGATGACTTTGACAATGACAACCTGACGAACCTGGGAGAGCAAGCAGCCAACACGAACCCTTTACTGGCGGATACCGATAGCGACAGCCTGCCGGATGGCTGGGAGGTGGCCAAGGGGCTGAACGCCCTCAATGCCGACCAGGACGGCGACAACCTAACCGATGATGCCGACAACTTTGACCTCGACCTGCTGACCAATGCGCAGGAACTGGCAGCAGGAACCCATCCCCGCTACTCGGACACAGATTGGGACGGCCTGCGCGACGACTGGGAACTGGCGAACCTGCTGAATCCCCTGAGCAGTGCCGGCATCCACGGCGGCAGCGGCGATGCGGATGGCGACGGCTTCAGCAATGCGGCGGAGCAGACGGCGGGCAGCTCACCCCAGAGCGCAGGCTCCACGCCCCCGGCCACGTTCATTTTTAAAAGCTGGGCCGCAGAGGGTGAAGGCGAAGGCGATACGCCGGGCAATTATGAAGGTTTTGTGAGGAGCTTGGCGGGGCCTGAGCAGGAGCGGGACTTTCCCTACACCCCGCATAACCAGCCCATTCCCAAGGCGAATGAGGCTGCCCTATGGACCGAGACCACCATCAAGGCCCTGGACTATGCCGGAGCATCGGTCACCCCCTGGACTTCATACAACCCAGCCCAATCTCCCGGTGGGGACGTCCGCTGGGTGGGACTCATCCCTCACTTTGTGGCGGTGAAGGCGGATTTTGAGTGGTTGGGCTACGACTTCCGTTCCAACTATCGGCGGGTGCGTTTGGAGGCGCAGAAAGCCGTGGGAGCGGCGGAGACGCGAACTTATCTGGTCTTCACGGAGACGGAGGTCACCAACTCCCTGCAAGTCGTGGGCAAGGTGGAGTTCACTCTGCCAGCAGGAGAAACGAAAGCCTCCGTGACGGTTGATTCAGCACTGAATCAATATGGACTCTCAGTGGCTGCCGATGGCAAAACCCTGTGCATCGAGCCACCCCCGCCCCCATTGACGGTTCATGGCTTTTTCAAGCGGAGTGTTTATCTCCTCCCGGTTGACATAGAGCCTGATGCCAACATGGCCGGAGTCGTGGGAGACGTGGTGAAATCGGCCAAAGCAGGGAGCACCGTTGAGCATTTCGTCACGCCGAAGAAGTCCACCGAGCTGAATCAGGATTATGTAGTTCTTAAGGCTGTCGGAGTCACCGCAGAGCAGATCACTGATGGTAATGCCAATCAGATCGTTCAGTGGGATGGCGGGTTGCCCACCGACCCTCCAGAGCCGCTAAAGCGGCGAGTGAAGCGAGATGCTACAGGCACCGGCCCAACCGAGGTGAAGATCAAAGCGAAACAAGGAGGGGCTGTCGCTGCGCAGATGAATGTATGGGTCGTGTGGGGAGGTGCCGGTAGATTTGAGCGTAAGCCCACTCAGCCGGTCATTTTGGGAAATACGAGCCGGACGAATATTGCTGGTGATGCTTCCGTTGCCGTCACTGTAGAGCCGGACAGACCATGGCTAATGGTTTTCGCAATTGAACCAAAATCGATGTTCGACAAAACAGCGGAGGTTCCCGATTTGATGGGAACAGTTCAGCCATCCGGCCTCACTGGTAATCACCCGATCTTGAACAACGGCCAAGCGACTCTTGACGGCGGCGCAAATCGTCACTGGGACGTGTCACGACAATTTAAAGAAACGATTACCAACAATGGAGGTATCGCGAAGGGTCTATTCCCAGATGGAGCCGGAGCACTTTACGCCAACCAGCCAAAGGCCAATCAGGCTGATGTTGCAGTGAACTTCCCAACCGATTCTATCACCGGCAACGATGACACCGGTGTGATTGACGAGATCAATGATCCTTACAACCCAACATCAGCAGGAACATATCAAACCAAGCAAGGCGAGGTCTTGTCACACGATGCTCCAAAACTGTTCATGACCATTAAGGGGCTGAAGGCAGGCGAGGGTATGACTGATTATGCCGAGTTTAAGGAGTTCGTGCGCCTTAATGTTGGTCGGAAGTGGTTTCGCGCCAGTGACTTCCTAGACTTCAATATCAAGCTGCAGTTCACCATGGACGCTGATTTGCAGAATGTTACCCTCACAGGAACAAACGTGTCTCCAAAGTAGTTTTGTATGATGAAAAAACCAATGCGCATTTACATCGCTACGCTCATCTTGGGAGCGTTCTCCTCGCTGGGCGCACAAAGTGTCTCATCGAATCATCTTGATGCTAATGCATTAGATGCTCTGCGAAGTGAGAAGGCAAAGTGGTGGGCTGAAGTTCAGGGCCGCATGCGTGATAGCGGTAACCCCTCGCTAAGAATGGAAATGGTTCAGTATGTTCTGTCACGATCATCTGTGTGGAAGGAGGACGATCCGAGGGACAGTGAAACAAGATCAGCGATACTCATGCTTGCGGAAGATGTAGCCGTCGCAATAGAGCCGTCACTCTCAAGCATGCCGGATTCGAGGCAGATAGTGGCGTCCGAAAAGTATAGGAGTAGCCTATTGGCTGCTTTGAATCCATCCCCCAAGACCACACCAGGCACTGCGGAACCACAGACAACAGAAACCACGCCAGCACCGAAGCCGCCAGTGGTGCAACCGCCAACGCCGATGGCACCCGAAGCAAAGCCCGAAACAACACCGAGCGAGGAGCCGACCTCATCAACGCCGTGGAGCATCATCATCGTTTTGATCGTGGCGGTAACTGGTCTGCTGTGGTTGCTGGTGAAGAACCGGAAGTGATCGGCCTGCAACGTGCGGCGAGCCAACTCCAGCGCTTCGCAAAGCTCGCGACTCCGCCCGTTACCAACCTCAGGGATGCTCCGCACACATGGGAACCCACCGCCTCCAGCTTTCACAGAAGCTGCTGGAACATTGGGCGAAGAACCAGCACTCCAGCCAGGCGCTTTCTCCAAAACATCAACGACTACGCTCAATGTGTTAACTCTCAAATCGAATAGTATGAAAGCCTTCGCCCTAGCTGCACTGTTGTTTGCATCGACGCATTGCGTCTCTGCGCAGATCGTTGACCCGGTGGCGTTCTATCGAACAACCACTCAGTATCCAGTGCCTTCCGTCTTGCTGAAATGGCAAGCGGACATCAATGGCGATGGTAAAAATGAAACCTTCCTGACGCGCAAGGAATACTACCACGAAGATGTTGCCGCAGGACAGCTCCCCGCGTGGGAAGTTTTTCTTGCTGGCGTAGCTGCCAACACGTTCACAGAATCAACTGGTGTGCAGAATCAAGGTGAGGACGCATTTGGTCCCGGTGCGGTGCCTCAAATCGACGTCAAAGCATGCTTTGTTGGTCAGATTAATGAGTTGGGGCAACACGCGCTCGTCACGCAACAGATTGATAGCCCCCGCGCTGGTGATCCCATCGCCCGCATCTACGCCTACACGATCGAGGGCGATCACTTGAAGCGAACGAAGCTGGCTGAATATAACCCGACGCAGACCAACGCCTTGTTCGACAAGTATCTCAAGGATGACAAGCGAACGGTCATCACTCCTGTTGAAGTGACTCAGTGAACCACCTCGGCAAGTGCAGCTTGCTCTGCTCACCAGTTTTACACCGTTCAGCAAGAATCAGAAGACGCCGCGCTGGAACGCGCGATCGAGATCATCAATGAAGCCCCTGCCCTGCCGAAACCTCAGCGTTAGCCAAGCTTTGATGGTGCAAAAAAGGGCTGGTGCGATAGGCCATCGGCCTCCAGCACCAGCCCCGTAAATGATTCAAACTCAGTGCATCTCGACCGCGCAACTGCCGAGGCCGCCGCGGAAATAGTTGAACTGCACATTCTGGTGATCGGCCAGCAGTGACATCGGCACGGAGGAGTCAGCCAGCCGCTTGGAGATCATCAGCGCAGTGAGGCGTTGCCCCAGCGGATTGTCATGCATGCCGGCCTGCCAGATGCTCACCTTCTCCGCCATCCAGGTTTCCTTCGGCCCCACCGTGATAGCCATCTGCGGCACCATGGTGATATTGCCACCACCTGAGGTGCGGGCGTTTTGGGACAGGGTCACCGGATGGAGATCCACAATGCGGGTGCCCAGCTTGCGGTATTCAGCGGGCGGTGGCGGCTCGTTCTTCCACTTGCCCGTACGCTTCAGCGGGTCGTTGAAGGCCCAGTGCTTGATGTCGCCCTGGCCGCCCTGCATGACGATGCAGCGCACACCGGAGTGCCAGCTTTTCACATAGTCGGTCACATCCGCCTTCGGGAAATGCATGTGCGCATCGGGCATGACCAGCTTTTTCTGGATACGGTCAAAGCACAGCTCCCGGTCCGCCTTTTCAAAGGACAGCGGATGCTCCATGGAGACCTCCTTTTTGGTTTCCGGGTCATACCACTCGTCCATGCCCCAGAAGTGGCCGTCCTTGATGGAAATGCCCAGGTCATTGACGAGGCGCGCCACCAGGGGAAGCTGCTCCGTAGGACCGATGGGGCCGCAAATGCCCGCCGGATTGTCCGCCGAGGCCTGCTTCCAGGCATGAATATACTCCAGGGCCTGGGCCAGATAAAAATCCTCCAGGGTATCATACATGACTACCTTGAACCCAGGGCGGGAGAGCTGGCGCAGATCACGCTCCGTGAGGCGGGCCGCGTCGTTGATCAGGTCATGGTCGAGCGTGGTGTAGTCCCACCAGTCTGGGGCGATGTGGCTGAGTTTGCGGGGCATAGGATCGGGGCAGGATGAGGGGTTGCGGAAAGACAAACGCGGACAGAAAGGTGAGTTTGTCGGCTAACCGCCCCTTTGCCAAGACAGAAAAGTCTCCCATTCCTGTCCAAGGGCTGTGTTATTGTGATAATGACCGTCCAAAAGGCTCCCTAGGGCTACCTCACAAGCGCACCGATGGCCGCAAAAACGATGCCTGCGTGTGAATCTTGAAAACCTGACTCTTTACCTCAGAGACCATCTGGCGGGCTCCGTCGCCGCCTTGCAGCTTCTCGATCACCTCATCACCACCTATGGTGCCCGCCCGGAAGCTGAACAAATCCAGACGCTGAAGGCCGAAGTAGAGACCGACCAGCAGCAACTAAAAAATTTGTTAGACCGCCTGGGCCAGTCTGAAGGCACCCTCAAAAAGGCCGGGGCCTGGATGGCAGAAAAGGCGCTTCAGGCCAAAGTGAATTCCGGCGATGATGAGTTGGGACTTTTGGAAGCCCTGGAGGTGCTAATTTTGGGCATCGAGGGCAAGCTGCGACTGTGGCGCTCCCTGGAATGCCTGGACACAGGACTGGAACTCCCCTCCCTCCAGCTCACCGCCACCAGCCAGATCCACCGGGTGGAAACCCTGCGCATGGAGGCCGCCAAGCGTGCTTTTTTAGTCACCCGCAGATAGGTGGCACCCCAGATCAATAACACACTCTCTGTTAGGCCAATGAAGGCATGTGAAAAGCAGGCGGACAAAGGTCGCTCCTTGCTTTTCGATGGAGGCTGGCTTCCGGTGCCCGGCTCCCGTCCATGCTGCACATCGTCCTTTATCAACCTGAAATCCCCCACAACACCGGGGCTGCGGGCCGCCTGTGCCTGGCCACCGGCGCACGGCTGCACCTCATCAAGCCGCTGGGATTCAGCCTGGAAGACAAGTACCTGAAACGCAGCGGGCTGGACTACTGGGCGGAGGTCGATGTGCAGGTCTGGGATTCCTGGGAGGAAATGCAGGCCGCAACCTCGACCGAGGCCGAGTTTTTCTACGTGGAGGTCCAGGGCACAAAGCTGCACTGGGAAGCCGACTTTACCCACAGCGAAGACCTTTACCTCGTTTTCGGCCCCGAGACACGCGGCGTGCCAGAAACGCTGATGCAGACCAGCCTGGACAACGTTTTGCGCATCCCCATGCTGGGCACGCGCAGCCTGAATCTTGCCACGGCGGTAGCCATCACCCTCTATGAAGCCGTCCGGCAGCGGGGCGGACTGTGAGGAGGGCTAAAATTAGCCGTTCAGGGCAGCGTGGCTGCCATCGCAAAAGGGCGGTGTGCGGGTCTGCTTGCAATTGCACAGGCGCACGATGCTGCGTTCGGTCAGAATGAATTTTTTCGAGCGCAACCCGGTGCCCGTATGCTCGCCATCGCACATGGGCTGGTGCCCACTCAGCCCGCAGGAACACCAGAAATACTCCCCCGCCTCCAGATCGAGGATGGCAGGTTGGGTATCGTAGATTTTAGGCAGCATGGCGGTGCCTGGGAGGGCTTTCCTAGAGGGTTACTTCAGCCCCTGCCCCACCTTTTGCAACACATCCTGCACCAGACCAGGACCACGATAAACCAGACCGCTGTAAACCTGCACCAGTTGGGCCCCGGCCTGCAGCTTGTCCGCTGCCTGCTGGCCGCTGAGAATGCCACCCACCCCGATGATGGGCGTGCCTGGATTAAGCAGGCTGCGGAAGGCGCGGATCACTTCCGTGGAGCGCTGGGTCACGGGAGCCCCACTGAGGCCCCCAGCCTCGTTTTCTAAAGCGTGGCCCGCCACGGCAGCGCGGTTGATCGTCGTATTCGTGGCGATGACGCCATCCACTGCCAGTTCATTGAACACGCGGGCCAGCGCCTCAATCTGGGCTTCCTCCAGATCCGGGGCGATCTTCACCAGCACCGGTTTCGTTTTTCCATGCTCCGCAGCCAGGCGGGCCTGCTCATTCTTCAGGGCTCCCAGCAGGGCGCGGATCGAGTCTTCGGCCTGCAGATCGCGCAGCCCCTTGGTGTTCGGGCTGGAGATGTTGACCGCGATGTAGTCGGCCACCGGGTAGGCCGCCTTCAGCCCCAGCAGGTAGTCGTTCACCGCCCCTTCATTCGGCGTGTCAAAATTCTTGCCGATGTTCACGCCGACCACCGCTGAGGTGCGGCGGTTTTTCAGGCGTTTCACGGCGGAGTGGATGCCAGGGTTGTTGAAGCCCATGCGGTTGATCAGCGCCTCATGCTCCGGTAGGCGGAAAAGGCGCGGCTTCGGGTTGCCCGGCTGCGGGCGCGGCGTCAGCGTGCCCACCTCCACAAAACCAAACCCGACCGCCGCCCAGGCCTCCACGGCCGAGGCGGACTTGTCCATCCCGGCCGCCAGCCCCAGAACATTGGGAAAGCGCAGCCCCAGGCACTCCACTGGCGTGACTGGCACATTCTCCTGCCCCACCGTCAGCAGCCCCAGGCTGTGGGAGATGCGCATCATCCGCGTCGTCCACTCATGCGCGCGCTCCGCATCCATGCGGAACAGCCAGGGTTTCAGAATCGGGTAGAGATTGGCAATGAGGGACATTCCCCTTCACAAAGCGCGGCCCCGCCCCGTGTCAAGGCGACGGCGCAGCCTGAAACAAAACAGCCCCCGAATGTCGAGACGAGGTCTTCAGGCTTCCGCCCTCGGCAGGAAGCTCCGGCAGCATGAAAAAGCCATACCCCTTCACCACTCCCTCAATCTGAACAATCTGGCCCGAAAAAGCCGTTTTACGGTTCAGCGAAGGGGCGCTGCCCGCCAGCGTGAAGCTGCCGCTAAAAGTGCCCTTTTTCACATCCAGCACAGGCAGGGTCACCGCCTCCGGAGTCGTGCTGACGGTCGCTTTGTTCGTTAGGCCTTTGGCGGAAGGGTTGGTCACGATGACCTCAGCATCAAAGGGCGCGGGCCCCCCACCACCACTGAACTTCAGCTCTGCCTGTGGGGACTCGCTTTCTGGCAGGTCCAGGATGCGACCTCCAGGAGCCAGCTTAGGCAACACGCCCCCACGAGGTCCCAGTTCCAGAACGCCAAAGCCACCGCGATAGGCCAGATCCTTCACTTTAATGTCCACCGGATGCTTCACCCAGTCCAATGCCCCAAGGACACCATTGAGCGCCCGATTCTCATGGCTCTCCACAGCAAGACCACCCACCAGCGCCCCGCCTTGAGAATAGAGCGACTGATAGACAACGATGTCTCCCCTGCCACTCACGAAAGCGCTGGAGATGTAAGGGGTGCCATCGGCCAGACGGCCAGAGATCTTCACCGCGCCCGTTTTTTCCACCACGCTGAAGGAGCCATAACCATGACCTTCCGGCGCGGAACCTTCCGACTCCACGGGCGAGGTCACAAAGCTGTACGTTTCTGCATACGCAGTGGCCAGGCGATCCTTCCCGTTCCAGGGAATCCACCATCCGTGACCGTCATCCGTTTTCACACCACCCGTCAGCAACTCGGCCTCATGGCTGCCGTCACCGTCGGAGTGCAATTCTACCTTGAACTGACGCAGTGGCGCGTTCTTCCCACTGGTCAAGGTGGTGGTGCCGATCGCCTTTGTGGGCACGGCTGGGTCCACTGCCAGACTGCCTTTCATGGCCTCCGTTTTACTGCCCAGAGTGACCTTGCCCGTAAAGGCTCCCGTCGCAGTCACGGTCAGCTCATAGCGACCGCCCAGACTTCGAGGTTGGCTCTCGTTGATTGAAATGACGCCTTCATGCCTGCCCTGGAACTCCCGAGGCAGTTCGTTGACATCCAGGTCCAGCAACACCGTATCCACCGCTGCTCCCGCGACGTTCCGGGCCTTGATGCTGATGGCGTAGTTCCCCGCACGCGTAGGCACGCCGGAGATCACTCCCGTAGCACCGCTTATGGTTAGGCCAGGAGGCAGGTTCTTGACTGTATAAATCACCGGAAGATTCTGGGTGGAAATGGGCAGCTCAAACGCCGCCCCCACATAGGCCGGAGGCAGCGGCAGCCCAGGTTGCTCAAGTACTGGCAACAAGACACCATCCTGGGTGATCGCATGGGTGGCATAGCCAATGCTGATCGTTCCAGAGCGCGGTTTCACCGTCGTATTCGGCAGCACAGTGATCTGCAGGCGGCGGTCCCCAAAACCTTCCATCACATCCACCCGCACCCACGGCAGCGGATTCAGCACCTTCCATAATGCATAGGTCCTGAGGTTCAGGGAATAGGTCTGGCCTGCGGCGGAGATCAATCCCGAGTTGGATGCCGATAAATTGGCAACATTCAGGGTGATACGCACGGTAGCAGGTTCCGACAATGCCCCGGCTGCGTCCTTCACTCGGTACGTAAAGGAACTCTGGTAGCCACTCTCCGAAGGCGTATAGACCAGGGCATTGCCTACCTTGACTAAGGAACCGCTACCTTCCGGCAGTGGTGGCGTGAACGAGGCCAGAGACAGGGCATCGCCATCAGGATCTTCATCATTGGCCAGGACATTCAGAGAAAGCGAACCCGGCGTGCGGACAAAGATCCACTGATCATCGCGGGCCACGGGTGCGCTATTGCCCGTCACAAAGCTCAGGGTAGCTCCCACCGCTCCCCCCTCTGCGCTGGCGGCACGAATGCGGAAGTAATATCGCGTTTTCGGCAACAGCCCGCTCAGAGTCTGCTGCACCGTCTGGTCTTCAAACCCTTCCTCTGTTCCGGCTGAAAGCATCCGCAGATTGCCCAGGCTCGGGGTAGTGCCGTACTCAAAGAAAACCTCCCTCACCAAACCACGGATATTCACGGTTCCATTGAGCCGGACCGAGGCAGGATGCACTTCTGTGGCGGGCAGCGTTTTCACGGTAGGAACCAAAGGCTTGATACCCACACCTGTGAGCTGGATCTGCATAGGTTCCGTCAGGTCAGAACTGTAAATTCTGGCCACAGCAGTACGAGTTCCCAGTTGGGACGGAATGAAGAGGAGTTGCAATGACTGCTCACCAGCCTTCGGCAAGGTCGCGATAGCAGGCTCTAGAAGGCGGAAATCCGCTGCATTCACCCCGTCAATCTCCACACGGATGTCCTCCAGCCGGGTTTCGCCGGTGTTCTTCAGGACAAGATTTTGCCGCTGCACTCCACCCAACCCCGCTTGGCCAAAATCCGCTGAGGCACCAGAGACCCAGGGTTGGCCCGCACCATCCTCCACCACCAGCGCCGCTGGGGTGAAGGCAAATGCGGCGACAGTTTCCACCAGGCCTCGGCTGCGGCTTTTGTGGCCGCTTTGCAGCACCGCGCGGGCACGCACTTTCCCAGCAGCAGGCAGGTTCAGCCCGGTCAGTTCCCATCCACTGGTGATGTAACTTCCCTGCCCCAGCCAGGTCCAAGTCTCACCTTCATCTGTGCTGCATTCAAAGTACACATCCAGCGCCTCCGGTGCCGTCCCGCCTCGCTCCCAGAGTACCCGGGTCGCATCAGGCACCGTCAGGCTTTCAGTGGCCGGACCGTTATGAAGACGGGCAACCCTGTTTACAGGAACCTGGTTCAACTTTTCAAAGGAGCCAGAAAGCACAATGGATCCATTTTTCTGCATCAGGAGATTGGATGCATGCCACGAAGAGGAATAGGCCTCCAAGCTGCGATCAAAGCTGCCATCCGAGTTTAGCCGGATCAGAGTCAGCGTGGATGAATTGATATTTCCGAAAGGTCCAGCCAGGAGGATTTTGCCATCCGCCTGCAACACGGCTGCTTCGATGCGCGCCGACGATCCGAGAGCAGGAACAAAGCTGGTATCCAGAGTTCCGTCTGCGTTTAGACGGGCGCAACCATTCCTCGACTGCTCCAAGATCTGAGTGAATGTGCCATACAGCAAAATCTTGCCATCCGGCTGCAGGATCATCGCCTCGATATCGCCATTGCTAGAAACCACCGGATACGTCGCATCCAAACTTCCATCGGCGAGCAACCGCCCTACAGCCATTTGAGTAGAACCCAATCGTGAAGACAAATCCCCACTGACAAGTGTGCGCCCGTCCGGCAGTTCCAGCATGGCAAAGATATCCCCCCAAACAGGTGACTCATAAGTTTCATCCAATTCTCCCAGGGATGAAAGCCTAGTCAGAGATCGTTTGGATGAGACAAAGGAGCGGCTGCCCGTCAGAATAGAACCATCCCGAACTTTCACGAACGTATCGGGACTGTGAAGATAAGAGGAATACCATTGGCTTTGCCCATTAGGCCCCAACCTTTTGATGCTGTTTTGATCTTCGAACAATATTCCTAAATCAGATTGCACATGAACTCCATTGCGTCTGGTGGACTCCTCAAAATTCAGAAAAGTACTATCGAGCGAGCCATCCAAATTCCGTCGCCTTCCACTCAAAAGTATTTTCCCGTCGGGTAAGATGGCATCTGCACTGTTACCTAAATACTCCTGAGGAGCAAAGGTCGGGTCAAACTCTCCCGGCTTCGGCGGGCTACGATAAACACGAATGGTGTAAGTCTTCCAATTCTGCCCATCCGGCGACAGTGACTCGATGACAATGGGCTCTGGAACCAGGGCGAAGTTTAAACGAACAATGCCCTCTAAATTTGAACTTGTTCCGTTTATCTTTAATGCGCGCATCCCCAGATAAACACCGTCTATGTAATCATTAAAGAAAACCCGTAAATCGGCTGAGCGCAGATACGATGGAATCAAAAGCGCATAGCCTGTTCGCTCGGGAAAAAAATACCTTGTAAAAGGAAGATTTACATAATCTCCATTGTTCTGATTATAGTATAAACTTATAGAATCAATATTTGCAGTTGGACTGTGAGCAAACTCTCCAGATAGCGATAATTGGATCTCAGGATTATCTCCTGCATTGCTGGTAATTTTCATCGCCGCCGCCGGATTTGGGGAAGAATAACTAATCCGAGGATCCATAAAAACGGCGAAGGAAGTCTCTGCGCCGGGCTCCAGACTGCGGTCCATTCCTTCGCTGTTAGCACTGATGAGACAGCTTACTGCATTCTCAAAGGAGATACTCTCAATTCGCAGGACAGCAGTTCCTGAATTGCGAATTTTAAAGATCCTGACTCCATAGTTGCTGCCGAATTCATAAACACCAGCATCTCCAGCATGCACCTCCTCATCCGGAGATTCCAGAACGATCTGGGCAGTGCCGCTGCCAATTGGAATCGTCTTGCCAACCAGTCCATAAGAACCATTGAAACTGCCTCCACATGTCCGCCCACGGGCTCTCAAGAATCCACTGGCAGGCAAACTGAGTTCACGGAGTTCCCAGCCATTTCCAATGCGGGTGCCATCCCCCAAAAACTGCCAGTCAGAACCGTTTTCACTGATTTCGAAGCGAACCTCCGATACCTCGGGTGCCGTACCTCCACGCAACCACTCGATACGGTTGCCTCCAGTCATCGTGAGACTCTCAGTGGCAGCATCATTTTCGAGTCGATGCAGCAGCAGAGGGGCCGCTGGTAATAGTTGGAAGGTATTTAGGGCGAGCCCAAATAACAACTTCCCATCTTTTTGCAGTGCCAAAGCGTTAAGCCGGAAGTTTTTATTCCCCCCGGTTTTTAAGTTAGGGGGTAGGAATGTAGCATCCGTAGAACCATCCGCCATCAAACGCATCAATGAGGGATACGAGGCAAGCTCAGTAGTATACACAGTTGGACCTGCCCCTCCGACCAGAAGCTTCCCATCAGCTTGGAGAACTATGGTTCGAATATGTGAGGATGTTGACAACCTTTTCAACACCGTGCCGTCTTCGCGTAAGCGCACCAAGTTTGAACTCGTTGATCCGTTGACGTGGCTAAATTCTCCCCCCACCGTCAGCTCACCATTTGCATGGACAACCACACTGTAAACATATCCTGGTAGTGTGCCGATGCTCCTTTGAATAGAAGTCTGAAACGCTTCATCCAGGGATCCATCCGCATTCAGTCGAGCCATGGAGTTACGAAAGCTGCCATTGATGGCGCTGAAGTTACCTCCCAGAATGATCTTTTGATCCGCCACAATGGCCATCGTGTTCACATTGCCCGTGACTGAAGGGTTGAAGCCTTCATCAAGACTCCCATCAGCATTCAGTCGGGCCAGCTTCGTTTTGGCGACGCCGTTCACCGTCAGAAAAGAGCCTCCGATGATGATCTTGCCGTCCGGCTGGATGACCATGGCATTAACTGTCCCATTTGAGACGTGAGCCGCAAAACTCTCATCCAAGCTACCATCACGGTTCAGCCGCTGAACACCCCGATAATTATTTATGGGAACGAAAAAGTTTGGACCTCCCACCAAGACTTTATCATCCCATTGCCGGATGATGGAACTCCCCGCGATATTCAGAGATACCGCATCAAATGATGGAGACCGATTTCCTTCTGGAGAAACTTCTCTAATGATTTCATAACTATCGCCAACCTCGTGCCCAAACAGAGCCCCCCCCACGGTCGCATTTCCATCCTCGTTGAGGCTGATGCTGTAGATGCCACGTATTGAGGAACTGGCATACACCGAGGGCCTGTACCCAGGATCCAAATCACCCGGCGCTGCGCACAGGCAGGCCGCAAAAGTGCCAAACAGAACAAAGAGGGGGGCTAGGGCACGCATGAACAGTCTCACTTCAACTTACCTACCCCCTTCGGTCAAGACCTCTCTCGCAGCTAAAGGTAAATCTTAACATCCCCTTTTTCTCACCGCCGGGCAGAAAAATGGAAACCTTCACGCGGCAAAACCGATGCAACCCCCCTCTTGCAATCTGGTCCGGTCGCAATGAAAACTAGGGGTTCCCTGACCATGTCCTACCCTGCCCCCGCCCCTGCCCGTCTTGATCTGTCCCAGCTCGGAGAGCCTGTTTACCTCGGCTCCGTGCAGCACCTCTATGCGGTGCCGGATCACCCGGCCTACATCGTCTGCGAAACGACCCCGGCGGGCTCGGTTTTTGATGTCGGCAGCATCTTCAGCATCGCGGGCAATGACCTCAACCGCGCCATCTTCCGCCACGCCATGTACACCCGGCTCACCCAGCCCGGGACCTGGGCCCGGGTGCAGGCCGCCCTGCTGAAGACCGATAACCTGGGCACCACTTGGCGCGATCAGCTCATGGACGGCCCCCTGCAGACCATGCTGGAAACCGGCGCGCACACCCATCACGTGGGCATGCTGGATGGCGAAACCGGCGAGGTCGCCACCAGCGGCATGCCCGCCACCCCCAGCTGCTACAATGTCGTCCGCCGCTTCCCCGTCATGAAGCCGCCACAGCGCAATGTGATGGGCAATTTTGTCTTCGACTACGCGCAGTTTCACCAGAGCAGCACCTACGTCGTCCCACTGGAATACATCGTGCGCTTTGGCGTCACGAGCGGCAGCTCCATCCTGCGCAAATACGAGGCCCTGAGCGACAAAGAACGACGCGCCTTTGAGCAGGAGCTCGGCCTCACCGGCCCCATGCAGGCCTGGCAGATGCTGGACCGCCCCATCTATGACCTGACCAGCAAGTACGAGCCGGAAGATCGCGCCGTGAGCAAGCAGGAAGCCCTGCTGATGTCCGGCCTCAGCGCCCAGCATTTCACCGATACCATCAAGATGGCCCTCCTGGGCGCCTGGGCCGTGCGCGATCTCCTGGACGAGATCGGCCTCCAGCTCTGGGACCTGAAATGGGAGTTCGCAGTGGATCAGGAGGATCTGCTGTTTGTGGACACCATCGATGCCGACAGCTTCCGCGCCACCAGCACCGTGCCCGTGGAAGGCCGCAGCCTCATCATCCATTACAACAAGCAGGCCATGCGCGATTATTATCGTCTGGTCTGTGCCGATTGGTACGCGGGCATCAATGCCGCCAAGGCCGAGGCCCAGAAGCTCGGCACCCCTTTCAAACAGGTGCTCAAAGAAGGCCAGGCCGCAGGCAAGTATCCCGCCACCCCCGAAGTGGATGCGAACTTCCTTGATCTCCAGGCGCGCAAAACGGCCCTCATCAAGTCCCACGTCCTGGGCGAAAAAGATGCAGAGGCCATCCGCGCCGGACTGGTAGAAACTGGCCTCGCCGAAGCCGAGTTTTATCGCAGCCGCGGTTTGCTCACAGACCTGCTGAAACTGAACGGCATTTGATACCATCATTGGTTAAACGTCACACAATCAAGCCAGGACACAGCTCCCCGGTTTGCGCTGCCCCACGCCTGGATTAAGCAGCTTTGACATCTGATAAAAAAGAGGCCATCACGCAAAACGTGATGGCCTCGGGGAGAAAGCCGCCCGAATGGGCGGCGACTCAGGTTACAGGGATCAATGGTGGGTCGCTTTCTCAGCACCCAGGCCGGTGTGAGCACGCACAGTGAGCTCAGAGAACTTGGCCTCGGCCACCAGATCACGCGGGGTGAGGATGGTGCCCAGGTAGGCCGCCAGGAAGCCGAGGGGGATGCTGACGATGCCTGGGTTTTCCAGAGGGAACGGAGCAGCTTTGCCAAACACACCGTTCGGGCTGAGCAAGATGAGGGCGATGGCAGAGACCAGCCCGGTGGCAAGCCCGGCCACAGCACCTGTCGTGTTAAACCGCTTCCAGAACACGCTGAAGATGATGACTGGCAGATTCGCACTGGCAGCGACGGCAAAGGCCAGCCCGACCAGGAAAGCGGCATTCACCGCAGGGCCCAGGTAAATGGCGATACCGATGCTGACCGCGCCCACCACAAAGGCGGTGATGCGGGCCACTTTCACCTCGGCTCCCGGGCGGTTTTCTTTGCCATGGTGGAGAACATTCGAGTAAAAGTCATGCGCAAAGGAGGCCGAGGCACTCATGGTCAGACCAGCGACCACGGCCAGGATGGTGGCAAAGGCGACGGCACTGATGAAGGCAAAGAAGAGTTCACCACCCAGCACCTGCGCCAGGATGGGGGCGACCATGTTGGGGTTGGGGGCACCAGTGTCGGTCAGGATCAGGCTTTTCTTCAGGATGGTAGCAGCACCAAAGCCGAAGAAGGTCGTCATGATATAAAACACACCGATAATGGCCATGGCCCAGACAACACTGGAGCGCGCCGTCTTGGCATCTGGCACAGTGTAAAAGCGCACCAGAATGTGCGGCAGACCGGCTGTGCCCAAAACAAGACCCAGGCCCAGGGAGACCAAGTCCAACGGACCCCATTTTCCAGCGACCGCGACGCCATACTTGAGGCCGGGCTCCAGGAGGTTCTTCGGCTCAGCAGTGCCTGCGTAGTCCGCTTTGGAGACGGCATCAAAAAAGCCCGAGAGACTGAAGTGATGATATTGAAGAACGAGGTAGCTCAGCAGCATGGCACCCGCCATCAGCAGCAGCGCCTTGATGATCTGCACCCAGGTGGTGGCCAGCATGCCGCCAAAGACCACGTACACCAGCATCAGCACCCCCACGCCGATGACGGCCGGGGCAAAGGAAAGCCCGATGAGCCGCTCAATGATCACGCCGGCACCCACCATCTGGGCGATCATGTAAAAGGTCGAAACGGTCAGCGTGCTGAGGGAGGCCATCGCGCGCACAGGCCGTGGCGAAAGGCGATACGCCAGGAGATCCGCCATCGTGTACTTGCCCGCGTTTCTCAGAGGCTCTGCCACGATGAGCAGCACCGTGATGTAAGCGACCAGGAAGCCTACCGAGTACATGAACCCATCGTAACCGGAGAAACAGATCATCCCAGAAATCCCCAGGAAGGAGGCCGCGCTCATGTAGTCGCCAGCGACGGCGAGACCATTTTGCCAGCCAGTGATGTTACGGCCAGCGGCAAAATAAGCACTAGCCCCAGTGTTGCGCTTCGCGGCCCAGAAAGTGATCAGCAACGTGAGCGCCACGAAGCCGGTGAACATGATGAGCGGGATAGCACTCTTGGAAGCTGCCGGGGAGGCTGCAGCGGCGGCCGCCGCAGATAGAAGGGAGATGAACATGCAGATGAAGTCTGGAAAGAAGGGCTTGGGAGGCGCTGCGGAAGTCCGCAGCAGACAAGGGGGAGTCGGCGGGAAAAATCACTTCACATCGGCAATGACGGCAGCGGCCTCGCGGTCCCAGCGGGAGGCGACTCGCACATAAACAAAGGCCATGGTCCAGGCCATAAAGAACTGCGAGAGAGCAAACAGGTAGGCAATATTCACCTCCCCAAAGACTTTCTTTTTCATCAGGTCCGGCGCATAACCCACCAGGATCGGCAGGGCCAAATAATAGGCCATGAAGAAGATGGTCGCTTTGATGATGAAGCTGGCTTTGCGGCTGAGAAGAGCACGGAATTCGGGCTTCGCTTCGAGTCTGTCCCAGTCCACCGGTGGTTTATTTTCTTGCATGGCGCGCGAGACTATGGAGCCTAGCCAAAATTGGCAAGAGGGATGTGGCCTATTTTGCTGATTGCAGCAGGGATTGACCACGACTTTACGCTGAAAGATAGGACATCCTCGGAACGCTGCCCCCAAGAAGCCCCTTTGCCCGCCACTTTTCGGACAAAGCTTTTAAAAACCCGCTTAAGAAGTGGCTGCGCGACGGCAATCCATCAACGTCTTCACCGCCGCCTTCATCCGACCCAGTACATAGTAGACGGTCTGGCTGCGCAGACGTACCAGATCCGCGCCGATGATGCGCGGCACAAAATCCGGCGGCACGGTCATCACCTCCTCCACCGTGCTGCCGTTGAGGCCACGGCAAAGAATGGCCGTCATAGCCTTGGTGAGGGTCTGCACCTTCGGCCCCAGCTCAATGGCAAAGTGGACTCGGTCCTGATCATCCACGCGCACGTAAACGCCCACCGTATCCGTGCATTCCACGTCCTTGCGCACATCTTCCACGTCATACGGCACGCCCTCTTGGCGGGCACAGGCCACAGCCATCTCCGCATAGTTGATGAGGTTTTCCCGCCGCTCCGCCTCAGGCAAAAATTCGAACAGCTCAATGATGTCGTTGAGGGCGGCGGGGTAAGACATGGGGGAAGGCATCACGGCAACTGCAAACGACTGGGCAGAACCCTGGCAGTCCCCTGCCCTGGATTCAACCCGGATTCCGGGAAGGAATCCCCTGCCCGGCAGTCTGAAAATGAGGGTGAAAAGAAAAAACAAACAGCCCGAAAAAAATTTCAAAAATGATTCAACAACTCTCCAGGAGGGGAATCTAACTTATCAACAGTGATGGCGGGAGAGAGTCCCCCTAGCTGGTCTTGAGAGTGATTGGTTGTTGTCATCACCCCTGTGGAAACACAGGTCAGTGTTGAGGTTGATGCAAACAAAGAGGCCGGGCGGAATCGGGAGCCGCCCGGCCTCAATTTTTTAAACCAAAGTCTCCGTAGCCCTCACCCAGGCCGTTTCACCGCACCATTGCTGGGCGGCTTCCGCCAAGGCAGCCGATTCAGCCCCCGTTCGCGTGATGGCAAACATCGTGGAGCCTGAACCCGACATCAGGGCTGCTTGAACGCCCTTTTGCTCCAGCAACCAAGTTTTCAAGGCGGCCAAGAGACGGTATTTTTCAAAAACGGGCCGTTCCAGGCCGTTCACCATCTCACCCCAGGGGCAGATTTGGGGCGCATAAAGCACACCCGGCAACTCTTGGGAGTCCTTCCACTGCTTGTAGGCCCAGGGCGTCGGGATCGGAAAGGCTGGCTTGATGAGCACCAGGGGCAGCTTCCAGGGAAACTCGGCTGGGGTCACCTGCTCCCCCCGTCCGGTTCCATCCGCTGCGGGTGTGTCCAAAAGAAAGCAGGGCACATCCGCGCCAATACTCCCGGCGATTTCCAGCAAGGTGCCCAACTCCAGAGGCTGGCCAGCCAGTTCATTCGCAGCGCGGAGAATGGCCGCCGCATTGCTGCTACCGCCGCCCAGCCCAGCTCCAGACGGTATGCGTTTTTCCAGATGGATACGCCAGGAATGCGTCTTACCCGCACGTTGCTCAAAAGCACGCAAAGCCTTGATAGCGAGATTCGATTCATCCAGTGGAATTCCCGGCACATTGCAGGTGAGGGCCACTGAATTACCCGTGCCGAGAAGCTCAAGACTCACCGTGTCGGCGATGCCAATTTTGCAAAGACGCGTCTCGACTTCATGAAAACCATCAGGTCTGCGGCCCAGAATACGCAGCCAGAGATTGATTTTTGCAGGTGAGGAAAGCTCCACGTTAAGTCGTTTTGGAAAAGGTTCAGGAGGCGGCGGGTAGGCGGCCCAGGAGCGCCAGCAAGCGCCCTGTACGGCCTTTTTCCATCCGATAGGAATAGAAGCGGCGCAAGTCGGACGAAGTGCAGACTCCGCAGTCGGCGTAGTGCTCCGGCAGCACCCCTGCCTCCATACAACTGGCACGAATCTGCGCCGCAAAATCCACTTCGTAGGCAGGAGGGCGGATGCAGGGTCCTAGTTGGGCACGAATGTCGCTTGGATCGCTGCCGTATTTTTCCTGCATCAGTCGAATGGCCACGGCGGCGATCCCTAGTTCAGAACCCTTTTTCCCTGAGTGAACGATGCCGCAGGCTCCCGTGACAGGATCCGCCAGATAGAGCGCCCCACAATCGGCCACATAGATGCCGATGACCAGCCCGGGCGTGGCGGTGATGATGCCGTCGGCACCCGGGATAGGGGTTGATGGCGCAGCATCAATGACGGCCACCTCGGCCCCATGCACCTGCTCTGCAATGCACAGGGCCTGCGCATCAAAACCCAGCTCGGCAGCCTGCTCACGGTGCCAGCCCCACAGGCGCTCCACCACAACCGCACGATCCGCATCCACCGGAATCTCCGGATGCCGCAGCGTGAAACGATGGCGAAAGCCGGGCAGGCTGTCGAGGAGGGGAAAGGTCATCCAAAGCGGGGCGTCCATGGCGGTCAATGTCACAAGAAAGCAAAAGGCGCATGAAGCAACTCGCTCCATGCGCCTAAAAACAAACAAACATTCTCGGCATTCTTACTTGCTCGCAATGCTCGTATCCATCGTGCGATACGAAGTCATGAAGGAAGCAGCATCTGTGGCGGAGGTCTCAGTCATCGCATCGGCAATCTGATGCTGAAGCTCATCACGAAGACGGCTGACAAGGTCGAGTCCTTTGGAAGTCACGCGGACCATCACCTTGCGGCGATCATCCACAGCATGAGTGCGCTCCATATAACCCAGCTTCTCAAGGCGATCCACCAGGCCCGTGGCCGCTGCGGTGGAGTGACCCATTTTGCGGGCAATATCCGTCATGGTCAGCTCCTTGGAGGTAGCCAGATAGCTAAGCAGGAAGAACTGCGCGAACGAGATATTGTCACGGTTCAGCTCCTTGGACAGATTGAGCAAAAACTCACGCTGACTGAACAAAATGAAGTCGGCCAGTTTAGCGTGGTCCTTGATTTCAGGTTGGAGTGTGTTGGACATAAAATGGGGAGCTGTTGTCTTCGCTAGCTGAGGAAATTTTGAATATCTGTCTAAAAGGTAACCAGGACGGATGGTAAGCGCAAGCTAATTCCATAGAATCCATAAATTATAGGGCTTGCTGAATACTAAATTCTCAAACTCAAGAATTCAACAACGCTGAATTATCAACCCTGACAGCTAAAAAGACAAGATTTTTATTCAACTTCGACCCAATAAATTAAAAAAAGCGGTGTTCTGCCCGAAAGTTGAAGGGGTACCATCTCAAAATCACAGCACACTCGCTGCCAATTGAATCCCGAAATCTTGGAGGGATAGAGGTTGTTTTCAACCCAAAGCCTCAATCCTGAAGGATTGACCTGAGAGGTTTCCTCGGAAATCCCTCAGCCATGAACCGGGGCTCCTTGAGCATCTTCGGCCTGTTGTCCGAACCCGTTTCTTCATCAGGCGGCAAAATCTGAAGTCGCCCTCTGTAAGATAGGCATCTCCAGGAAAACTGATACTAGGGTTGAATGCGGAAAAAATGTAGTCTAGGGCACAAATTCCGTATTTTCATCGTCCTGCCCCCCCATGATGCTGCGTCGCTTTTTTGCTACTTTTCTGATTCTTATCGGACTGCCCCTTCCCGGTTTCGGGATCAATTTATACTGGGGCGGCGATGTGGACACATCCTTTCAGACCTTGGGAAACTGGTGGACCAACCTCGGCCACAGCACCGCAGCCACGGCCATCCCTGGTGCTGCGGATGTCGCGATCTTCAATGCGAATGCGCCTGTGCCCAACCAGATCGCCACATTGGGGGCGGCGACTTCTCTGCAAGGGCTTATCTTCAATGGCAACTCGGGCACCGCCATCACGCTGGGCACCCTCAATGATCATGTGCTGACCCTCGGCACTGGCGGACTGAGCGTGGAGGCAGGAGCGGGCGCTCATATAGTTAATTCCGGTCTCACCATCAATAGCAACCAGACCTGGAGCAATCTTGGCAGCGCAGTCTTCACCATCGCAGGCAATGTCACTCTGGGGGCCACCGCCAGCCAGACGCTGAACATCACCGGCACCGGAGGTTTTGCCGTCACCGGACCGATCACCTCCACGGCCAATCGCACGCTGAACATCAGCAACACGGGCAGCGTTTCCTTCGGTGCCATCAGCACCACCAACGCTCTCACCTTCACCACAGCCGCTGGCCTCAGCCCTGAAATTTCTGGCGTGATTTCCGGTGCCGGCAGCATTCACAAGGATGGCCCCGGCTCATTGATCCTCTCCGGCGCAAACAGCTTCACCGGCACCCTGCGCATTCTTAATGGTGAGGCCATCATCAAGGAAACGAACACGGCCAATAGCCAGATCATTTTCGGCCAGGCCAACGGTGCGGCAGGCTCCAATGGCTTCGGCACGCTGACACTCGACAATCAGACGGAGGCGGTGAACTACCGCGTCTCCACCCTATACGTCCACGCCACCAGCGACGGAGGTGTGATCACCTCCACCGGCGGGACCTTTGACGTCACGCTTTCCCTCAATGCGAACCGTTCCTTCATCGTCAACGAAACGGCTTCCGAAGTGGATCTCCTGGTCACCGTGGGCATTGTGAATGGCGACGCCACGGCACGCTCGCTCACCAAGCAGTCCATTGGAACCATGGTCATGCAGGGAGCTAATACCTATACCGGCAGCACCTTCATTGATCGCGGTAAACTCATCCTCGATTACAGCCTAAACAATGGCGACAACAAGCTGAGCAACAGTGCCGCGACCACCCTGCGCGGGGGCCTTCTGGAACTGCGTGGAAACAGCGGCGCGGCCACCGCCGAGACCACCAGCGCGCTCGCCATCACCAATGGCAGCAGCGTGCTCTCCCTGATCAGCAATGGCGGCCAGGACCTCACCTTCACTCTCACAGGAGGCCTCACCCGCAGTGTCATCACAGGTGCGGTGGACATCCGCAGCAATGATCCGGCAAAAGCCCGGCTGGTGGTCGGCGGCGGAGCTACCAACAACGCCTCAGGGTTCCTCGGCGGCTGGGCCACCTACAACGGTTCGCGCTGGGCCACCCGCAACGGTTCAAACGAGATCGTCGCCCTGGCCGGAACGATTCAAAACGACAAGAGCCTGTGGACTGCGACGGACAACATCATCCTGAACGGTGCCTCCACCGGCACACTGGTCACGCCCTCCATCGCCTCGCTCATCCTCGATTCCACCGCAGGCGGAGCCCTCATGATCGACAATCACGCCCAGGCTCTCACCCTCACCTCCGGCGCACTCATGGTGAGTGAAAATGTGACGGCCAGCACCGAGATCGGCGGCGGTCAGATCTTGACGCAAAACAGCATCCACAACGCCACCAACGAACTCATCCTCACCAACCATTCCGGCAGCCCCCTGAATGTCTCGGCCAACCTGGGCGGTAATAACACCTATCTTTCCTCCACCCAGCATGTCACGCTGGCCGGCAGCGGTGTCATCGAACTTTCAGGCAGCAACAGCTACTCCGGCAATCTCTACGTTCAGGGCAATGTGAAAGTCTCTGGTGGCAACGCCATCAGCGACTACCGCAACACCGTCCTCGCCACGGGCGGCAACATGACCTCCAGCGGCGCATTGTTGGACCTCAATGGTGGCAAAGAGGGCGTGGGCAACCTTTCCGGTGGCGGCAATGCCGACAACACCTTCCTGACCGTGGGCCCTGGCGAAGTACGGCTCGGCACCAATGGCCAGATCACCCTGAACCAGACTTCGGACTCGACCTTTTACGGGGTCTTCACGGGTAGCGGAGACATCTTGAAGCGCGGAGACCGCACCCTCACCCTCGCTACAAATCCGCATTCCTTCACCGGTGCCCTGACAGTGCAGGGCGGCACGGTTTCAGTCACGGGCGGTGGTGACGGCTTCATCTCGCTGAGCCAGCTTCGCCTGCGCGGCGGCAGCTTCGTTTCACTGCAAAATCAGTCTGCCTCCACGAACAAGCTGAACAACAGCGCGTCAGTGATCCTGGAAGGCACCGGCGGCAATGGCCTGCAGGTCTCCAGCGCCATCAATGGCACACGCGGTGAAACCGCAGGCACGCTCAGCCTCGCGGGCGGTGCCAACACGATCACGCTGGAGAACACCGTGGTCCCCTCTGGCACCAACAACGCCGCGCTCGCCACGCTCACCTTTGGCGCGGGCAACCCGTCCTTCTCCCGCAGCAACGGATCCACACTTTTGGTTAGGGGTGTCAATCTGGCCGGTACCGCCAGCGCCAGCGCCGTGGCCACTCGCCTGCTCTTCACCAATACCACCGCCATCACAGGCGCACTCGTCGGCACCACCACCTCCGCCGTTCAGACCTCCAGCGTCACCAATCTCAAAATCTTGCCTTATGGCCTAGGAGATAACAGCAGCACCGGTGTCGGCAATTCTTTCCTCACTTACGCCACGGGCCTCGGCCTGCGGCCACTGGCGGATACTGAGTACGCCACAGACTTCGCAGCCTCCGGTGCCGATGCCAATGTCAGCCTGGGCACCAGCGCCACCGGCCTCACTGGCAAGACGCTGAACGCGCTCCGCCTCGTCAACAGCAGCGGCACCACCCCCCTGGCCCTCACCGGCACCGGCAATCTCCTGCTCACCAGCGGAGCTCTGCTTTTCAGCGCAGGCAGCACAGACAATGACGCGACGCTCGACGGCTTCACCCAGATCCAGGCGGGCACCAGTGCAGGCACGGCGGATGAGTTAGTCGTCTTTGTCACCTCCTCCCATGCCGCAGCCGCTGGAGCCACGCTGACGCTTAATGCGGGGATCGCTGACAATGCCGGTGCCACCAGCCTGACCAAGTCTGGCACAGGCACCTTGGTACTCGGCGGCAGCAACAGCTACACCGGCACCACCACCATCAATGACGGCGTGCTGGTCTTTGGCCAAACCGTGGGCACCCTCGGCAGCGGCAGCCTGCGGATGGCAGGCGGCACCTTGCGCTGGGCCGCTGGCAATACAACCGACATCACCGCAGGCGGTCGTGTGGTGGAAATGCTCGGTGCCTCCGTCTATCTCACGCCCGGCAGCGCAGGCATCACCAGCGTTGGGGGAAATGTCCTCACCGCAGGCAGTGTCCTGGATGTCGGCAGCAATAACGTGACCCTCGCTGGGGCCATCGGCAACGGTGGCGCAGGTGGTTTGACGAAAGTCGGCACAGGCACCCTCACCCTTTCCAGCGCCCCCACCTACACCGGCACCACCCTCGTAAAGGAAGGCGCACTGAATTTCCAAACCATCGCCCCCAATACGATGGAGGCCCTTTACCTCGCAGGAACCGGCGTGGGCACCACCGTCAGCTCCATCGTTCAGAGTGGGCTCAATGTGCAGCAGCTCGTCATCGGCGGTGCCTATGGCAATCCCGGGGCCAATACCACCGGCGTCACCGGCACCCTCACCGTCAATGGCGGCAGCGTAAACATCGGCAGCGGCGAAGGCGATGACTTCATCCTCATCGGCTACCGCGATACCACAGCCGGCGTCGCCACCAGCATTACCACCGGCACGGTGGACCTGCGCAATGCCAGCGCCGTGAACATCAATGTAAGCAGCTTGGAGCTGGGCACCTTCTACGGCCAGATCCCCACGCCAAACTCCATGCTCACTCGCGGCACCCTGCAGCTTTCTAACACCCTCAACAACGTCACCGCAGGCAAGATCATCCTCGGCAACAGCCCGGCCTCCGTGGTCAATTCCGCCACCCCCTCCACCATCAGCCTCGGCACCGGCACCACCACCCTCAATACGGATACCTTCATCATCGGCGGTGCCCGTTCCTCCGGCACCGTCACCATCGGCAGCGGCGGCTCCGTCACCCTTCGCGGCCAGCAGGGCGGCGGCACCGGGGCCAATCTTTTCATCGGCGACAACGACGCCGTCGGCACCGGTACCAACAATCTCTCCTCTCTGGACCTCACAGGAGCTGCAGGCGTGGATCTGAAAATCAATCTCCTCATCCTCGGCCGCATCGGTGGGGCCAATCTTACCACCGGCTGGGCGCGCGGCTCCCTCACCTATGGCACTGGCCTCGTCGAGGCCACCACCATCCGCATGGCCGATACCAACTACTCCAGCGGTACCGACAACATGAACTCCAGCACCTGGGGCACCATCACCCAGTCCGCCAGCGCCATCTTCCGATTCATGGATCTCAGCCAGGGCAAAGGCACCGCCACCTGGAACTGGCAGGGCGGCACCCTTCAAAACCTCGCCGGGGCAAACCAGACCAACCAAAACGTCACCATCACCCTCAATGGCAGCGGCACCGCCACCAATCCCGCCCTGCGCAGCTACACCGTAGATGCGGGTCGAACCGCGACTTTCAAAGCCGATGCCGAATTGGCCGGCACCGGCTCCTTCACCAAATCCGGCGCAGGCAGCCTCGCCCTGGAAGGCACCAATACCAATACCGGCAACGTCCACATCGCCGAAGGCAGCCTCGCCTTGGTCAACAACGGCAGCATGGATGACGCCGCCTGGTTCCACCTCGGCACCGGTGCCAGCCTGGATGTCAGCGCACGCACCGCCTCCTCCTACACCACCGATGCAGTCATCTCCGGCACCGGTAGCCTCATCGCCACCGGCGGCAGCTTCACCATTGGCAGCAATGTCGGGCCCGGCAGCAGCCACGGCGTTCTCAAACCCGGCGGCTCCAGCCTGCTGAACAGCGCCGCCAGTGCAGGCACCGTGGGCGACCAGACCGGCGTGCTGAACATCACCGGAAATCTCCTCCTCGCCGCCAGCGCCAGCCGCGTGGACCGCGCCGTGCTTCAGGCCGGCAGCACCAATCGCAATGCCGCCACCTCCCTCCCCCTCTACGGCGGCGATCAGGCAGCCTGGGTCAACAGCATCCCCACCGATTTCACCTCTTACCTCACCGGCTCAGGCAGCAATCACGACCTCCTCAGCATCTCCGGCGGCCTCACGCTCAATGCCACCGGCGGCATCACCATCACCTCCTTCAATGGTTACACCGGCCAGTTTGGCGATGTCTTCAACTTCCTCGACTGGAGCACCCTCGTCGGCCTCACCAACAACAGCTTCAATGTCGGCGCACGTTATCAAAACGGCACCGAAACCGGCCAGGACCTCCTGCTCTTCCCCCTCACCTCTGGCCTCCAGTGGGATACCAGCCTCTTCCTCACCCACGGCGTCATCGTCGTCGTGCCAGAGCCCTCACGCGCCGTCCTCCTCCTGCTCGCCTTCGGTGTCCTCGGCTTCCGGCGGCGGCGCTGCTGAGCCGGGGCCTCACGGCCCACGGGACAAATTCTGTCCCACTCTTTTTTGAGAACAGGCCCAAATCATGCCTCAATCGAGCAACGAAACCGTAAGTTTGTCTGTTGTAGCCACGATTCTCAAAACGTAGTGTTTTCCAGCATGAAACTTTTCATCCGTATTCTGGCCTGCTCCTGCCTCGCCTTCATGACCGTCACCGCCCAGCAGCAGGTGCCTGAAATGATCAATGACAAAGAGCTCCGTGCCTGGGCCAACGACGGCGATGCCGACTCCCAGTTCGAGCTCGGCCTCCGTCTCCTCACCGGCGAAGGCGTGCAAAAGAACGAGACCGAAGGCGTCCAGTGGATGGAAAAGGCCGCCAACCAAAAGCACCTGCGCGCCCAGTTCGTCATGGGCTCCATTTACGAAGACGGCGTCGGAGTGAAGAAAAACGATGCCAAGGCCTACGAATGGTACCGCAAGTCCGCTGAAAACGGCTTTGCCGCCGGGCAGCATGCCGTCGCCATGGCCTATGACCTCGGTCGCGGCGTCAAGCTCGACCCAGAAAAAGCCACCGAATGGCTGGAAAAAGCCGCCGAACAAAACTACCCCCAGGCCCAGACCGCCCTCGCAGCCAAGTATGAGCGCGGCGTTGGCACCGCCAAAAGCCCCTCCAAGGCCGCCCTCTTTTACCTCCGCGCCGCCCAGCAGGACTTCGTCCCGGCCATGAGCCGCCTGGCCAATCTCTACTACTCCGGCACCGGAGTTCCCGTGGACTTCCGTCGCGCTGGGGCCTGGTATCAGCGTGCCGCCCGCAGCGATGATCCCTGGGCCGCCAACAACCTCGCCTGGTTCATGGCCACCTGCCCCGATGAAAGCCTCCACAATGGCGAACAGGCCGTCCAGCTCTCCTCCCGCGCCCTCCGCATCATGGACGAGGCCGGCGAAGAACAGCGCTACGAGATGATTGATACCAAAGCCGCCTGCCTCGCCCGCAATGGCGAATATCTCGAGGCCGTCCTCTGGCAGAAAAAAGCCCTCGCCCTCCTCCCAGCCGACAAAGAACTCTCCGAGGAAGAACGCAAAAACCTGGAAACCGAATTCCAGACCCGCCTCAAGCTCTACCAAAAGCAGACCCCCTACACCGACGCCGAACCCAAGACCGATGCCGAGGCCGCCCCCCTGCCCCAGGACACCATCCTCCAGGAAGAAGGCATCCCCGGCGCCCCCTCAAAGCCCAAAGGCAACAAAGGCAAAAGCCGCGGCACCGTCGTCTGAGGCCCCCCACTCCGGGGCATAAGCCAAGTCCAAAACGGCTTTCTCACAAAATCCAGGTCCCACGGCAGGCCCGCAAAGCAGGCAATGCCAAAGTAGTCCAGAGCTTCAGCTCGCCCAAATCCCGACCTCGGGTTCGACTGATCCATTCTCCAGACTGGCACCTGCTCATACCTGCCGCAGAGCGGCAAAGCCAAAGTACTCCAGAGCTTCAGCTCGCCCAAACCCCGACCTCGGGTTTGACTGGACCCTTTCTCCAGACTGGCACCAGCTCCCCTGCCGCAGAGCGGCAACCGTATCTTAGCCCGGCCTTTCAAGGCCGGGTCCCCTCGCCTAATCCGCCTCACTCCACAAGGCGTCGCAGCGCGACGCCCGAACCGCTCGCCTCACCAGACCGCCCCCTTCAATCCTACCATCCTGCTCCCCCAGGATGCCGGAGGCATCCACGCAGGTAGCCAGGGGTAAGCGCAGCGCACCCCGGGTCGTAAGCCCCGCTCCCACCAGTTCAGGGAACCATCCCGGCAGGGATGGTAGCAGCCCTCACCCGCCCCCCCGATTTCGAAAATCCCACCCACCACCGTTCGCCCCAGACTTAGGACCTACACCCCTCACGTGGCCCCATCCTTTCCACACATCTTGTTAATCCTGCCATCCTGTTAATCCTGTAAAAAAAGCCCCCCCCGAATCCCGTCCGCCCTAACGTACACCCACAGCACCTCGAGAGGAGCGTGGACACTCCTGTCCGCATCTAACCCCACCGGATGCGCAGCATCCCTCTCCACCCATCTTGTCAATCCTGTAAAAAAAGCCCACCCCACACCACACTTCCCGTTAGACCAGCCCCCGCACATACTCCCGCAGCGCCTCCCCGATGTCCGCCCGTTGCAGGCCAAAGTGCAGGTTCGCCTTGATGAAATCCAGCTTGTTGCCGATGTCGTGCCGCTGCCCCTCATAGCGCAGCCCATACAGCGCCTCCTCCTGCATCAGCGAGGCCATCGCATCCGTCAGTTGCAGCTCCCCCCCCTTCCCCTTCGGCGTCCTTTCCAGGTGGTCAAAAATTCGGGGCGACAGCACATACCGCGCACTCACCGCCAGCCGGCTCGGGGCCTCCTCCGGCTTCGGTTTCTCCACAAACTGCCGCGCCCGGATCAGCCCCGGCGAGATCTCCTCGCCCCCCAGGATGCCATACCGGCTCACCTTCTCCACCGGCACCTCCTGCAGCGCCACGGCAGATCCCCCGTGCCGCTCCACCACATCCGCCAGTTGGCGCGTCACCGGGCACGACTCATCCTTCGTCGTCACCACCGTATCCCCCAGCAGCACCGCGAACGGCTCCTCCCCCACATGGTCCCGCGCATACAGGATCGCATCCCCCAGCCCGCCCATCTTCGGCTGCCAGATGAAATGGATCCGCGCCATGGACTGCAGCTTTCGCAGCGCCTCCAGCTCCTCCCCCCGCCCCTTGGCCTCCAGCTCCGCCTCCAGGTCAAACGCCGGATGAAAATGCTCCTCGATCGCCCGCTTGCTCCGGCTGATCACCATCAAAATATCCGTGATGCCCGAGGCCACCGCCTCCTCCACCACATACTGGATCACCGGCTTGTCCACCAGCGGCAGCATCTCCTTGGGAATGGCCTTGGAAATGGGCAGGAAACGAGTGCCGTAACCGGCAGCAGGAATGACAGCTTTGCGCACAGGAAGCATAAGTCTCCCCTGATAAACCCATCCCCCACCCCTCCGCAACCTCCATCCCCGGAGCGCAGACGCCTCCGTCCCAATGCCCCCCCTCCGAATCTCAACGGGATTTCGCACCCTAGCGAAGGGTTAGAACAAACCTCCCCCGATAACCTCATCCCCCCACCCCACAACCGCCATCCCCCAGAGCACGAACGCCTTCGCCCGAATTTCCCCTCCGAATCCCAACGGGCTTACAAAAAGAGCACTCAAAGCAGGGCAATCAATCACTCTGGAGCCCATATTCCACGGGCTTTGGACGGCATCATGGGGCTGCCTTTTGACACCCCACCCATGGTCATGCATGACAAAAGCATGACAACCCAAGCCCTCCCCCCTCGGGGCAAGGGCAAACCTGTGGCAGTGGTCAAACAGGGCTCGGCTGCCGTGCCCATCTACCGGGGCATCTGCCGTGGGATGCCACGGTTCACTGTCGCCTTCTACCTCAACCAGCAGCGGCGGCGGCTTACCTTCGGCTCACTGGATGCTGCCAAGGAAGAAGCGCGCAAGGCCGCACTCAATATCCAACGCGGCGTGAGCAGCGATAATGATCTGCGGCCTCAGGACCGGGAGGCTCTTCGGGCTGTCCAGCACATGCTCAAGCCGCTGGGACTGCCCTTGGTTTCAGTCGTCGAGGAATACCTCCAGTGCCGGCGCAAGCTGGGAGAGGTGCCGCTGCTGATGGCCGTGGAGGATTTCGTGACGAGGTCGCGCAGTTATGAGGCTGGTATCACCGTGCCACGGGTGGTTGACGAACTCCTCCAGCTCAAAAAGCAGGATGGTGTGAATGAGCACTACCTCAAGCTGCTGGACGGGAACCTTCGCCAGTTCGCCAAATCGTTCCCTGGCGAGATCACCAAGGTGACCGGGGCCATGATTGACGGCTGGCTGCGTCGAGGGGCGCATTCCATGGTCACTCGCAACAACTGGCTCAAACGCGTGAAGGAGCTTTTCTCCTTTGCCAAGCGGCGCGGCTACCTGCCCAAGGGTGAAGCCACCGTGGCGGAAGCCCTCAAGCGCGGCAAGCAGGCGGACACGGATGTCGGCATCTTCACGCCCGAGCAGATGGAGAAGCTCATGAGGGCAGCGACGGAGGATTTGATTCCCGTTCTGGCCATCGGTGGATTCGCGGGACTGCGTGGTGCCGAGATTGCCCGGCTGAACTGGAGCGCCGTGGATCTCGGGCGAAAAATCATCGAGTTGCGTGCCGGACAGGCCAAGACAGCCTCGCGCCGCATTGTGCCCATCACCGACAATCTGGCCGGTTGGCTGGCGAAGATCGAGCGGAATGGCCCCGTGGTTCCTGACGATGGCGTCTTTTTGAAGGCAAGGCGTCTCGCCAAGAGCCTGGGCATTCCATGGCCGCACAACGCCCTACGTCACTCCTACATCAGCTACCGGATCGCCGTGGTGCAGAGCGCGGCCCAGGTGGCGCTGGAGGCGGGCAATTCGCCGGCAATCATCTTCAAGCATTACCGGGAACTGGTGACCAAGGAGTCCGCAGACCTTTGGTTCGGCATCATGCCATGAACCTGCACCTCCCCACCTTGACATGCGAATCTCTGTATGAACCCAACACCCAATCCTCCATCTCCCCTGCTGAAAAAGAAGCCCCTGGCTGTCCTCCTGGGAGTCAGTTCGCGAACCATCGACAACTGGGTGGCGCAGCGGATCATCCCCTATCTCGCCACCAGCCCACGAATGCATCTCTTTGATGTGGATGCCGTGCGTGCCGCCCTGAATGCGCGATTCGGGGTGGAAGCTCGCGAGCCGTAGTCGCCCGCGAGTTCGTTGCGCAACGAAGATCAAAGCCCTGCCGCCTGCTTCCACGCCAGATCCATGTCGGCGCTCGTCATGCCGAGTGCGGCTCCGAGCTGGGTCACGAGTGGATGATCCCTCTGATAGTCGCTCGAAAACTCCCACTCGATCTGTGCGGTGGTGCGTTGCGGTTCGGGCAGGGCTGCGATCAAGGCCGGGATCTGTTCCAGCAGTCCCGCGCCATGAAGCCAGAGACGTAGCTGACGGGCGGTGATCCCTGGCAGGCGGGCGCGAAGGCGGGACTGTTCTGCGGCAGCCAGCGCGGCGCTGATCTGCTCCTCGCTCGGCAGTGGAGATCCATCCGCCGAGACATAGCTGCCGCCCGGCTGCATGATCAAGCCCCTGCCCATCTGGCGCATGGCGAGTAAGAGGCGGGCGAATTGGCGGGCCGTATCGCCCGTCATTGAAACTGAATTGGAGGTGATCGTCATCATGGGTGGTTAGCCGTCTTCTCGGCGATTGGCGAAGTGGGAGCGGATCGCGTAGCGAAGGCCGAAGGGTGCTGCGGGTGTCCAGCTCAGCAGGCCGTTGTCTGCATGCGCCAGGTGGACTGAAGGATCGAGCGTCTTGATCAAGACATCGTTGCGCTCCAGATAGCGCCGGTCCTTCAGTTCACCGTGCCAGAGGTGACTGGCCGTGCCAGGAACACACCCCATGGCGCGGCCTTTGATCCACGCCTTCACCGGCGTGGCCCAGGCATCATAGTGGGCGCGCAAAGCCGGGTTCATGACGATGTGGCCGGGCTGGTCATAGCCAAGGACAGCGGAGGCGAAACCCACATCGCCATTGCCCACCACCAAGTGCTCGTAAAGACCTCCGCGTCGTTGAGTCCACAAAGCACGCCTTGCCGCCATGGCGAAGCCGGGATGCGCGACACAGCGATGAAGCAGATCAGGCTCCTTGCCGATGCCTGGTCGTTCCATGCTCACGCTGTCATCGGGCGCGAGCCATTGAGCCTTGAAGAACGGCTGGACGACGGGGAAAAAGTCCAGGGCACGGGCGGTTTGATCGAACCAATGCTCGTTGCTGAAGAGGATGTCCGCGTCCACCCAGGCCAGCGCCTCATAATGGCCTGGCACCATGGCTGCCGCGATGTTTAGCAGACATTCCTTCTGCATCATCACCTGATCATTGTTGGCGATGATCTGCTGCCATCCAGGCATTCCTGTTGTTTGCATAGGATGCTCTGGCAGTTGAGCCTCCACTCCGTAAACGGGCATGCCCTTGGTGGATTCCAGAAAACGGCGCAGGTTTTGCCGAGGCCGCTCAAAGCCGAACCAGTTGTAGTGACAGGTGATGATGGCGAGTTTCATAAGTCAGTTCGTGTAGCGCCCGCGCACTCGCAGCCACAGACCGTTGAAGGTCGGCACGGTGAAGTAGGCATCCGCGTATCCGGTATCGAGGCTGACATTCACCTTCGATCCCGCCGGCATCGCGACCGACCCGTTGACGAGAAGAGGAATGCCGAGGCCACGGCTGTCGCCGTTTGGGAAATACTCATAAAACCAGAACGACTGGGCATACAGGCCGCCGATGGAGGCATAGCCAGGCGCGTCGCTGCAAAACAGGACCACGTTCAACTGGAAGAAAGAGTCGGCCATTCGTGGAATGGCGTCCCGGAGTGCGAGGCCCATGTGGGTGATCACCGCATCACGGGGCAGAATCAGATCTGGCACCGAGATCAGCGAGTTGTAGCTCGTCTGGCTGGTGAGCTGCAAAGGGATGAGCAGATCGAACATTTGTCCCGAGGCTCCATTGCTCTGAACAAAGGCTACGAGGGCGGCATTGTCACTGGGACTGCCACTGGTGATCTGGGACCAGGCATGATTGTGTCCGCTGGGCGGAAACGTGCTGGGTTTGCCAGTCACCTCGCTCCAGGAGCTCGGAAACGACGTCGGTTTGCCGGTCACGTTCGACCAGGTCACCGTGGGATTGCTGGCACCACCGGCACTGTTGATGGTGATCGTCTTGGTTTCCTCGTTGAGGGTGAACGTGACGTTCGATCCAGCCACCAGCCGCGCCTTAATCCAGGCCCAAGCGGCATCGGCGGCTGGATCAGGGGCGGTATCACCAGGGCGTGAGGGCGAATTGCGCAGCGTGATCGGGAAAGCCAGCGACTTGCGCGGATGAGGAAGCTCGCCGGTGATCTGCCACTCGATCTGCGCGGTCAGGGCAATGGCAGCGCTATTGGCGAGAGCGGTGCGCAAAGGCTCGGAATCTGCCAGCAAGCTGAAGGTGTAGCTCGTCTGCGCATCTGAGCCAGCCACCGTCCACGAAGTGTCGAGCAACACGGGTGAACCGCTCTCAGCTCCGGGCAGTTTTACAGTCAGCTTCCCTGTCGTGTTGGCGGGAAGAGCCACGGGCACGTTGTCCTGCTCGAACGTGACGCGGAGAACGAACAGCGTGCCCAGAATACCGCTGAGCGACGGCAGGGACGAACTCACGTTCGAGGCCGTGACCTCTCCGGTGCCTGCATTGATGCAGAGATGCTGCTGATCCATGCCAGACGCGC
Source organism: Prosthecobacter algae (assembly GCF_039542385.1). Taxonomy (NCBI): domain Bacteria; kingdom Pseudomonadati; phylum Verrucomicrobiota; class Verrucomicrobiia; order Verrucomicrobiales; family Verrucomicrobiaceae; genus Prosthecobacter; species Prosthecobacter algae. The sequence continues at coordinate 16,330 of NZ_BAABIA010000011.1, read as the reverse complement.
CATGTCAATCACACGCTCGGCAGCACCATGTAGGTCACATGAGCGCCAGCGAGAGCCGTGATGGCGCTGTTAGCGATTTCGGAAGCGAAGCGTGCGATCACCTCGCCATTAGCCGCAGCAGTGAGCGTGCCCTCAATCACCGCCAAGTTGCCCGAAGTCAGACTGCTGAGGTTGGCTGCGGCTGGCAGGTTGTAGGCACTCAGGTAGTTCACGGTTTCTGTAGTGGCCGTGAGCGTGTAGCGTGAGTTGTAATGAAGCTGGCTGAGCGCCGGGCCATTGATGCTCCATCGGCTACCAGTCGTCGTGGCAGCGGCGTTGTACGGGATGAGAAACTTGAACGAATAGCGCTTGCCGCTCTGCACCGGAAACTTCAACCCTGTGACATCAAGAAGCGTGTTGGCCGTTGCGTGACTGTTGATGACAGGGCTGGTGATTGCCACCGTAGCCGGAGTGAGCAGAGGAAGCGTTGGACCCTCCTGCGAGGCTGGCGCTCCAGGGATGGTTTCCGTGCCGCGCCAGACGTTGTTGTGCAGCACAAACTCCACCGTGTGGGAGCGATCTCCCCAGGGCACGCTGTCCGTTTCACGCCAGGCGAATTCGGCCATTAGACTCATGCGGCCCGTGTCCGTGTTTTCACCGGCGGGATCGGCGACTTTGAGCAGTTCGTTGAGCTTGTCGGTGGCGTAGTTGATCCGCCCCTCATAGACCTTGCGGGAGCTGTCCAGCGTCCAGGATTCAGCCAGGGCGCAGGTTTGATCGACCTCATACTTGCCCCAGGGTTTCACGATGAACCTGAACTGAGAAAGAGCCGGAGCCGTCCATGCCTGGCCATCACGCAGGAGTGTGAGCTGGATTTTCGCCCCCGTGCCACGCTTGGCTTCAAGCAACGCCACGGGTGAGGCAAATCCCTCAGCGACGATGAGCTGGGAGATGTCGGTATCGAAGATGAGTTTCATGTGTCGGCTTTGCGCTGTTGGTCCAGCAGGCTTTGAAAATACTCGGCCAGGCTCATGAGGTCGGGCACGAAGGCCAGACCCGTGATGCGCGGCCACTGGTAGGGATTCTTGTCAGCCGCCGACCCGAAAGCGCCCAGCACATAGGCCGCCATGTGGCGCAGCTCGCGCATCCTCATCACGCCCGTTGATCGCGGGAACTGATAGGGTTTTACTGAAGAGGATGTTCGTTTGTTCGACTTGGAGAAGTCAGTGACGCCCTTCGCCTCCCATTTGAGACCGAGCTGAGGAAAGAGCCAGGTGGCATAATCGCGAAGCAACCATGCCGGCAGCACACCTTTGTTGCGCTTCCATTCATAGGGCTTTGGTTTTGGGCGGTTGTTCATGGCAGGCTTAGCGCACGACCGCACGCGGCACGTATTCGGTGGTGATGGAGGTGAGCCAGAGCGGCTTATCGAGCAGTTGCTCGGACTGGATGCCTTTGAGCGACCAGCCCCAGGGCCAGTTAAAGGTAAAGCCCGCGCTCGAATACCAAGGCTGGGCAAAGATGTCCTTCACCAGCGGTGCATTTTGGGGCGTTAGATGACCAGGAAGCTTGTCCGTGGGTGGAGGATCGGTGGAAAGAAACGTGTCCACGACCACCACACGACTGCTGTCGAGATTGGTGTAGCGTTGATCTGCCCAACCCGTGAATGTGCCCTGCTCGTTGGTGAATGTCGTGCCGGTGATGCTGAGCGTGGTCGACGAATTAACCGGCTGGTTGTTGACCGTGATGCGACGTTTGCGCGCCTTGGGGGCCAGGATGCCTTTGCAATCCAGTGAGAGCCGCCAGACATGGCCGTTCAAATCCTCCTTCTCGATGCCGACGATCCACATGGCCGAAAAGCCCGGAGCCAGGTCACCCTGCGAGAACTGATCGGGTTTGACGGTGAGCAAATCTATCGGCCCCTCATCCCAACCCTCCTCCGGCAGACGGATGCGATTGGCTTCCATCTTGTCAGCCCCACGGGCGAGGCCTTCACACTGGAGACGATGGATGAAGACCGGACCGTCCGGCTTTGTCTGCACCTCTTTGATCCGCATGTTCGTTCGCCGTGGCGGTGCGCCGCCATGATGAAATGTGTCTTCCCGATCGGTTTGCCAGACCTGCACGGTGCTATCAAGGCCATAGGGACGGACCACCAAATCCTCGGGCTCAATCTCCAGGATGCGTTGGCCGTGTTCGATGTAAGGAGCTGCGGTCATTTCAGCGCCTCCAAAATTTGCGGCAGGATTTGAGCGACCATCTGCGCGGCCTGCTGGGTGGTGCCGTTCTCAGCGGGCGCCTTGTCGGCGGCAGCGTTTTGGGCCGCGCGCTGAGCCAGTGGGTTGTCCTGAGAGCCGCCTTTCAAACCCGGCATGAAGCGGTCGTAGGTCTGCTGCACTCGTGACCGTGCATCCTCAACACGCTGCTGGGCGCGCAGACGGGCGTCCTCAGCTGTTCCCTGGACTTCATAGGAATAGCCGTGGATACGCCGACGTCCGCCTTCCTGCCCTTGCCGGTTGGCGGCGCGTTCCTCCAGGGCACTCTTGGTTTGCGCAATGCGCAGAGCTTCCTGCTGGGATAGTCCGGTCTCTTCCGCGATGCGCCGAGCTTCCTGCTGAATGCGTGCCTGACGCTCCAAAGCATCCGCCTCCTTGTTTCGTCCCCTGGCGCGCAACTCCAAAATTTGAAGATCGCTGGCGAGACCGGAACGAGCCTGGTTCTGCTGTTCCGTCTTTTCAGCCTCGGCCTGCTGCTGACGGTCCTTTTCGCCACTGATCTGCTGCTCGAGCGTCAGGATCTCGCCTACCAGCTTCTCACGTTGCAACTCCAGTTGCAGAATCTCCTCGGTGTCCTGGCCGCCCTTGCCATCCATGTAGGCCTTGTCACGGGCGGCTTTGATCTTGGCGTCAATGTCCGTCAGGTTGCCTTTGGCGAGCTCAAGGTTTTCGTCGGGGCTGAGCTGCTTTTCCAGGTTCGCCGACTTGGCCTGCTTGATCTGCTCACGAATGCCCTGCATGCGCTTTTCCTGGGCTTCGAGTTCCCTCTGCCCTTTCTCGATGCTTGCAGCCGCCTCTCTCTGAGCGTCCGCAATCTTCCTGGCCCATTCAGCCGCTTCCCGCGCAGCCTCGCGTTGCTTCTCCTGGGCCGCCGCCGCAGCTTCTGCTTCGAGCTTAGATTCGGCCAAGGCAGTCGCCGCCTGCTCAATGCGCTCGACGAAGCTGCCATCCAACCCGCCGAAAAGGGCGACACCGGACACCGCAGCGATGTCGGCAAGTCCTGTGAGCGAATCAGCCGTCCAGGCCTTCAGCTTCAGAATGCCGCTATCAAGCTGATCGTTAAAGTCGGCCAGGCGTTGCACCTGCTCTTCGCTGAGCACCGGAGTGTCAGCGAGTGCCTGCAATTCCTCACGCCCCTGCATGAGCAGCGGGATGAGCTCCGCACCATTACGGCCCATGAGATCAAATACCTCCGCGAACCCTTCGCCACGGCCGCGTGCGCTGATGAACGCCTCGGAAAGCGCCATGATCTGCTCCTCCAGCGACATGGAACGAAGTTGGGCGGCGCTCACGCCAAGCTGTTTGAGCGATTCGGCGGTCTTTTCGCTTCCCTCCGCATCAGCCAGTGAACGGGTGAGTTTGGAGACACCGCCCACGAGTGTTTCCACATCGCTGCCGGAGAGCTTGGCCATGACACCCAGGCGCTGGAGACTTTCGACGCTGGTGTCGAGCTGGACGGAGAGATCACTGAGCCGGTCCAAGTCGTCGATGACCGACTTGAGTCCTGCGAGGGAGCCAACGGCCGTAGCAAGCTGTCCGAAGCCTCCCACCACATCGGCACTCATCGCCTTGCCCAGAGTGCTGCGGGCACGACTGGCAAAGCCTGACAGAATGCCCTGGGCCTTCGTAGCCCCGGCCTGCAGGTCCGTGTTATCCCAGCCAAGTTCGACTTTTGGTGCTGCCATCGCAGGCAGCACAGGATGTCAATGAAACCTCCCCCGCACTCGCGACCACCATCGTCCAGTTTCCGACAACCTCCGGTCAGGCCAGAGCATCGACTCTCCTTCCATCAGCCGGAGCGCATGGACGTAAGCACGTCCTCGGGAGAGCGGCAGTTGCCAGCGAATGTAATCTTCGGTCCAGCCCGTGCCGCGCGCAATCACTGCCACGTATTGCGCCTCCGACACGGGCAGGGCTAGTTTCCCAAGCCGCCTCGCTCAGAGGGTTCGGGCACGGCCTTGTTGATGCCGGCCTCATTGAAGATTTGAAGGGCGAGATTCACTGCCGCCACATGCTTCGACCGTGGCACGTTCAAGTCACCCCAGGCTTCGATGGTTTCCAAGAACAGAGAAAGATCACCGCGCACCATGCGCCATTCCTGTGGTTCGTGGCTGCACAGCCAAAGGATCTTGATCGCATCCGCCAGGAACGTGGTGAGCTGCTCCAAGGTCTTGGATAGCGGCAGCGCCCCATCGGCTGCACGCAGCTTATAGAACAATGCCTCGCGTCCTGAACTGTAGCCATGAAGCATCACGGGTTGGAAGTCGTGCTTCTGCTCGTTCCAAACATGCCATGTGTGCTCGGCATCAAAGGCGTTTTCTCGCTCCGTTTGAGCTGCGTTGAGAACAGCTTCAGGCACAGCGTCGCGGTGAACCTTGCGTGCAGGTTTCTTCGTCGGCTCGGGATCAAGCCGGAGTTTGGGTGGATGAGTTTTCATGCGATTCGGAAATGGCGTTGCACCCGGTCAAGCATGTCATCGCTCGCCTGCTCGGAAACAAAAGCGGAGCGCAGTGAGCGAGGCTTGCGAAGCAGCACGCGACGGCCCGTGGCGTGGAGATGCCGGCGGATCTGATCATGCACAGATCGGGCGTTGTAGGAGCTGACCAGCGGGTGCTGGGTCTGTTCCAGGCGACCCTCACGAAGCTGCTCGATGAGGGCTTGAGCATCATGCCGCATCCATTCACCGCTCGGAGCCTTCACCGAATGCCCGAAGCGCGGCAGTCGGAACAGTCCGTTCTCATGCTCAATCATGGGAATGCCAATCACACCCAGTGCTGCCACCAAACCGGCATCGGTGGTTTCGATCAGTTCATCTGCCTCACGCAGGCTCGGCAGTTCATCGCCGTCCGTGTAGATCGTGGCGTGACCATCACCGACCAACGTGAGCCGGATTCGATCTTCGTTGCGCAACGAAGATGCGATCATGTTGGCATTGTGACAGGCGCGCAGACCGCACAGAAATGGATGCAGCGGATCTGCCTGTTCCAGGCTGCCTGAATGCCAGTCGTTGTTCAGGCCATCCGTGGTCAGGGAGTTCCAGAGCGACTGAAGGCCGACATAAAAGGTGGTCACTTCTTCACTGCTGCGCTCATCAAGCACCACATCCGTGCGGATCGGAAACCCCAGGGCTCCCAGACAGGATGCCAGGCTCAGGCTGTGAGTGGGCCACCAGCCTTCGATCATGGCGCGATGCCTGGGAACATTTCAGCGGTGAAGCTGACCTGGGGTTCATCCGTGTCGCTCAGTTCGCGTGTCGGGTCCTTGTAGATGATCTTGCCTTCGGTGGGCGAGAACCCGTGGACGGAGCTTTGGAAATTGGCGAGCGCCGTGATGGCGGTGCCTGGGTGCTGATCGGCAAAGCCTGTGGCACTGTTGCCCACGATGATGCCGGAGAACTCAAAGGTGATGCGCGGGTTCTCGGCACGGACGTAGGACACCATGCGCTGGCTGTTCTTGCGCTCCACATACTCGCGTGTCGGCTTGATGGAGAGCTTGGTGACCAGCACACCGGTCTCGTCGGTGAGATCGTAGGCAGGACGTGTTCCGTGTTCGATGATGGCTTGCACTGGCATGGCTGTGCTCAGGCGGCGGGTGTCAATTCAGCGGACTGCGCGCTGATCGAGAACCGCGTGGTGTGATTGCGAGTTCGATCCTCACGATTCAACTCACTCTCACTGCGAGTAATCCTCAGGCGGCGGATGTCCCAACCCGTGCGATCAACTTCAGGTAGCGTAGCAAGCCATGCGAACAAAGCTCCACGGTTGGTCAGTGCAGATCGCAGTGAAGCCACCCAGATCGCCTCCGTCAGCACCGGGGTTTCATCGGCATGAGTGTGGAGGACCAGAATGCCATTCGCCTCGATCAACTTGGTGTGCGGAAACTCCAACGTGTCGATGTGGCAAACGACGCAGGGCCTCTGCCGTGCCGCCATTTCCAAGCCAATGCCAATGTTCAGAGTGGCTGGCAGTCCGTTCTGCTGCCTGACATGCGTGAGGTAATCGGCGAGCAGTTTGGCGAGACGGTATTCGAGCGAGGGTTGATCATTCACGCTCTACTTGCCCTGTCGAAACGCACGGGCAGCCATGGCCTTGAGTTTTTCGGCCATGGCATTCTGAAGCCTTGTTCGAGCCCGGCGTTCCGCCTGGCGAAGCTGGGCATCGTTGCAGGCTTCAGGCGCATAGCTCACCTGGTTCTGGAGCTCGATGTTGGCTCCTTTGTCGCCGCGTTTCACCACTGCCGTGCCCTGCGAAGTTTTGTGGGCTCCGGTGTTCGCCCATCTGGGAATGCCGCGCACGGTGCCACCGAGTGATTTGGCCGCCGCGATCCAGCCCGCTTTCACCGCCCCGATCTGCCTCTGCACTTTGGTGATGTAGCGATCAAGAGCCTCACCCTTGGAAATCACCGCCAGAGTTTTGGCACTGTCAGGCACGCGGCCATAGCGGGCGGTGCGTGCGTTCTTGTGCAGGTCCGGGCGGATGGCTCCGATGGGAATGCCCGCCTTGGCGCACAGTTTGCGCAGGATGCGCCGAGCCTTTTCCGGTTCGCCGTTCTTGTCGGCACGCCAGTATTCACGAGCAAGCGCGGGATCAGCGGCTTCGAGTTGTTTGAAGGCTGTGCCGAGGTTGTCAGCACGTTTAAAGATACGGTTGATGTCCGCTTTGATGCGAGCCGCGAGTTTCTTGAAGGGTTTGTCCGTCAGACCAAACGGCAGCGTGATCCGCGCACTCTCCACGGCAAGCGTGCGTACTTCCTGGATGAGCAGTTTGTCCATGGGGCGCTGCACTTCTTTGGGGAAAAGAGCGATCTGCTTTTTCAACGGATCAAGACCCGTGACTTTGCCAGTGACGCGCATGTCAGGGGTCAACGGGGCCAAGCTCCAGGGTGACGATGGCGTGAGGAGGACGGTTCATCACAGCTTTGATGCGGTAGTCCTTGTCGTTCCAACGCACGATCTGACCGCTGTGCGGAATGTCAGGGATGGAAGTGCGCAGCACCTTGGCATTGAAGCGCACTTCATCGACTTCACCGCCCAGCATGAGCTCACCGGAAAGCATGGGTTCGGAGACCAGGGCCAACGTGGGCTGCCCCTGGTAGAAAATGACCTTGCCGAAGTCCTGGAGGATTTCAGAAAAGTCAGCGGCGATTTCGTCGTGGATGGACATGCCACGCGTGTCACGTCAAAACGAAACAGCCCTCTCCGCACGAGGCGAAGAGGGCTGCACCCGAACCCGAGGCCCACGCCCCGAGAATTTTTACTAAAACACCAGCGCCATGGTGAGTGATTTGTCGGTGTTGTTACCACCAGCAGCTTCCACCACGACCTTGGCCCGAATGTATTGCCGCACATCGGATGGCAGGCGCACTTTGCGAATGGCAGCGGCAGAACCGACTCCGCCCGCGCCTGTGACTTCCATGGAGGCCAGGGCAGCGATGGTGGCGAACGTGATGCCGTCTTCCGAGTCCTCCAGTGTTACCGTGGCCTTCTTCGTGTCCGCCAGTGAAGGCAGGGCTGGAAGCGCGAGTTCCACCTCGAAGTGGCACTCATGGGGAGGTTTCTGGATCAGGTTGAACGGATCAGTGGTTGCTGTGGCAGCAGCGGCAGGCAGGGCCACCGTGTGGATGAGTTCAGCATCTTTGAGTGAGTGCATGATGATTTGGTGAATGAGGTTCAGTTAAGCGAATCACGTCTCGTCGTTGGCGATGGAGGCCGTGCGGATGATCGGGATGCCTTCCCATTCGGTGGGCAGTGGCGCGGGCGTGCCGTTGGCGGTGGTGGCCGTGCGGCTGTTGCGCAACTGTTCGCGGGAGCGCCCGTTCATGAGGATGTGCGTCGGCTCGAAGCCGAAGTCGGTGAACTTCTCGTAGGCCGAATAGAGCAGCGCGTCGTTGAGGCTCTTTTTGCCGTTGCCGGACTCTTCCACGTTCTTGATGCGCACCGCGCAGTTGCGGTTGGCCAGGCGCATCCCGATACGACCTGTCATCCAGTTGGTGTAGGCCTTGTAGGGATTGCCTTCGGCATCATAGACCGTTTCCAGATCCCAGGTGTCTTGGAGGCGGATGGACTGTGCGTTGCCGAACAGGAACTCGACACACTCACGGCCTAGGCGCAGGAACCAGACCGAGGATTTGGAAGCCGCACCACCGGCATCCACCAGATGCGCGGCATCGGCTTTGATCTGCGCAAGCAGACCGGGGAAGCCTTTGCTGTCGTTGCCGGTGCCATAATAAAACTGCGAGCCGATGTATTGCATCGCCGCTTCGATCACGCCCGAGGCATGGTTTTCGAGCAGGCGACCTGGATCACGGGCACCATCCACGATCTGCGCATCCACAGCGATCTGGTGATCGAGGATGTGCGTTTGGAAGGTGCGTGTTTCGTAGCTGGACTTGCTGCGAGGCACGCCCTCGTTGGCGTTGCGGAAGCGCACGGAAGGCAGGCCGGTGCGGACGGTCAGTTCCATCGTGGTGCCGGTCATGGTATCGGCGGGCACGACGGTGAGTTCGGGAGCCATTTTCACGGCTTCCTCAATGAGCGGGTAGCCGATACCGGCGTCCAGCTTGGCGATGTCGAGAAGAGTTGGGACAGACATGGAGGTCTAGGAGTTGAGGGTGTGTGATTGGGATGGATCAGGCTTTGGCGAACTGGCGGTTCCAGACCTCGGCGGCGGTGGCGGGCGCTTTGTCCCCGGCGGGTGTGATCTTGGCGGGCACCTGCGTGCCCATTTCAGCGGCGATCTGCGCGGCTTTGGCGGCAGCACGCTTGTCGAGATCCTGCTCGCGGGCGTTGAGGTCACGCACCTGCGTTTCGAGTTCGCCCGCACGCTTGCTGTGACGCTCGACATCACCCTGAACAGCGATGAGCTGGCCTTTGAGTGTGTCACGCTCCGTGCAGACCTGCTGCAAGGCCGTCTGATGAGACTGCTCCTTGGCGGTGAGGCTGGCTTTAAAAGTTTCGACTTGGGCGGAGGCGTCGGACATCAAGCTCTCGCGAGCTTTGGCATCGGCTTCCAAGGTTTGAATGCGAGCAAGCGCATCAGTGAGTTGTTCTTCGGCGGTTTTCATCGAGGTGGATGTCCGGGAAGGCGTGTCAACTCGGGCGGCGATGGAGCGCAGACGGGCGATCACCTCGTCGCGACTCTTGACCGTGCCGGCCAGGTTGAAGCGCTGAGCCTTGCGGGCGCTAAAACTCTGCCCTTCCATCGCCTCGTCCGGGATCTTGCGACCACGCGCGAGCACGGCGCTTTTGAAGTCAGCGGCGACTTCTTCAATGTCGGACTGGATCAACGCACGCTGCTCTTCGCTCAGCGACACACCCGGCGTGCCCATGCCCTTGAACTTGCCTGCGGCGAACACTTCTACTTTTAATCCCTGGCTACGGAACTTTTCGGCGCTGTCGATGAACGGCAGCATCACGCCAATGGAGCCTACGCGAGCGCTGGGTGTGGCATAGACAGCATCGCACTGGGACGCGATCCAGTAGGCCGCGCTGCACATCTGGCCTGCACTGAAGGCGTGGATGGATTTGAGCTTGGCGGCATCCGCCACAGCCTGGGCCAGCTCGGGCGTTCCATTGACCGTTCCGCCCGGTGAGTCGATGTCCAGCAGGATGGATTTTACTGCATCTTGAGCGACCGCTTCTTGAATCGCCTCCGCCACCTGGTTCATGTCGGTCGCACCGAAGAGCAGCGACGAAATCAAATCCGGGTCGCGCATGAGCGGGCCGTGGATGCGGATGATGCCAACACCCTCTTCCACGGATAGCAGCGGGTTCGATGACGGCTCAGGGAGCGTCAGACGCGCATCGAAGAACGCCACGGCTTGAGCTGCCATGCTGTGCATGGCCTCGGAGGTGATGAGCCAGGGCTGGCGGGAGAAAAGCGAATCGAGCGCGGTCACGCCCCGCTTGGAGTGTCAACGGCAGCAGGCGGCGGTGCAGGCACGGCAGAGCCGCCGCTTGGCTTCCAGAGCATGTCGAGAGGCACACTGTATTTGGCGGCGGTTTCGAGGATCATCTTCGCGTCCCGCGCACGCCGTTCCAGTTCCTCACCGAAGTCCGCGCCCAGTTCCTCGTAATGGTCGCTGATGGTTTTGAGTCCCATCTCCACGTCGGAGCGATTCTGCTGGGCTTCACGACCTGCATCGACACTGAGCTTGCGTGGACACACGCAGCTAATCTTCCACCAGCCCTGGACGGCGGGCAGTTCGCCACGAGCAATCGCATCGCCGATCACATAGAACCACACCGGTTTGATCAGTCGTTGAATGAGGATCATCTGACGGTAGGAGAACCGTCGATCTGCTTTGGCCACCACCAATCGAACACCCGCCCCGCCAACCTTGGATGAGTCCGCCGCAAATTCATACGGCAGCACGCCAAGCGCGGAGTCACGGCGCAGATGCTCCAGGAACCCGGTGAACGTTGGACTGGGCCGTTTCGGCTCGAAGGAATCGAGTGATTCGTTGGGCTTGAGGGCGACGAGCTTTCCGCCAGTGATCTGCTGAAGTGACGATGGGCTGCTGGCTTCGCTGGCGGCGGCCTGATCACCTTCGATGGCAAAATCTGAATCATCCTTCAGATCACCTGTTTCCGTCTTCAGCACACGGGTGACGTCGCAGTTGTCCTTCACGGCGTGCTTTTCCAAAGCGATCAGCTCCATCTCGTCGATGATGTGATTGATGGAATGCTGGATCGTCGGGGCGTTGCGAACGCTCGTGGCATTCTCCGGCTCAAACACATGCAGCACGCTTTGCGCAGGCAGTTCTCGACCGCCTTTGTCTTCGATCACGCGATATGAAACGGGCGCTCCCCAGGCATCCAGGGTGATGCCGTGGTAGCTTTTTGCGGACGTGTTGCCATCACCGATGCGGTGGGACTCGATCAACTGGAGCGCGGCCAGTCCAAGTCGGCTGCGGGTGAGGTGAATGAAGTATTCACCGTCCACATCCATGCCGCGACAGACCAGCGATTGCACTTCCTCGAAGCTGAACCTGCCGGTGATTTCACACCTTGCCGACCATGCTCGGAAATAGGCTTCGGCTTTGCGATTCCATTCCGGGTCATCTGACTGTGCCTGCGGGCGAATGCCATCCCCTGTGGAATAGATCGCCATGTTGCTGACCATCTCACGCACGAAACCGGAGTTCTTGGCGAGGTAACGCGAACGCTTCACCAACTCACGATGAACATGAGGCGTGAGGTCCTGCTTCGCATCACGCGGTGAGGCACCAGGCACCTGACCTCGGCGCGGCGATGGATTGGCGGATTCGTAGATCGAGCTGATGGCCTTGGGCTTGAACCAGTCGTTCACCCATTGGAGAAGTGGATTCATGGGGCGATACGGCGTATGTGGGAAGTGGTGATCCGGCGGCGACGTTCATAGGTGTTTGGAGCCAGAACGCGCAGCGCATGGACGCATTCATCGAGCGTCTCCTTCACGGTCATCGGGAACTGCTTTGAAGCGTTTGAACCGCTGTCGCCCCAACTCATGAGGGTCTTGCCCTCCAAAAGCATCTGCTTGGCCTTCGCCTGGATGCTTAGAACTTCTGCGACGGTGAAGCCGACGGTGAACAAACCTTGCGCCATGCTCGGGCGTGAGCTGTCAACGAGTCGTGGGCTGCTTCAGGTCACGTTTGATCTCATCCACGGTTAGCCGGATGTAGTTCACGTCCGTCTTCACCACATCCGTGCTGCGTTCCAGGAGTTGGATCTTCACGTCGTGGGATTCAAGTCGCTGCCGGTCCTCGTTGCGCAACAGTTCCAGGTGGCGAAGCGTGCTGGTGTGAACACCCCAGGCCGTTGCACCGGCGATGACCAGAGAGAGGATCTGAACGACATGCCCGAGGCTGATGGTGGAATCATAACGTGGCTGGGTCATGGGTTGATGAGCTTGAGGATGGAGACTGGTGTGATGAACCCAAGGGTGACAAGGCTGCCGCTCCCCTTCAGCGGACGAATGCGTGCGGTGATCCAGTCGCCTTCGCGTTCTTTGGCATCGGTGCTTGGATCGAGTGATGTGTTGCCCTCAATGGTGGACATGCTCAGACCACGCACAGCAGTGACGATGCCGGCATGACCGTTGTTAGTGCTGCCATGACGAGCGAGCCAGATGGCACCAGGAGCCGCAGTTGGTGACAGCAGACCCAGCTTGCGGAAGTTGGCTGCGCTGGTGACGCAGTGGGGCGTCATCGTTGCCTGCCAGCGTTTGATCTGCTCCGGTGTGGCAGAAAGCGAACGCAGCGCGGCAAGCACCATACCTTCACAGAACGCGGCGCAATAGGCCCAGCCAGGTTCCCATGGAGCGGAGCGCATGAGCGAGCGCAGTTCATCGACCAGGGCGCGATCAGGTCCAGTCGTGCTGGGGTTGTCCCACTCGGCGTTGGGTTTTACTTCGCGCAGGCCAATGAACCGGCTCGCCTGTCGCATCACCGCCGTTGCAAGAGCGTCGGAGGTCATTTCTTCCTCCAGTTGATGCGCAGACGACCATAGGCGGCGGTGGCGAGACCGCCGAACTCGGCAATGGTGTCCCAGTTGGCGGCGGCAATGGCCACCATGCCCTGAGCTTCGTCCGTGGGGAGATGCAGACCGAAGAGACGGCCAAGAGCACCGACCGCAGAAATGACGATGCCCGCGTAAGTGAGCTTGCCCTGAAGAGTTTGAGTGGGGTTCATGCCCCCTGGAGCCGTGTCAATCTGCGGTGGCTTCGTTGTCCTCGTTGATCTCGGCATCCGCCTTCACCGACTCCTGACCGACGAGCTTGAGCATCACCGCTGCGGCCACCTGCATGGCTTCACAATCCCAGTAATGATTGGGGCGCTTGCCGATGCGTTCCCACAACCACTTGCCGCCTTTGCGCACGCGCTGCTCGCTCTCCATCTGCGTGAGGTAGTCGTCGCCGGCATCCTCGGCGATTTCCCAGGTGGCACCACGCTCCGGGTCCTGATTGCGGCGCAGTCGCGCGAGCATGTCTTTGATGTTGAGGTTCGACCAGTAGAACACCGAGCAAGTCTGGCCGCGTCCTAGCACCACCTTGCGACGCGGCGAGTAGAACCGATGCACACTGCGGCCTTCCTTGGTGCGGTGAACATAGGTGGCACGGCGGTCGCCCATGAGAGCCACCCAGCCGTGCTTGGCGCATTCGCGATACACGTCATAGGTGGCGTGGCCGGCATCGACAAACACCAGGTTGGAGTGAATGGTGAAGCGTTCCTGCAAGCTCAGTACTTCGTCCCAGGTGGGCACGCGTTCACGCCACACCAAACGCGAAGAACCCTCCAACGACCAGCCGCGCACGATCACGAAGAAGTGATCCATCTGGCAGTCCACCGTCATGAATCGAAGCGGTGCCGCAGCCAGTGACGGATCGAAGGGGGGCGTGAGGAACTTGCCCTGCCTGTTCACTGCCGCCTCATCGTCCCAGGTTTCACCCAGACGGTAGCCGCTTGGAGTGATCTCCAATTTAAAATCCTCCAGGTAGTCGCGCCATGGCAAAGCAAGGCGCTTCTGGTAGAACTGACGCAGTGGTTCCAGATCACCTCGTTTTGCCACAGCCTTCGCCCGCAGATAGAGCTCAGCGAGACGGCCCCAGCTCATGGCGCACAGCGCGTTCCAATGGAACCCCACGTTCTCAGTCGAGGCGTTCAAGTTGGTGGCCACATAGCGCCCCGAGGTGTTGAGCAGACGTCGTGTGCGGTCGCTGTCCTCAAAGGCGTGGTTGCAGCCTTCGCAGTTAAGCGAGGCCGTTTCACGAACGCGGGCGAAGTTCCATTCGCCATCATCATCGCGTGCGTCCTTGCTCCACTCGACGTTGTCCCACTTGAAGGGCTGCCGCAGTCCGCAGTGAGGGCACTCAAAAGTCCACTCGCGCATGTCCGTGGTTTCAAACTTGCGGTGAGTGTCATCGTTCTCTTCCCCGCCCTGGGACATGAAGAGGCACTTGCCCAGCCAGCCGAAGGCGGTGACACGGGCTTCCGCCTCCGCCATGTGTCCCACGGGCCAGCGCCATGTCTCATCACCGATCAGCCAGCGGATGGAGCGGCGTTGCAGGTTGGTCTTGTTGTGGGCACCGAGCACCCACAGCGTCATGCCGTTCGAGAAATGCTTGGTGCTCGTCTTGAGTTTGTGTCGGTCACGCGGGTAGAGCGCCTGCACGCTGGGACATTCATCGAAGATGCGTCCAAGCCTGCTTTCGGCCTGGTCCTTGGCATCATCGTCCGTCTGGTCGAGCCACAGCGCAGGGCCGGGCAAATTGGCGATGATGTAGCAGAGGCCGATCTCACCAATCGTGGTCTTGCTCGATTGAATCGCGGCGATGATCGAGACGATGCGTGCCTTGGGATCAACCAGTGCTTCCAGCGGTTCCTTCAACCACGGTGAGTTGTCCGCACGAAACCTGCCCGGCACCGGGGAATAGGGGATCGAGTGGACATGCTCCTCGGCCCAAGCCCATGGGGGTCGGCGGTCAGGAGGCCGCCAAATCTGGCAGCCGATCTCGCGCAGCGTATCACCCATGGCCTTGGTTGAGGAGCGTCAGCACTTCGTCGATGGCCTTGCGATTCTCCTCCTGAATGCCGGTGGCATCGAGCCCGGAAAGGATGGGTGGCAGTTCATTTTCAAACTTGTTGCGCAACAGGCTCGTGACCCGTCCAGCAATCCGCGTCCATTCCTGCCTCACCTCATCTATGGCAACATAGAGACCCTTGCGCACCGCCACCTTGAGTTCGCGTTCCTCCACCTCGGCCAGCAGTTTGCGTGCGCGCAGGGCGGTTTCGAGATCCGTTGTTGGAGTGCCTCCCTTGAGATCATGCTGCTTCATGAACTCGCGCCATGCGGCCACATCGTGCAGACCATTGGCGGCTGGGGTTGGCGCATCCTTCCGCTTTTTCCATGTCGTGATCGACTGGCGTGTGACACCGAGAATGTCGGCGAGATCCACGAAGTTCCTCGCGAAGGCCGGTCCCACCTTGTCACCGCCCACAGTGTTGCTGGCCACATTTTGGAGCATGGCCCGCTCCGCACGAGTCAGCTTTCCGCCTTTGTGAACACGTTGAACGAGATTGGCGAGATCCTTGTTGAGGAGCTTGCGAGCGAGATCGGGCGGCAGCGATGATTCCATGACTCCGCTGGCTGCGGAGTCAACGTCACTTCATCTCCAGCAGCTTCATCAGTGCCACCACGGCATAGCCACGCGGTGTGGCGCGCTCCTGTTCCCAGTTTTCCAGCGTGCGCTTGCTGATGCCCAGAAACTCCGCCGCATCGCGCTGGCTGAACGCCTTCTTCTCTCGCCACGCCTGAAGCGCGCGGGCAAATTTGCGGGGAGTCACCCCTTTGGGAAGTTTCATGGCAGCCATACGCAAGTCACGCATAGCCCGCATCTGACGTCAACGCCGTTGACACTTCTCGCGGTGCGTGAGTATTCCCATTTACTGCGCCCACACGCGGCTGATTGATCCCAACACGCTGAAGCCCAATCCGGCCAATCCGAACCGGCACAGTGCGCATCAGATCGCCTTGCTGGCCTCCATCATTCAAGAGCAAGGCTGGCGGAACTCGATCACCCTCTCCAAACGCAGCGGCATGATCGTGCGCGGACATGGCCGGCTGGAGGCCGCACTACTGATCGGCTGTGAATCCGTGCCAGTGGATGAGCAGGACTATGCCAGCGAAGCCGAGGAACTCGCCGATTTGCTCGCCGACAACCGCCTCGCAGAACTGGCGGAACTCGATGAAGGAGATCTGAAGCGGTTGCTCAAATCCATTCAGGAAAGCGATCCATCCTTTGATCTCGAACTCACCGGCTTTGCCGAAGACGAGATCCGCAAATTGTTCGACGCCGAAGACCCCGCCGAGGAGATGGAAATCATCCCCCGCATGGAGTGTCAGGCGTTCGAGCACCACGACTACCTCGTCTTCATGTTCCATGACCTGCGCGACTGGATGCAGGTGCTTCAACTCATGGGCGTGCGCGAGGTGGATTACTCGATCACACGAACCACCAAAAAACTCGGCATCGGCCGTGTCCTCTATGGAAAACGCCTCCTCGATCTCTGCAAACGGGCCGCTCTGGCCGGAACTCCAA
>NZ_BAABIA010000010.1 GCF_039542385.1 Prosthecobacter algae | reverse complement strand
CAACTCAGTGAGCAACTTCGTTACTCGCTTCGCTTTCGTCAGCCGCTCCTGTTTCGGTGGCGGATTTGCAGTATGGCGAGTTCCCCCTTCCCCGCAACTCCTTTTTACTCTTTTTTAACGTTTTTTTCGCGACCTCCCTCTCCCGCCCCCCCTTTTTTGACCAAAAACCGCTGTTTTGGGGAGGTCTGGCCCCTTTCTCCCCTAAAAGTGGCCTCAGAATCGCAAAGTTCTCAAAAGACCGGACATTTGACTAACCAACATTGATATTTAGGCGCGCTTGCGTGCCAGCCGCCAAACCAACCATGCTACCACGTTCACGACGGCCAGTGCGCCTAACAACTGAGTGAGGGAATGGGCCAGGGAGCCTTTGCCTAGTCCGCTGCCTACCAGGGTGAAGGCGATGTTCAGCGGCAGGTAGCCGGTGAGGGTGCCGAACAAAAAGGTGGTATGTGCCACTTCTGTCACGCCTAACAGAACGTTGAGCACGAGACCGGGCAGCATCATCTGGCGCACCCAGAAGACCTTCAGCCAGGAGGGCTTCTCCAGCATCTGGCGCAGCCAGGGCCAGCGCTCTGCGCGGGTAAGCACGGCGCGGCGGGCTCCGGCACGCGTCATCAAGAAGGCTCCGTAGGAACCCAGAACAGATCCCGCCAGCGAGAGTCCGAGCCCCTCGACAAAACCAAAGATAAGCCCGGCCCCGGCGCAAAGCGGCAGGCGAGGGAGGCCGATCATCACCCCGCCGGCGCAGGCGAGGACAAAGCTGAGATGGCCTACCCAGCCAAGTTCATCCACGAAATCCTTCCAGGCCTGGATGTTGGTGATCCAGGCTTTCAGTGGAGTGAAGTGTGCGATGACGAGGAAGAAGGCAATGACACAGACCAGGATGAGCATGCGGCGGTTTTCCCGGCCCATGGAGCGGGAAGTCTCGTCCTGCAGCCGGGCCTGTTCGGAGATTTCTCCAGTTTCTGGCAGGTTGCTGGTGGGAGTGGGGGCTGCGTGGTCGGGGTCCGGTCCGTTCATTCGGAGGCAATCAGCGTCGCACCGGATGCTTCTCAACCCGGAATCTGCATCTTTATTCAAGGGATGGTCCGGCTTGGACGTTTTCTGTTTAACCGCCATGAACACGCCCCTCACTTCCCGCCGCCAATTTCTTCAGCGCAGCAGCCAGGTCATCGCCTCCAGCCTGCTGGCCGTGCCTGCCTTGCAGGGAAAGGACGCTCTGCCCAAGTCTGAAACCCTGGTGCAGCAGCTCTATGGCAGCCTGAAGGAAGAACAAAAGAAGCTTCTCTGCTTTGGCTGGGAGGATGCGCGACGCCTGAAGGTGGACAACAACTGGCACATCACCCCGCAAAAGATTGAACAGGTGCTGGGAGCGGATCAGCAGGATCTGGTGCGCCAGATCTTCGATGGCCTGCACAGTGAGGAATATAAGAAGGAAGTGTGGCGGCAGTTTGATCAGGACAACAAGGGCGATGGCGGGTTTGCCAGTTCCTCGATCGCGCTTTTCGGTCAGCCAGGGAGCGGACAGTTCGAATTTGTGCTCACGGGCCGCCATTGCACACGGCGCTGTGATGGTGACAGCGAAGCTGGCACGGCGTTTGGCGGCCCCATTTTTTATGGGCATGCGGCCAAAGGCTTCTATGAAAAGCCCGATCATGCCGGAAATGCCTACTGGTTCCAGGCGCAGCGGGCGAATGAGGTGTTCCAGGCGCTCGACGGTCGCCAGCGCGGTCTGGCCCTGCGGGGTGACTCCCGGGATGAGGTAGGAAACAAGACCGTCAAACTCACAGGCCAGAAGACCGGGCTGGATGGCATCCCTATGACCGAACTGACGGCTGACCAGAAAGGTCTGGTGCGCCAGGTGCTGGCCGATCTGCTGAAACCCTTCCGCAAAGAGGATGCGCAAGAATCGCTGAAGTACATCGAGGCGGCGGGCTTCGACCATTTGCACATGGCCTTTTATCAAAACCAGGATGTGGGCAATGATGGCGTCTGGGACGTCTGGCAGATCGAGGGACCTTCCATGATCTGGTATTTCCGGGGAGATCCGCACGTTCACTGCTGGGCCCATATTAAAGAGAGGGCCTGAGAAAGTCACACTGAGGAGGTTGACAGGCGCGGGAAATGCTAGCGAACGTACCGCCAGCACATCCCGCCCCTCTCTTGGACGCTCTCTATTATATCTCCAAAGGTCAGAAGACCGTCGGCCCCTGCAGCCTGGATGACCTCTACGGGTACATCGCGTATGGCTCAGTCCGTGACAGTGATCTGGTGCGCCGGGAGGGTTCCACGGAGTGGACACCGCTGCGGCAGCTCGACGAACTGCAAATTGACCCGGCAGATCCGGCGACGGTGAGAGAAATCACCACCCGGAGGCGCACCGCCCGCCTGCGGGACTATGCCAAAGTGCCGAAAGATCGGCGGGCGGGCGTGGTTCTGGGTCGGCTCATCTGCGGCTCACTGATTTTTCCCCCTCTATTATGGAAGGGTGCCAAGGCGGTTTTCCAGGACCGCATCTATTCTGCCCGTACCGATGCCAAGGGTTACCTTCTTTATTGGCCCCGCTGGGTGGAGGCTGTGGTAATGGCTCTTCTGGTGATCAATAGCATTGCCTGGCTCTGTCTCTTGGGCTGGATCTGGAGGGAGGCCACGCCTCTGGGCCAGGAAATATCCGGCCTGCTGCGCACAGGGATTCACGATCTGCAAGACTGGCTGGGGAAATAAAGGCGCGTTGCGCTAATTGTTTGAATTTTAAGAATATCAAATATTTCCATTGTCTTTTATGTTATGGAAAATATAATAGGTGTAGATTTTGGCTCCCTATGCCTGCTCCATACATCCATTCTTCACCCCGGTACGTCGTCAAACGACTGCTGTTTGCCTTGGTCCTGGGCGCTCTGATCCTGGCCACCTGCCATGCGCAGCAGGGGCTGCCCTCGGATGACAGCGCGACCATCAAGGTCAATTTCCCCAGCACACCGGTGCAGGCGATCATCCCTTTTTACACCCAGATCACGGGGAAAAAGATCATTCTGGACTCCGCCCTTCAGGGGGAGCCCTTGCGCATCATCGCCCCCCAGCCGCTGACCCGGCGCGAAGCTGTAGCCTTTATTGAAGCCACGTTACTCCTCAATGGCTATGCCATCATCCCGGTGGATGCGACGACGGTGAAGCTGATCCACCACAATGGCGGCAAAAGCCCAACCCCCGAGGGGCTGAAGGTGTACAATTCGATCAAGGACCTGCCGGACAATGAGGAACTGTGCCATTTTGTGATGCCACTGGTGCACATTTCCCCTGACGAAGCATCCAAGGCCTTTCAGCAGGTGATCAAACTGCACAGCTACGGGGCCATCATGCCGATGAAGAATGCGGCGGCGCTGATCATCACTGAAAACAGCACCACCATCCGCAGCATCTATGAGATCGCCCAGGTGATTGACGTACCGCCGGCCGAGATCGCCAATGAGATGATCAAACTGGAGCGCAGCGATGCCGAAAGCGTGGCTGAAATCATCAGCGAGATCTACGCCGAAGAGGAAAAAACGGAGGCCACACCCGCACCCCAAGCAGCCCCAGCCCCGCCTGCTGTGGCGGCCAATGGTGCTCGCCTGCCTGCGGTCAACCCGATGGGCGCCTCCAACACGGCCAATACCAATCCCAGCGTGGCCCGGGTGAAGGTGATCCCCCATCGCCGCACCAACAGCCTCCTGGTCATCGCCCGCCCGGTGGACATCACCTACATTCGTGGTCTGGTGGAAAAGCTGGATCAGCAGGCGGATGACGTGACCTTCCTGAAGCGCAAGCTGGCCTACCTGGACGTGGGCGACTTTTTGCCCGTGGCTTACAACGCCCTGGCCAAGGACACCGACATCCAGAATGACGGGGCCGATGCCGCCTCCGGAGGCGGACGCCGGAGCAGCAGCAGCCGACGTCCCACGGCGAGTTCCAACACACCGTCCACGGACGCTTCGCGCGACAGTTCCAATTTCAACAATCCCTATGGCCAGGGCGGCCAAAGCGGCTTCGGCTTCAATGGCGGCAGCCAGAATAACCGGGCCGAACGCAGCCTGCTGGATGATCCCGACGCCGTCTCTGCCCCCGAGTCCCTCGTGGTGGGAAAAACACTCCTGATCGCCGAACCGCAGTCCAACAGCCTTGTCGTCAGCGGATCACCGGAGCACATTGCGGTGATTGACCAACTGATCCAGGAAATGGATGTGCGGCCGCAGCAGGTGTACATCAGCACCATCATCGGCCAGCTCAACCTGGGCGGCGATTTCAACTACGGGTTCGATTTCCTGAACATGCTGGATGATTTCACCCTGCGGCAGAAAAACGTCATCACGCCTGGCGGTGGCACTGGGGTGGCCGGTGCGCTGGACATCCCTTTCAACCTGGAAAACTTTGGCGCAGGCTCCATGAGCTTTTACGGCCAACTCGGCTCGCTGAGCCGGTATGTGAATGTGCTGGAAGGGAACAAAGACTTCAAGGTGCTGTCCAGCCCCAGCATGTACACCACCAACAACGGCAAGGCCGTGATCTCCAGTGGCCAGCGCATCGCCGTGCCCGTGAACATTCTTTCCAATGCCGGCATCAACAACATCGCCGCCACCAGCGCCAGCATCGATTACCGGGATGTGGTGCTGAAGCTAGAAGTGGTGCCGCTGATCAACAACGACAATGAAGTGACGCTGCGGATCGCGCAGGTGAATGACAACATCGTGGGGGAACAGGTCATTTCAGGCAATACCGTGCCCACCATCGGCACCCAGGAACTGCTGACTACTGTGACCGTGCGCGATGGTGCCACTGTGGTGCTGGGCGGGCTGATCACAGAACGCACTGGAAAAACTGAGCGGGGCGGCATCTTCCTGCGCCGGGTGCCCGTGCTGAAGCACCTTTTTGGCACCACGGAAAAATCCACCTCACGGGATGAGCTGCTGATCTTTATCCAACCCAAGATCATCAATTCCACCGCCCATCTCGACAGCCCGAATAGCATTGAGGCCAAGCGGTCGCGGATCATGGAGGAGACGCTGCGTTTTGGCATGCCCCTGGACGAAATCCCCAAGGCACAGCCTGCTGGAAAGTAACCGCGGCTCCTGACGGGCTGATTTTCCTTTTGCATCCCTAGGGCGGCCCGTGGCATAAAGGCGCCCCCCTCACATGGCCGTTTTTTCAGCTCCCAGCCCACCCCTCTGGCTACGCTGGACCGTCTTTGCTCTGTTTCTGGGCGGCATGGCCTGGGGATACATCCATCTGGCGGACAAAAACATCCGCGAAAGCCTCTCGGCACCGCTCAGCCCCCTGGAGCTCAGGCATGTGGAACTGACGAAGGCGACGCAGGAGGATTTCCGGCCGGACTTCAGCCGCAGTGTCTCTGATCCGCTGAAAAAACTCGCCCCTCATCGCACCGATGGCGTGGCGCAGCCCCTCTGGCCCTGGCTGGCGGCCTTGCGGCTGGATGCTAAGGATCTGCCGGGTTCCCTGCATGATCTCGCTTGGTTCCGGGTAGGGCTGACGCTGGGCCTGCTGGGGCTGCTGGGCCTCGTGTGCGCCCGCCATTTTGCCCTGCCAGCCGCTCTGCTGGTCGTCGCTTTGACGGGCTTTCACGGTTTGCTGGGCACAGTGGCGGTGTATTCCGGGGCCACATTGTTTCATGTGTTTTTCCTGCTCACCTGGCTCGCCTGCCTGTATGCTCTGCAGCGGAATTCCCTGTGGGTGTATGGGCTCGTGGGTATCTTTGGGGCGCTGGCTTACCTGTCGGTGGACCGCATCCTGCCGCTGCTGGCGGTTTTTGTCATCGTCAGCACCCTACGGGCCCTGTGGGGCTGGCTGGTGGCGCACTGGTGCCCGCATGAAGGGACGAGCCTGTGGGTGCGACGCAATCATTTGTTCGGCCTGCTGCTGCTGGCCACGGGGGCGGGTTTCATCGCGGGCCCCCGGCTGACGGAAGCCCACCGCCAGTTTGGCGATCCCGCCTTTCATTACAGCGACTCCGTCCGGTGGCTGGACAGCCGGGAGGCGGCGCTGGCCTGGATCGAGAATCACCCGGACCGGGAGAGCCTGGAAAAAGTGCCCGTGCTGGCGCGGCCCAATCTGCACAACTACCTCCAGACCCACTCGAATGTCGAAATCCAGCAGCGGCTGCTCAGTGGCACTTCCCTTTTGCTGGGGCGGCTGGAGGGCCGTGGGGGTGAAGTCTTGGTCATTCTGCTGGTGCTGCTGGTCGCCTTCACCCTGGCCTGCCGCTTTAGCACACCCAAAGCCTGCCACGCCGGGGAGCGGCTGCACCCGGAGACGGCCCCCACGGTGCTGTTTCTGGTCGCCGCCACGGTGACTTACGGGGTCATTGCCGCCTGGGATGTGGCCGTGCTACCTGCCAACTATCTGCACACCTTGATCGGCCCGCTAACGCTCAGCCTATTATGGGGCTGCGAGAGCGTGCTGCGCCGGGCCCGCCGCCGAGGGGCAAGCTGGATGGTGAGCCGGGGCTACCAGGCGGTGCTGTGGCTGCTGCTGGGCCTGACGCTGGCACAGTTCTGGAAAACGGCGGTTTCGGCGGCCTGAAGCCCTGCCTTGACTCCCCCGTGCCACGGGTAGAGTGCAACTCCCCCATGGCAGCCCGAAAGCCCACGTTCATTCTCTCCTTCGATTTTGACGGCACGCTGGTGCATCACGAAAGCACGCCGGTCTTTCACCCCCGGCTCGGGCAGATGATCCAGCAGCTCCGCAGCCTGGGCGCAGCCTGGGTCATCAATACTGGCCGCAGCCTGCCCCAGACTCTCCAGGGCCTATCGCAATACGGCATCTTCATGGAGCCTGACTACATCATCGCCATGGAGTGCGACATCTACAAACCCGGCCTGTTTAGCAAATGGACGGACTTTGGCACCTGGAACAAAAAGGCACGCAAAGCCCACGAACGTTTTGTCAAAGATCACCAGCCCTCCCTGACCGCCATCCGCGAAATGGTGGAAACGCAGACCCAGGGGCAATTCCTCGCGGGCGACTATGGGGAACTGGGCATCGTAGGCAGCAGTGAAGAAGAACTGGATGCCATCTGCACCTTCATTGACGTCCATGTGCGACAGTTTCCAGACATCGGCTATCACCGCAACGGCATCTACCTGCGCTTTTCCCACAGCGGCTACAGCAAAGGCACTGCCCTGAGCGAACTGGCCCGCCTCCTGGGTCTGAATGCCAGCCAGTGCTTTGCTGCCGGGGACAATCTCAACGACCTTTCCATGCTGAACCCACGCCACGCGGCCATGATCGCCACGCCTGGCAACGGCCTGCCTGCCGTGAAGGCACACGTGCAAAACCATGGCGGTTTCATCGCCAGCCGCTACGCCAGCGAAGGCATGATCGAGGCGCTCACCCACTTCTTCGGCGCGGCCAAAGCCTGAACCGCCCGACTCCCTGCACGCTTCCTTTCCCTATCCCCTTTTCATGAACGCCACTTCCAACGTCCACATCGCCTCCAACATTCCCCTGCCCGCCCCCCGGGCCCTGGTGGCCGAGCTACCGCCTTCGGAAACCCAGGCTGCCTTTGTCAGCCAGGCACGCACGGAAATTCGCAACATTTTGTTCGGCAACGACAAGCGCTTCCTCGTCATCGTCGGCCCCTGCTCCATCCATGATCCTGAAGCTGGACTCGAGTATGCCGCCAAGCTGGCCGCCCTGTCGCGCGAGCTGAAGGACCGCCTGTGCATCGTCATGCGCGTCTATTTTGAAAAACCGCGCACCACCGTGGGCTGGAAGGGCCTGATCATGGACCCAGATCTCGACGGCACCTGCAACATCCCTGACGGCCTGCGCCTGGCCCGCCGCATCCTGCGCGATGTGCTGGAACTCGGCGTGGCCACGGCCACCGAGTTGCTGGACCCCATCACCCCCCAATACATCGCCGACCTCATCTGCTGGAGCGCGGTCGGAGCGCGCACCACTGAATCGCAAACGCACCGGCAGATGGCCTCCGGTCTGTCCATGCCCCTGGGCTTCAAAAACGGCACCTTTGGCCACATCTCCCCGGCCGTGAATGCGATCAAGGCCGCCATCCAACCGCAAACCTTCCTGGGCGTGAGCGAAGATGGCGTCGCCTCCGCCGTCACCACCAGCGGCAATCCCGACTGCCACATCATCCTACGTGGCGGTGAAGACGGCCCGAACTATGGGGCCGATGATGTGGCTGAAACCCGCGCTGCCCTGGAGACCGCGAAGCTGAAGCCCGCCATCATGATTGATGCCAGCCACGGCAACTGCGCCAAGGATCACAACCGGATGCCGCAGGTCTTCCGTGAAATCGTCCGCCAGCGGGCTGCCGGGGAGGAATCCATCATCGGTGCCATGCTGGAAAGCAACCTCGTGGGAGGGAACCAAAAATTCCCCCGTCCGCTGAATGAGCTGACCCGTGGCCAATCCATCACCGATGCCTGCATGGACTGGGCGACCACCGAGCAAGCGCTGCGCGAAGCATATGCACTGCTGGGTTAGTGCTCAATTACCTTGTTCTGCTTTCGAATGCTTAGTTAAGCCAGCATAAACCGAAGGCCTACTTTATCACTTCATAATTGAAGACCAATATGGAATCCTTAACACCCTATTCAGTTCTTCAAATAGACCCCAACACCGTAGAAAATGAGGAACAACTTGGAAGCAAACCCAAATTCTGGTTCCGACATGAGGGGCACCGCTGGCTGTTTAAGGAAGCCCGACCGAATACTGGTGAACACTGGGCAGAGAAGATCGCCGCAGAAGTTGCCGCCATCTTACATATTCCTTCAGCTCGTGTAGAACTGGCTGAGTGCCAAGGGCGCAAAGGATGTGCAGTCGAGTCTTTTATCCTTGCCCGCCGTCGGGAAGTTTTAGTTCATGGAAATGAACTACTTGCAGGCTCAGTAACAGGATATGACATGACTAAGCGGTTTCGCCAAAGCGATCATACACTGACAAATATCATTCAAGCCGTAGAATCTGTTTTTGACCATGGATCAAGACGTAAAGAGGCCGCTGAACTTCTATGTGGATACCTTACACTCGATGCCTTGATTGGGAACACAGACAGACACCACGAGAACTGGGGACTAATTCTTACCGTTATGGCCCAAGACAAGAACACAGAAGAAGTTCTTTTGCGAGTAGCTCCCTCGTTTGATCATGCCTCTTCTCTAGGTCGTGAATTATTGGATGATGATAGGAAGCGTAAACTGAAAGAAAATATCGTGTTAAACTATGTAAAGAAAGGACGTGGGGGCATTTTTGGCAACACCAACGACAAGCATGGATTGAGTCCGCTAGAAGCAGCAAAACAGGCACAAATACTTTATCCCAAGCTCTTCCATAAATGGTTGCTTAATCTGGCAACACTGGATGACTTGCATATCCACCAAATCGTGGCACATGTACCAAACGAATGGATCAGCCCGATCGCTCGGGAGTTCGCAGCGACTATGATAAACATCGGTCGCGCAGAACTGTTAAACACTCTCCCAATTTCATGAAAACTCTTTTTCTAGCATGGCAGGCACCAGAGCCTACACGCGCATGGTTCCCCATTGGAAGGTTAGACGCTGCACCAGATCAAAATTATTATCGGTTTCGATACACTGGAGGTGCGCTTCAAGCACATAGTCAATCAGGCATGGCACCTCTCGTCGCTTTTCCTGATTTTCAACGACAGTATGAATCACCAGAATTGTTCCCTTTGTTCAAAAACAGAGTTCTCTCTTCCTCCAGACGTGACTTTTCTGAATATTTGGGCTGGCTTGGGCTAGATGCTTCAAATGGTGACCCCATCGCTATGCTAGCAGTTACGGGTGGAGAACGAACCACTGATAATTTGGAAGTTTTCCCCAAGGTCGAAAAAGATGCTGACGGAGCATTCAAGTTACGTTTTTTTTTACACGGTATGCGGCATGTGAGTTCTGCAGCTCGTGAACGCTGCGCAAGGCTTCAAGAGAATGAACCTTTACGAGTCATGGTTGAAATGGATAACCCAGTGACAAGGCTTGCATTGGCACTGCATACTGATGACTATCACATGATTGGATGGGCACCTCGCTATCTTGTGAGTGACCTCATGCACAGTGTTTCAGAATCCCCCATTTTAAATGCTCGTGTGATCAAGATTAATGAAGGCCCCGCACCTCTAAACCGACGCGTATTAGTTGAAATGCGAGGATGTGCAGGAGATGACTTTGAACCTATGACATCTCCAGATTTCCGACCATTGATTCAGGAAACTTAGTTGGCCCGGAAAATGTCCCGTCTCGCCTTTTAATAATCCCGTGCCAGCAGGTAGTCCGCCAGCTCGCGCAGGCGGCCGCTGCGGTTGCCGAAGACGGCCAGGGCATCGTGTGCCACCTGGGTGAGTCGGTGGGCCTCATCGCGGGAGGCTTCGAGGCCGATCAAGGCGGGGTAGGTGGATTTTTCGGAGGCGAGGTCCTTGCCGGCACTTTTGCCCAGCTTTTCGCTGGTCTGGGTGACATCAAGAATGTCGTCAATGATCTGAAATGCCAGCCCGGTAGCCATGCCAAAGTCCGTCAGGCCTTGCAGTTCCTCGGCCTGGCAGTCGGCACTCATGCCACCGAGCTTCAGACTGGTGGTGAGCAAGGCAGCCGTTTTGTTTTCGTGAATGAAACGCAGGGCTTCCAGGGGCAGCTTTTTTCCTTCCCCTTCGAGATCGGCCACCTGGCCGCCGACGAGGTGAAGGCTGCCTGCGGTGCGGGCGAGTTCGGCCACCAGGGCTCCGGCACCATAACGGACGGTTACGGGAGTTTTGACCACGATTTCAAAGGCCAGTGCCTGCAGGGCATCTCCCGCCAAGATGGCAATGCCGTCGCCAAACACCTTGTGACAGGTGGGCACGCCACGGCGGAAATCGTCATTGTCCATGCTCGGCAGGTCGTCATGGACCAAAGAATAGGTGTGCAGGCACTCCACGGCTGCCGCGGCAAAGGAGGCGCTTTCTTTGCTACCCCCAGAGGCCTCGGCCGCAGCCAAGCAGAGAATCGGCCGCAGGCGCTTACCCCCGGCAAAGATGCTGTGGCGCATGGCCTTGTGAATGGTGGCCGGTGCAGTTTCAGCAGAGGGGATGAGGCGGTCGAGCACTGCATCCACATAGGCGCAGCGCTCCGTGAGGTAGGTCTTCAGGTCGGACATTAAAAACGGGAAACGGGGGGACAGACGGAATTTCAGTGATGGTTGCGGCGGAGGTCTTCGGCCAGGTGCTGGAAGTCACCCACCTCACACCATTTCACAAAGCGCTCCGTGAGACGCTTCAGCTCATCCCACTCATGGCGGATTTTGCCTGCCTCCTCCTTGCTGATGCAGTTGTCAGCGGCCGCCTGGCTGATGGCCGAGAGAAGATCGGCGAACTGCTGGACGATCTCCTGCGTGGCGGGCATGACCTCGCGCCCAGGCTGCTTGCCGGTGGGCGGATTTTTGACAAAGACACCCTCAGCCTGCTGGCAGAGCCACTGGATAAGATGGTCGTCCCCGGTCAGCTCATAGAGCTGGCGGACGCGGTCCAAGGGATTCGAGGCACCGCTGCCTTCTTCCTCGTCGCGCTGCCCCCATTTATAAACTAGGGACAGTGACACGCCCATTTTGGCCGCGATTTCCTTCACATGGCCTTTATCGAGGGCCTGTCGGATGACTTCATGGGACTCCATGCGCTCTGTTTTTCACGAACGCAGGCCGCTTGGCAAGCTGGAATGCATACGAACCGGGAGATTCGCCCGGCGCAGGATTCGCAAAAAAGCCTGTCATTGACCCCAAGCCGCCACATCTCCCATGCGGGCATACACCTCGCGGTTTTGCGCGCTGTTTTCCAAAAGGTCATCACAGAAGCGAATGCGCCCCGGCTCAAAGACCGTGATGAAACAGGACCCGCCAAAGCGGAAGTAGCCCTTTTCATCCCCTTTCAGCACCGGGGTATCGGGCGCGGAGGTATGCACGACGGAGCCCACGCAAGTGGCCCCCACCTCCAGCAGCAACACTTCGCCAAAAAGGCCCGTCATCAGCCGGGTGACATAACGCTTGTTCTCCCAAAAGATGCTGGGTCGCTGAAGAAACGCGATGGGGCTCACCGAAAAAAGCGGGCCGTGAATGAGGCGGGGCGCATCCGCCGTGCCGCCGCAGGGGAAATGAAAACGGTGATAGTCTGTGGGACAAAGACGGGAAATGAGCACGCTGCCTTTTTCAAAGCGTTCCGCCAGGGCGGCATCCCCCAGCAGAGCTGGCAGATCAAATCTCACGCCTTTGATGAAAAAATCCCGGCACTGCGAAACATCGGGAATGACAAAATGACGACCGTCCGCCGGAAAGGCTACCGCCGAAGGATCTGCCACGATGGGACGTGCGGCTGGCTTCAGTTGGCGATAAAAGAAATCATTGAAGGTGCTATAGCTGCTCGCTGGCTCCGCAAACTCCGCCTCATCCACGCCGAATTTCTCAATGAACGGGCGAATGCGGGCCGCGCTTTTTGGGTCGTCCATCTGGCGACCGTACCAGTCGGAGAAAAGGGCGCGCTTCACCAGGACATCCAGCGCCAGTTTGCCCAGGGGGTTTTCATAGACAAAACGCAGCGGGCCCTCCCCATAGACGGCCTCCGTTTCCAGGCGACGGGTCAGGCGGTTGTAAAACTGGATGGGCGCTGCGGGCATGTGGAAGATACGTTTGGCAGACCTTTGCCGCACCTGCGCCCCAGGAGCAAATGTCTCTTGGCCCCAGGGCACGAATGTTGCATGGTGAAGTCCATGGCCGAGGACACCCCACCTCCGATTCCCACGGACTCCCCCCGCCCCAGCGGCTGCGGGCGCCTGCTCGTCCTGGCCCTCCTGGGCAGCCTGCTGATCACGGGCATCGTGACGTGGAAATTCATGGATCTGGTCAAAGACGGACTCGCCTGGATGAGCCAGGGGCTGGTCACCCAGGACATCAACGAAACCTTTCGCCAGTCCGTGACGCGCATCGTCTCCACCAATGGTGACATCCTGGAAGTGGCCACTCTGGAAACAGATGAGACTGTGACCAAATACGACGTGAAGACCCTCTTCAACCAGACCGTGTATCTGGGCACGACCGTGTCTGAAATCCGCACGCCCGTGGTCTATCGTTATCACATCCAGCTCTCCGACGGCTGGAACCTGCGGGTGGAGAATGGCCAGTGCATCGTCAACGCCCCGGCCTTGCGCCCCTCCCAGCCGCCCGCCATCCGCACCGACCGCATGGAAAAGAAATCCGAGTCGGGCTGGCTGCGTTTCAATGCGGCCGAGAGCCTGGCCACCCTGGAAAAGAACCTGACCCCCACGCTGGAAAAACGCGCAGGCAACCGGAGCCACCTGAATCTGATCCGCGAACCCGCCCGGAAATCCGTGGCCGAGTTTGTGAAAAAATGGCTGCTCACTCAAAGGGCGGGCCCGCTGGAGGAAATCCAAAGCATCACCGTCATTTTTCCAGATGAAGTGGCTCCCAGCGGCCAGCCCAGGACATTGCCGCCCACCTTGCAGGTGCCTTGATGGCCAGAAAGCTACGTCGTAGTCAGAAGCTCTTCGACCAAACGGGGGACCTCGACACTGGCCGTGCCCTGCCGCCGCTCCGTGAAGTGGCTGCTGATATCGGTGGATTCCAGATTGATCTCGATGAGGCGTTTGGCCCCTTTCGAAGCAGCTTGGCGGGCAAAGCCAGCCGCCGGATAAACCACCCCTGAGGTGCCGATGCAGACAAACACATCCACCGTTTCCAGCGCCTGGGTGATCTCCTCAATGTAATAGGGCATCTCGCCAAACCAGACGATGTCCGGGCGCATCTTCCCCACCTTCTCACAGATGGGGCAGGCGGTGGTCACCTCCAGGTCAGACTCCCAGTCCATCACATTGCGACACCAGAGACAGCGCACTTTTCTCAGTTCGCCATGCATGTGCCGCAGCTTTTTCGCACCGGCCCGTTCATTCAGATCGTCCACATTCTGGGTGACATGGAGAAAAGAGCCCGGCCAGGCCTGTTCCAGCCGCACCAGGGCGTGATGTGCCGAATTCGGCTGTACGGTGTGCAAGGCCGCACGACGCAGGTTGTAAAAGCGATGCACCAGCTCAGGCGTGTGGCGGAAGGCCTCCGGTGAGGCGACTTCCTCAATGTGATAGCCTTCCCACAACCCATCCACCCCGCGAAAGGTAGGCACACCAGATTCGGCAGAAAGGCCAGCCCCGGTGAGGACCACAAGATTCGGATGCGTGAGCCCGGCCATGGTCACTTTTTCGGGAGCTGATATTGGGTGGTGATCACGACCTGGCCAGCGGTGCCTTCATCCCGGCTGATCATGACATTGATGCTGGTCATGTCAGCGCCCTTCTGGCCTGTGATACTCACCGAATCATACTCCCCATTGACGATGCTGTTGACCTCATAGCCGCCGGACTTGAGCACGCCCTCGTAATGTTCTTTGACCGTGCGCACATCGCCCGGTGCTTTCCCCATCGTCATGCCACCCACGGCCTCCGCTTGGTCCACCCGGTAGCCTGCGCCATCTTCCAGCTTCAAGCCTGGATACTGCGGGACTTCAGCGGGAGGGGCGGAGGCGACCGCCACCCCGGCAGGGATGGTTTTTCCATCGGGGCCTTTGATGACCACGCCTTCGGTCTGGGCCTTGGAAGCATCCAAACCGTACTCCTCGCCTTTGTCGTTTTTCACCGTGAGCTTGCCCTTCTCCAGATCTTCATAGGAGATGGTGGATGTCTCGCCCGTGGACTTCTGTTTGAAGGTGATTTCACGTTTGGCGTCGTCCTTTTTCAGGACCTCAATGTCCGGGTTCATCTCCAGGGCCCACACGGCGGCCTTCGCCGGATCACCCGCAAACTCTTTGACCTTGGAGCCGATCTTGGCCACCAGGAAACCACCACCCACGAGGGCGGGCACGAGTAGAAGTCCGCAGCCGATGCCTGCCATGGCGAGACCGGAGAGACCTTTTTTCTGATTGGGGTTTTGTGGCTGGTTCATGATGATAGGAATGCGGACGTTCAAGTTCTGACATCGTGAGATTAGTTCACAATCCCCCCGAAGAACAATCTCTTTTGACTACGGAACTTCGCCTGTGGCGAGACGGGCCAGAGAGGCCTGGAGATTCCGCCTCGCCTGAGCTTCATACCGCTCCAGGAAAAACGAAGTCGAGTAGATCTGCGGTCGCTGCAAAAAGCTTTCCAGCACACGGCTGCGCCCACGCCGATAATCCTCCGCAGGCACCTGGGCATACTCGCGGCGGATGGCCTGCTCATAGGCCCAAAAGCGCGTTTCATCCTTGCCCAAAATGGCGAGATCAATGTCACACATCAGGGCGGCATCCGGTGTCGCATCTGGGATGTGTTTCCGCGTCAGCCCGATGAGGGACACCACATTCCGAATGAAGGAATCTGCCACACCGTATTCACTCAGCGCATCTCGCGCCATGTCGGCACTGAGGCCCTCATTGTCCATCTCCCCAGAGGAGTCATACACCGCATCGTGGAACCACAGGGCCACCTCGAGTTGCACGGGATGAACGGCCAGGCACTTCCCCTCATCTAGCTCCGTGAGGCACTCGTCCAAATGACACAGGTTGTGATAATGGCGATGCTCTTCTGAATAGGCAACCACCAGCCCGCCAAACCAGCTCTGGCCATCCCCTTCTGCCGGGATGGCTTGCCAAAGACGGGACCACCGCGAAAGCCGGATGTGAGGATGGCTTTCGTGCTGGCGAACGAACTCGATGAGCTGCTGCCGATGGATCGTCTGATTCTGGTGATAAAAATCATCCTCCGCCTCCAGCCGCGACAGGCTGCGGTCCGTCTGCGCCGCCAGCCAGAGGATGAAATCCTCCCGCCGTGCAAAGGCCTGCACCCAGGGATGGCCACAGGTCTGCAAAGACTCCACCTCCAGGGGAAGACCGTCCCAAATCTCGGAATAGCAATAGTGCCCGCCCTGGAAAACCAAGCCCATGCCGCAGTAATCGCGGTGGGCGTGGGTCAACGGATAGCCTTCCTCAAGCAGGGATGCGACCCTTGTGGCGAGATCGACCCCATAGGCAGCACCTGAGGAAAGCACATCCATTTTCATGACATTTTGTTAGGCTTTTTGAAGACCTGGGTTTCCAGCCTCCACGGCAAAGGAGGCGCGGGTAATCAAAGGTGCACCGGGGCGGGAGACATACTCCACGGCCTGATAGTTCGTTTTCCAATGCCCAGGCGTCACCTCACAGCTCACATACCCACGCTCCGTACTGTGGAATTTCACGAAAGGATTCTCGGCGTAGATGGCATCCAGGGTCTTCGGTTTCAGCAAGCCATCTCCACCTGAGCTGATGGAGGTGCCGACGAACTCCGTGGCCACCACTTTCGACTCCAGGTTGTCGAAGTCGGTGATGAGGTTGTTCGCCCAGTTGCTGTGGATGTCCCCGGTCAGAACCACGGGGTTGGAGATACGCTGCTCATCAAAGTATTTCAGGATGCGGCGGCGCTCCATCTCACAGCTCGGCCACTGGTCCATGCTGTAGCCTTTTTCTTCACCGGCCTTGCGATCGGTCAGCCCCATCATGACTTGCTGAGCCAAGACATTCCAGGTGGAAGGTGATTTAGCGAGACCTTCAAAGAGCCAGTCTCGCTGGATAACCCCGAGCAGGCTGGAATTGGGATTCAATGCTTCGGGGCAAAGAGGTTTGCTGCCATCTCCGCAAGGCTGGTCGCTGCGATACTGACGAGTATCCAGCACATGAAAATCGGCGAGGCGGCCATAACTCACGTTGCGATACAGCAGCATATCAGGGCCTTTGGGCATAGCACTGCGGCGCAGGGGCATGTGCTCATAATAGGCCTGATAAGCAGCAGCACGGCGAAGCAGGAAGTCCGCCGGCTTGACGTCCTTCTCTTCAGAGATATCGCTCGCATAATTGTTGTCCAGCTCATGGTCATCCCAGGTCACCAGCCAAGGGACGATGGCATGCATGGCCTGGAGGGCTGGATCGCTTTTATACTGCGCGTGGCGATTGCGATAAGCCTCCAAAGTATTGATCTCCGGTCCGGTATGTTTGCGTAAGCGTCCGTCCAGACCTTCCTTTTCATAGATGTAGTCACCGAGATGAACGACGAGGTCCAGATCCTCCTTCGCCATGTGCTCATAGGCGGTGAAGAGACCCGTTTCAAAATGCTGGCAGGAGGCGAAGGCAAAACGCAGTTTCTCCGGTAACGTTTCTTTCGCGGGGAAGGTGCGGGTGCGGCCCTTGGGACTCACCTCACCACCTGCTTTAAACTGGTACCAATACCAGCGTTCAGGCCGCAGCCCCTCCACCTCCACATGCACCGAATGGCCCCACTCAGGTGTGGCGATGGCGGTGCCTTGGCGGACGATTTTGGTCATGCCTTCATCTTCAGAAACCTGCCAGGAAACTTCCACGGGCACAGGGTCCATCCCGCCGCCCTCCAAAGGCTTGGGCGCTAGCCGTGTCCAGAGCACCATGCCATCCGCTGCCGGGTCTCCCGATGCCACGCCCAAAGTGAAGGGGTAGCTGGAGAACTTGGGTGCAGATTTCACTGCCCCGAAGGCCCGCTCACAGGTCAGCGCCGCTAGCGCCAGCGAGGCAGAACCCGTGATGAAAGAGCGGCGGCTCGAAACGCGAGCCGGGACGAGGGGATAAACGGGGGGTGTCATGAACAGCCAACGAAACGCCTGAGCGCGACCTTTTCATCAATGAAGATGCGACAGAAACGTGACTCAATGATAACGGGCGTAGGTCTTCCGCCAGAAGGGATCAAAAGCGGCCAACAGTTTTTCATAGGCGGAGCGCTCCGCCTTCTTCCTCGCGAGGTCACTGCCATCAAAGATGAAACTTCCGCCCACCTTGTCATTGTTCTCCTCGAGAGCGCCATAGATGTAGCCCGTGCGGGTATTCATCAGCACCGCCGAGGCCGAAGAGGTGATTTCATAACGATTCACGCTTAACAAGCCAAGCGAAAGTGCCGTCAGGGGAGGCACCACATCATCATTTCTGAACTCCGTGCTCACGGTGTAAATAAGGATGGCATCGGCCTGCAATTTCGCGGCGGCCTCACGCAGATCTTCGTCACTGTTCAAGGACTCCGGCAGCAGCAGACGATTCAGCGTCGCCACGCCTTCCAGACCCGGTAGCTTCTGAAGCTTTTCCAGATCCCCTGCCCTCTCAATGTCACGGGTGGTGACGACGCTGTAAGCACCCGAGCCATGTGCCCTGCCAGAATCGGAGCGGTAACCGCTCTCCTGCACACGCACCACCGCGATATTGGCCGGGAACTTGATGGCGGGTCGAGCGACATAGGCCTTCTTCACTTTCGGGTCCGTGAAGGTGCCGAGGTTCGCGGGTCGTCCAGGTGTGGTGTAGGTGGCGCAGGAGGCCAGTGAGAGAAGGAGAACGGAAGAGACAAGCGTGGGTTTGATAAGCATGGCAATTCCCCCTGCGAAATTCCGCAGAGAAACGGATCATCCCGAAGAAAAGAATTTCAACGAGCCTTCAAAACGCCCAGCACAGCCTCACGCAAACGAGCCACAGCCTGCGAATCAGAAAAATGATTCACCATCAGGGCAAAGCTGAACTCGGCCCCCGAAGCTCCTTTCACAAAACCCGTGTAGGAACGCACGCCCGACATGGCCCCGCCTTTCCACCTCACCGTGCCATCTTCTGTGGCCAGCAGGGACTCACGATAAACCGCCCCCTGAGGTCCTGCGCCTGCTACATGCTGGAGTTGGGCAAGATCCAGTGGCCGGATGAAATCCGACCGTGCGAGACCGCAACCGTCCTCCATGCGTAGCCCTTCAAAAACCAGCCCTCGTGACCGCCAGTGAGCCCGCAGCACTTCATCCGATGACCGACCCTCGCGAATGCCTAACAAACGATACAAACACTCCGTCTCATGATTGTCTGAGGTGGCATGGATGCTGGTGACGATCTCCTTGAGCGAGGGCGAAAGATGCTTGATCAAAATCTCCGATGTCTCCGGGATGGACTCACCCGCGCTGCGCAGTTCGCCAGCGCTCACGGCATCTCCATCCACCTGAATCCCTGCATCCACCAGCAAGACCCGCAGGTGATGGGCTGCATACAGCTCCGGGTCTGGCACGGCCGCCGTCACTTCAAAGTTCCCGGCACTCAGAGGGACCGTCCCACGCAGATGCAGGACTGCGGTGCGTTCACCGCCATGAATCATGACTCCATCCCCTGAATTCGCGGCTCCCGTGGTCACTTCATTCACCCACTGGACCTTCGGCACCTGAGGGCTGGCCACTAGAAATGTCGCTTTGGCCCCAACTTCCTTGCCGGGGCGAATCCGTACGAGGCTGCGGTTATGCTCCAAATTCAGCCCGGAGACGCCGCTGCCATAGCCGTTGCCAATGTCTCCCCAATTCCAAAAATCATCGTAGAGAGAACCGGGGAACAGGCTGCCATCGCCGATGATGCGTCCGTGAATGCGCTTCACCCCTTTTTGTAGAAGCGTGAGCACCCAGCCCTCAAGGTCATTCAGTGAGAGCATGGGATCTCCACCACCACGAATGATCACATCACCAGTTAGGCCACCTTCTTGAAGGGGATTCGTGGTTTCTACGATTGTTTCCAAACGATAATCAGGCCCCCATTTCTCTAGAGCAGTGGCCGTCGTGAGAGTCTTCAGGGTGGAGGCGGGGATGAACGCCGTTTGACTGTTCAGTTCTTCGATCACCTGCCCCTGGGCATCTAGTAAGCAAAAACCTATGGCGGCCCCTTGCATACCCGGCTCTTCACGGGCCATCGTAAAAGCCTGCTTAAGCGCCGAGACCGCTGGTACGGGAGGCAAAGGTTCTTCGCGAAAACGAAGAACCAGCAAGGCTGCCAATGCGGCTAGCAGCAGGCAAAGGAGAACGTTTTTCACAGCGCAGGATACTCCTTTATCATCTCGTTGCTCAGGGCTTCTTGGCCAGCCAAGTCAGGACCACATCGGGAAAATCGGTGAACAGGCCATCCACGCCTGCCTGAGTGAAGAGCAAGTCCATGAGGTCATCTGCCGAATGCGCAAACTTGGGCAGTTCATCGGTGCGCAAGGTGTAAGGATGCACCTTGAGGCCCTGGGCATGAGCGTCTTTGACCAAAGCGGTCACCTTGCGGTCCTCGGCAATGATGCTGCTCAACGCAGGACCGATGCCATCCGCCACCTGCTTCAGCTCCGCCAGACCGGCAGGCGAACGCAGGTAGGCAAAGTCGGTGCCGTCCGTGCCTTTGGCACCTCCGCCCATGAGCATGATGAGACGGCCTTTCCAGCCTAACTCCAAGCGTATTCTTTTCACTTCCTCGTATTCAAAGCACTGCACATGGCAGGCAGCTTCACGGCTCTTGTAGCCATACTTTTCCAGGATGGGCAGGACGATGCGGCTGATGTCGTGTCCTTCCTTGCGATGCCAGGCAGGCTGTTTGATCTCGGGATAAATTCCCGCTTGCCGCCCAGTGCTGCGGTTCAGCCCCTGGATCAGCTGCAGCTCCTCCTCCAGCGTGGGGATCTGGAAGGTGGAGGTATTCATGGGGAAGCGTTTGGGAAACACCTGCTGGCCCGTTTTGGCATTGAACCGTTCCGTCACTCGCAGTTGCTTCAATTCTGCGAGGGTGAAGTCCAAGGCGTAAAAGCGCCCATCTTCCCGCTGCCGCCCTGGGAACCGCGTGGCCACATCGCTGATGGTATCCACATGAATGTCATGCAGCACCACGGGCACATCGTCCTTCGTCAGCACCACGTCTTGTTCAATGGAAGGTGCGCCCTGAGCATGGGCCATGGCCTTGGCCTCCAGCGTATGCTCGGGCAGATAACCACTGGCACCACGATGAGCGATGACAAGGGGAGAAGGTTCCTGGGCCATAAGGGGAAACGAGAGTAACGCGAGAAGGCATCTCATGGGAACATCTGAGGCAGGGCGAAAAACAGAAAACATGAATCCTCATGCTGACAGAGTCCCCGTACTGCCGTCAATATGAAGAATCTCCACCATGACACCTGCCCCCACTACCCTCAATCGTTACCCCGTCCAACGCTGTCGTGGTGCCCTGTTGGATTGGTCTGCGGCTGTGTGTCTAGATCGTTTCACGTTACCCTGGGAGTCCACACCTGTACCCTCCACTCAATTCCGCGCTCTATGGGATGAAGAGCGGCTACACTTCCGTTTTGACTGCGTGGATGAAGACCTGGTGCTGGGCACCGGCGACACCGTCAAAGAACGTGTGCTCGGATCTGACCGGGTGGAGATCTTTCTGACCCCCGATCTCACGCTCACGCCTTACTACGCCTTTGAGATGAGTCCACGAGGTGAAGCCTTGATCTATGCCGCACGTTTCTACCGCGAGTATGACTGGGACTGGACCTGCCCGGAGTTGCACCTCGACGCAAGTATTCAAGGCCATCGTTATCAGGTGCAGGGCAGTCTGTCGCTGGACCTGCTGCGTGAGCTGAATGTGCTCAAACCGGGGGCCTATGAATTTTATGCCGGGGTATATCGAGCGGAATTTTCCCACACGGCGGAGGGCGGCATTCACTCGGGCTGGATGCCCTGGGTGGACCCCGAAACAGTGAAGGCCGATTTCCACACGCCGGCTTCCTTTGGAATTTTTGAACTGGTGGAGTAGCGCCTTAACGCGGGTCCGTGCCATAAACTCCGCCCACTTCTTGCACCGGAAGTTTTGGCTTGGAGGCTGCGGGGCGATCTTCCGCGAACCAATGATTGTTTTCAAAACGGAAGGTCTCTGGGGCCACTCCACTGCCGATATTGACATCCACCTGCACCTGAGCGCGGCGGAAGACGATGCGGTTGTTTTTCACCAGCACATTTCGGCAGGGCACAAAGCCCGGTTCCTGGGTCTCCTGAAGGATGCGGAAGAGCCACTTTTCGGGAAACAAGATCGTGTTGCCGCTGAATTCACAGCCATCCACGCCGACAAAGGCGGCCGCGCAGGGGCTGCCTTCGATGATATTTTCACGCACCACAATGCTCTGCGCCTCATGCTTGGCCCCCTGCGGGCGGAAGTAGGCTAGCCCTGTGGAGCCACCGATATTCAGAGGACGCTGCCCGGCATTCGTGAAGCGGCATTTTTCCACCACGATCTCCGAGGTGCCGCCTTTGAGCTGGACACCTGCACTGGCGGAGAAACCCGTCTTGCCCACAAACTGGCAGCCCGTGATGAGCGACTTGTGGCAGCCGACAAAATCAATCCCCTGCCCACCCCAACCCGTGATGGTGCAGTCGCGGATCGTGAGGTTTTCCAAACCGGAACACTTGATGCCATCGTGATTCCCCTCGGGGCCGATGTCGCTAATGTGGATGCGATCCAGAGTAATGCCTTTGACAGGCTTCTCGAGGTCTCCTCCATCGTCGAGATTGATCCCATTGCCACTCTGGCCGCTGATGCGGACATTCCGCAATGTTAGCCCCGCACATTTGGAAAACTGCCAACCATTCCCAGCACCTTTGAAATGAGGTGGAGACTTCGGATCCAAGGCCTCGATGGTCAGATTCTCCACGCCTGTGACATGCCAACCACCAGGATAATCCCCTGGAGCGATTTTCAAAACGGTGCCCGCTTTCAGTCCGGCCACGGCAGCCTTCAGAGCAGCGGCATCGCGGACGATCAAAGGCTCGGCCTGGACCAGAGTTCCCAGGCAAAGTCCCAGCAGGATGAGGCAGGCGCGTTTCATGAAAGTGACTCAGTTACGGGTGAGCCCGGCTGGCAGCTCCTTCAGGCGCTGCACCTCTGTCACCTCATGGAAGAACCAGGGTTTGCCGCTAGCCTTTTTGTAGATCACGGTCTTGCTGGCATACTTAACGCCATCGTGCTCTTTCCAGTCGCTGAAAAGGTAGTAGTCCCCCCGCCAGTCGAGGCGGCGCAGGAGCTGGGTTTCTTTGTCAAAGTAGATATCCATGGCGGGATCTACCGTGCCGCTGACTCGGAGGCCAAAAAGTGGCGGGCCTTCATGCGTGAGCTCGGGGATGATCTCCACCTTGGACTGGGGATCCACGAGGATGCCGAGGGTCCAGGCCCAGACGTCATATTTAGCCGGTTCATCGGCACGCTCTTTTTTGCCCAGCCACCAGTACTTCGGCACGTCCAGCACGGACTCGCGGGAGGAGGCTTTTTTGCCCTCATCGGGTGTGGGGTTGGCACCGAAGTGAAAGGTTTCCTTGATGCGGAAAAGCGTGAGCAGCTTGTCCTTCCCACCCACGGCCGTCACCACCTTGTCAATGAGGGGCTGCACAGCAGGGGCTGGTGCGGGCGCGGTTTGTGCCTGGGTGGATAGAGCGGCTGAAAGGAACAGCAGGGTGCAGAGAGAGCGTAAAAACATAGTCGGTGGCGGGAGGTAATCCGGCGCACTAGCCTATACGCGGTCGCCCGGCCCTTCATGCGCGGCCCCCTGAATGAACAAAGCTAGCAGCGGAAAATCCAGCTACGCCCTTGAATCTGACCGTATCGCCCGCCATCTCTAGGCGACTATGCGCATCCTTTCCGGCCTCCAACCCAGCGGACGTCTCCACATCGGCAACTATTTTGGCATGATGGAGGCGGCCCTGAAGCTGCAACACGAAGGCGAAGCTTTTTACTTCATCGCCGATTACCATTCTCTGACCAGCATCCACGAGGGCAAGACCCTGCGCAGCAATGTGCGCGACCTATCCATTGATTTCCTGGCCTGCGGTCTCGATCCCGAGAAGTGCGTGTTTTTCCGCCAGAGTGATGTGCCAGAGCACACGGAGCTTTCCTGGATCCTGAGCACCGTGACCCCTATGGGCCTACTGGAACGATGCCACAGCTACAAGGATAAAGTGGCGAACGGCATCAGCGCCAGCCACGGCCTCTTTGCCTACCCGGTGCTGATGGCGGCAGACATCCTCATTTACGATGCGGATCTGGTGCCTGTGGGTCGTGACCAAAAGCAGCACGTGGAGGTGACCCGCGACATTGCCATCAAGATGAACGAGACTTTCGGCCAGGGCCTGCTGAAGCTGCCAACACCGCGCATCCGCGAGGAAACCGCCGTGGTCCTGGGAACCGATGGCCGGAAGATGAGCAAGAGCTATGGCAACACCATCCAACTCTTTGAAGAACCTGCAAAGCTGAAGAAGGCCATCATGGGCATCCCCACAGACTCCACCCCGGTGGAATCGCCCAAACCTATCGAGAACAGCAGCATCCTGGCACTGTATCAACTCGTCGCCTCACCGGCTGATTACGCCGCGATGGTGGCGGATTTTCAGGCGGGCGGCAAAGGCTACGGTGACTTTAAAAAACGCCTTCTTCAGGGCATCACCGACTACTTTGCCCCCTTCCGCGAGAAGCGAGCCGAGCTGGTGGCTAACCCCGAGTATGTCAACAAGGTGCTGGCCGAGGGCGCTGAGAAAGCCCGTGCGGTCGCCCGCAAAACCCTGGAGCGCGTGCGCCAGGCCGTCGGTCTCGGAGATTAATCTGCGCTCTTTTTGATGAATCCCAACGGCTACGAACTCCTCGACAGCGGCAACTTTCAAAAGCTGGAACGCTTTGGTGAAGTGGTGCTCTCTCGCCCCTGTGCCCAGGCCGTGTGGAAGCAAACGCTCTCCACCATCGTCTGGCAAAAGGCCACGGCCACCTTCTTCCGCGACGGCGGCAACCAGTGGCGCGGGCGGGATCGCCTGCCCGGCACCTGGGACATCGGCGTGGATGGCACCCGCTTTCAGCTCAGCAGCACGGACTTTGGCCACCTGGGTATCTTCCCGGAGCAGCGCGACCAGTGGAAACGCATCCGCGAGGTGTGTGGCGACTACCGTAAAAAGCACAACCGCGCGCCGCGTGTGCTGAACCTCTTTGCCTACTCCGGTGGCAGCACGCTGGCGGCCGCGCATGGTGGCGCGGAAGTGTGCCATGTGGATGCCTCCAAAGGCATGGTGGACTGGGCGCGCAAGAATGCCACGCTGAATGGCCTGGATGAAAAACCCATCCGCTGGATCGTGGACGATGTGACCAAGTTTCTCGACCGTGAGCACCGCCGCGAGCGCAGTTACGACCTCATCATCCTGGACCCTCCAAGTTATGGCCGGGGAGCCAAAGGAGAGATCTTCAAAATTGAAAATGATCTGCCACCGCTGCTCTCTCTCATCGGCAAACTGATGTCCGATCAACCCCTGGGCGTGCTGCTTTCCTGCCACACACCCGAGCTAACGCCCATCTCTCTGCATCATTTGTTAGTCCAGCAGTTCGGCTCCTCCGGTGGCAGCCTGGAACAGGGAGAGATGCAACTGCGCGGCGCAGCGAATGTGCTGCCCGTGCCCAGCGGCAGCTTCTGCTGGTGGCTGAAGTGATCTGCTGCCATGCCCGTCGTCACCTCCAGTTACCAGGCACCCCGTTTCCTGCGTAACGGCCATGTGCAGACGGTGTTGCCGGTCTTTCTCCCACGTGCCCGCCCGCCGCAGCCCAAGCATGAACGCCTGGAACTGAGGGATGGCGATTTCCTGGACCTGCGCTGGTATCATGCAGGGAACAAGCGCCTGGCCATCCTCTCGCATGGGCTGGAGGGCTCCGCCGAGGCCATCTACATCCGCAGCATGAGTGCGGCCCTGCTGCATGCAGGATGGAATGTGCTGGCGTGGAATTTCCGAGGCTGTGGCGGGGTGGAAAATCGCCTGCCGCGCTCCTACCACAGCGGCGAGTCCAATGACCTGCGCAGCGTCATTGAGCATGCCTCCGATGCCTACCCCCAGATGGCCCTCGTCGGTTTCAGCCTGGGCGGCAACATCACCCTCAAGTGCATCGGCGAAATGCCCGCGCATCCCCACATCGTCGCCGCAGTGGCGGTCTCGGCCCCGGTGGATCTGGCCTCGAGTGCGCGTGTCCTTGACGAGAACAAAGACAACCGTGTTTACCTGAAACGCTTTTTAAACACCCTCGTCCTCAAGATGGAGGCAAAGGCACGGCGGTTCCCCGAAAGCTTTGATCTGCGTGGCATCCGCAGCATCCGCACCATCAAGGAATTTGACGACCGCTTCACGGCACCTCTGCATGGCTTTCGCGATGCGGATGACTACTGGGCCCGTGCCAGTTCCCTGCCCCATCTGACGAAGCTGCGTGTGCCCAGCCTGCTGCTGAATGCGCTGAACGACCCCCTGCTCACCCGGCCCTCCTTCCCGCAAGAACTCGCCTTTCACAGCGACCTGCTGCACCTGGAAACGCCAAACTATGGCGGCCATGTGGGTTTCCTGGATCACCGCCTGCGCGGCTGGCATGAACGCCGCGCGATTGAGTTCATCAACGCCTGCTGCGTTTGAGCCAAAGCACGCCGAAGCCCAAAAGTAGGAACAGCCCCGCACCGGCGAAGAGCAGGGTCTTGGGGAACTCAGGATAAACTCGCGTGACTTTGACATCGGTCACCTGGATGCCTTCGGCTTTGGCAGAAACTGGCGCTACGGCCGGGGCCGCTTCCACGGCCTTTGTGGTCTGCGTGAGTTTGAAAGGGCGGCTGGTTTCGCCAGGAAAGATCACCTGCGGTTTGCGCTCGTCGTTGCCCTCTTCGCTGTTCAGCAGGATCAGGCTGACGTTGGCCCCTTTGCCAAAGGCGATCTTAAAGCTTTCGGCACCCGCAGGCACATCGGTCTTGGCCGTCGCCAGCAGATGCGTCTCCGCTGTGTCTGGCTTTACCGCCTCATAGGTCGCACCATCCAGAGCCACGAACTCGCAGGCTGGCAGCGGCAGCGTTTGATCATTGAATGTTAGGCCGACATTCGCCTTCAGATACTCAGTGGCCTTTGCATAGGTGGCAGCTTTTTCCGTCTCGCTCTGGCTCAGGTACCAATCCGCTGAAACAGGTGGCAGTGATGTGGGCTGATCACTCAGAAACACCCGGGGATCCAGGTTCATTTTCAGCGTGAACTGGCTCCCCTTCGTGAACTCCGCCTCGATGGTCATGTTCGGCACCACATGCGCCACCGCCGAGGTCACGAGCAAGAAAGGGGACAGCAGCCAGATGGGGAAGCGCATGAGGGATGAAGCCAGCTTATTTTCGCACTGGCTCACCCAGGTGCTTTTTGAAGAAAGCCGCCGCGATGTCCACGGTCTCGGCGCACCAGGGATCGCTCATCCAAAAAGGATGCGGGGCGAATTTCAGGGTCTGGACTTCAGTCTCGATGCCCAGGGCTTTGAGCTTTTCCATCATTTCAGCCCGGCCGATTTTCAGGCTGTCTTTTTCCCCTTCGATGAAGATCGTCGGCGGCACCCCGGCGCGCACATGGGTGATGGGTGAGGCGGTCTTGTACACCTCCGGCTTTTCTTCCAGGCTGCCACCAAAGAACAGGATGGCACCCTCATTCTTTTTGCCCACATTGGAGGCTACCAGATCCTGCGTCGCCGCCATGACGATGGCCGCTTTCACCGCGCTCGACTGGTCCTTAAACGGACCCTCGCCCTCAAATTCAGCCAGCCCACTGGTCATGGCCGTCAATCCGGAGAGGTGCCCCCCG
Source organism: Prosthecobacter algae (assembly GCF_039542385.1). Lineage (NCBI taxonomy): Bacteria > Pseudomonadati > Verrucomicrobiota > Verrucomicrobiia > Verrucomicrobiales > Verrucomicrobiaceae > Prosthecobacter > Prosthecobacter algae. The sequence goes on along the minus strand of NZ_BAABIA010000010.1, from coordinate 218,930 downwards.
GCGGAGCCTCCCATGCAGCCGATGCGTTCTGGGTCAATCTTGAGTTCCTTCGCATGAGCCCGCAGGCAGCGCAGGGCTGCCTTGCAATCATGCAGCGCTGCCGGGTACTTCGCCTCTGTGGACAGTCGATAGCTCACCAGGGCGGTGACAAAACCACGTTGCGCGAGGCGCTCCATCATCGGCTTGTCCGCTTCCACCTGACGCTTCTGCCAGCCGCCGCCGTGGATGTCCAGAATGCAGGGCCAGGTGCCTTCAGCATCAGGCACATAAATGTACAGCTCCACCGTGTGCTCTGGGTATTTAGCGACTTCCAGGGTCTTCAGAGTGAAGCCAGCCGGAGTCTGCGGATTCAGCTTCTGCCACTTGGGGCCTTCAAGAGCAGGTTTTTTGGCTGTAGGCTTGGTGTCAGCCGCAGACAAAAGCGGAACTAGACTGATGGCCACAAAGCCGAGGATAACGGATTTCATAAGATGATAAACAAGGGTCGTTCTTTAAAATTAACAGCCAATCAAGCACCTCCTAGATCTCGATCCGCCCTGAGATGCCCGTCCATAACAAACTCTCTCATCTTGGCCGCCTTTGGTCCTGCCTTTAAAAGAGTTTCGTCCTTGATCTTCGCGCGCTGCGACAAACGAATTTGCACATAAACAGCCAGCGGAACGTCTGGCGATTTTTTGAAGGATTTACGATCCACTCGGGGAACGGTTTCATCGTCCTTCGTTAAAGCCTGAACCTGGGCGCGGCGAAAAGCCCGATTCGCCTTGGCCTTATGTTTCGAAATCGCTTTATTGGCGACGGACCTAGACTCAGCACGACCATTTCTTCCGTCCTTGGCATAGCTATAAAGCTTCTTTTGCTGAGGGGTCAGTCTCGTTTTCATCGAGTTATTAAAGCTCCTCTTCTTCGTCATCCTCGTCCGGATCATTCAGGAAGACACGGATGCTGCGCTCTTCCAGCGCGAAACGCACGTCCTCGATGTCCTGGTCATCAATGCTCAGCCACACGTTGGCCCCTTCACGTTCCACACCGCCTGCCCTCACCGAATGCAGCGCAAAGCCAAACCGGCCATAAAAGGGCACGGAATGGCGGGTGGTGCGCAGCCAGAGCTCCATGGGGCGGTCCTCCGTTTCCAGCAGGGCAATGCGGGCGGCCAGCAAGGTGGTGCCCAGCCCACGGCGGTGGTATTCCCCATGCACCATGCCATGCACCAGGGTGGCGGAATCCGAATCGCCGATCAATTCCAGCCCACCGCAGGCGACGAGCTCCCCGTCATACTCAATGACCAGGATGTAGGAGGTGCCCACGGTCAAAAACTCCGCAAAAGCTTCCAGACCGCCTTCCGGCAGCAAATCGGGCGTGTTGGAGCGGTAGATCTCCAGGCAGGCCTCAAAATCCTCCGGCTGATACTCGCGCACCCGACAAGGGGTAAGCTTGGGCACGATCGCCTGCAGGAGCGGTGAAAGCTCGCGCTCGGCCTCGGAATCGGGTTCAAAATCGCTGTAGGACATGGAGGGACAGTTTGTGAGGGTGCCTGGAGCACTCGTCAAGCAGTGCGTGGGGACAAAAAAGAACCGCCTTTCCCAATGAAGGAAAAGGCGGTTCTAAGACAGTAAAAAGAAGGATTAACGGGCCACCACGGCTGCCGTGCGGGCAGCAATCGTTGCCTGATGCGCTGCGCGCAGACCTTCCAGACCACGGTAGGTCTTGCTGACCTTGGCGCAAAGGCCGCGGCTAACAAGGCCCTGAAGCTTCTCATAAGAACGCAGGCGGAGCATTTCTTCGCCCCCGCTCACAGCATTCTTCAGCTTTAAATTGTCATAAACCAGTTTGAACAACGCGTTGAACTCAAGAGTGTCCCCAGCGGACAATACATTGACGAGCTCATCGGTTACATGGTCAGGGACGCGGCGGGAGAAACGTGTTTTGCGAGTCGGTGTCGTAGCCATAGAGGTCTTTAGAATAACACGTTTTTCAGAACTTGCGACGTATTTGTGATAAGAAGCTGTTATTTCTCAGTTGGGTCTCTTTCCTGATAGAATGCGGCTCCCAGCGCGTTTTAATGCGTCCAATGTCGGCAATGGCCGAAAATTAAGTGCCGTTAGGCCACATCCAAAGCTTACTTAGCGGCAATTTTGAAAAGTTGCTTTTTGGTGCGGATAAAAAGAGCTCCATCCGCCGCGGCGGGTGCCGCCGTCATGGCATCCGGCAAGACATTTTCCGCCAACACTTCAAATTTAGGCCCTGCGCGTAGCACACGGGTATCTCCACGGTCATTGCTGAAGTAAAGGCGATCTCCTGCAGCAATAGGGCTGGGGAGGTGCTGGCCCGTGAGGCGCTCCTCCCACACGTCTTCCCCGGTGACGGGATTCATGCAGGTGACGATGCCCCCACGGGTGATCTGGAAGAGCAGGCCGCCCACCAGCACTGAATTGGCCTCGCTGGCATTGCGCTTTTCGCGGTCCCAGATCACGTGGCTGGCCGTGATGTCGCCCTTCATCTGGGCATCAATTTTCACCCCCACCGTGTGGGACCTCTCAGAGCCCGTGTTCAGCACCAGCACGTTTTCGCAAACCAGCGGGCGGATGGCCGCATTGAAGCCACCATGGCGCACCGTCCACAGTTCCTTGCCCGTATCCACGGCATAACCAAAAGCAGCGCGGGAACCAATGGAGACCAGCGTTTCCACCCCGGCCAGATTGAAGACGCTGGGCGTGTGGTAGGCCTTGCGCATGTCGCCATTGCGCGTGGGATAGCCCTGAGCATCCAGATCACCATAGTCCGTGGTACGGGCGGTCTTCCACACGGTTTCCCCCGTCTTCTTGTTGAGGGCAGTAACAAACTGTTGGTCAATGCCATCAAAGGTCAGGATGAGCAGGTCCCCATGAATCATCGGTGAGGAGCCGGGCCCGCGATAATGGCGGACATTGATGTCCCGGCGCTCCCACACTTTCTTGGCCGTGACCGGGTCAATGCGGGCGGTGCCATAGGTGCCAAAGTGGACATAGAGCGCATCGGCCTCCAGCACGGGGGAGGGTGCCGCATAGTTGTTCAGCGGATTGCCCAGCTCCTCGGGTGCCGCGTTTTCAAACACCACGTCATGGTGCACCACCTTGCCGCTCTGGCGGTCAATGCCGTAGAGGAACTGCTTCTTGCCATCCGTGGTCGCCGAAGTGAACCAGATGCGGTCGCCGCCAATCACTGGGGAGCTGTGCCCCTCATCCTGCAGGTCCACCTTCCAGACGATGTTTTCCCCCGTGGTGGCATTCCACTTCAAAGGCAATTTAGCCGCCTCCGCCGCAGGCACCACACCATCAAAAGTCGGGCCGTTTTTATCCGGCCAGAAAACAGGTGTCGTGGCAGGCTGGGCCGCAAGTGCCGCCGCAAAGGCGAGCGTGGAAAGCTGGAGACGGAAAATGACAGACATGTGCTTCTAGTCACGGGTGGTGACGGCCGCTTCTTTCGTCAACCGCAGCACAACTGTCCATCCGCATCTTTTCCCTGCACCCCCGACCCTGGGGGTCAAACCACCGGCAGGGCCGGGATCACCCCCGTTTTCAGCTCCACCGGGCAGCTTTGAAAATCGGGCACCAACTGCCCCCACATCTTCCGCACAGCCTGCGCCAGCAGGTGCACATCTCCCCGGGCATCGTGGCGCTTCACCCCATCGGCAGACAGTCCCAGGCGGTGCAGAATCGGGTCCAACCCATGACCGCCCCGACCACCCCAGATTTTTCTGGAAAAAGCGCGTGAGTCCATCATGGCCGTCGGCCGCACGGGCAGCCCGTGGCGCGTGCAGTTTTCCGCAATGAACCGCATGTCAAAACCAGGGCCATTGTGGGCCACCAGCGTCGCCTCCTCTCCGATAAACTGCGTAAAGGCCATCAGGGCCTGCGCAGGCGACGGCGCACGCTCCACCTGAGCCTGGGAGATGCCCGTCAGCCCCGTGATGAAGCGTGGCACCCGGGCCTGGGGCCGCACAAACGTATCAAAATGCCCCTGCGGCTCCCAGCAGCCCACCTTCATCTTCACCGCCGCAATCTGGATGATTTCGTTGTGGCAGGGAGACAGCCCGGTGGTTTCGAGGTCAAAGATGATGAGGGTCATGAAAAGGGTGGCAAAAACGTCAGCGAACCCAGAATGGAACTTCTCGGACAAAAGGCCAAGGATTCCCAACCGAGGTCAGGCCACCACACCAAAAGCGGTGACCTCGTTTTTGTTCGCGCAGAGGCGCGTCAGGCGGAAGTCCGCACACAGCGGCGGGGCCAGTTCTTTGAGGGCATCCATGAGGTGGTATTCATCGCTGCCCTTGAACTTCAGCGTCACGATGAAACGACGCATCTGGCGTTCGCGCAGCCAGTCCAGGAGGAGATCCAGGCTGCGCTGCGGGGCGGCGATGATATCGCAGATGAGCCAGTCCACAGGCTGCTGCGGGCGGAATTTGAAGGCATCGGCCTGCTGAAAGCTGAGGCGAGGATTGCGCATGAGGTCATCACGCAGCGGGCTGCGGTCAATCGCGGTGACATAGGCTCCGCGCTGGATGGCCACATAGCTCCAGCTCCCAGGAGAGGCCCCCAGATCCACGCAGGTCTGGCCACTTTCAATCTGCTGCCCCAGGCGCAGCTCGGACTCGATGACCTTGGCAAAGGCCCGGCTGGGCGCGGCCTTGTCCTCCGCATGGGGGACGTCCCCACCCAGGAACGGCGAGATGAGCGAGCGCAACTGCGAAGGCTGCGGAGCGGCACTGACGGAGACAAAACCCGCGTCCGGTCCGGTGAGCACGGCCTGCACGAGGGAGGTTTCAGATGAAAAGGCACTGGCGCTTTCTTCCAAAGAGCGCAGCAGAGCGCGACGGCGCTTTTTCAGCCGCTCATTCAGCGCGGTGCGAATAAGGTCGCAGCGGTGAAGGCCTGCCTTCCCTTCTCCATAGGCAGGCCAGAGATGCAGCCGCCAAGGCTGGGCATCGGGCAATATCCCGGCGATGCGGGTGATGATGTGGTCTGCCCAGGCATTGATGGAGGCCTCTTTGACCTCCGTCGCTTCCGGCAGGGTCTGCCGTGCAAAGGCCAGCCATGGGAGATCTGGCAGGGCCGGAGCGTGGATGAGGCCTGTCATGGCATCTTCCGTCGCTGCAATGCCGGCACGTTTCAGTTCCTCGACCAGGAAAGGGCCGCAATCGATGACAGGCAGGAAGACGTGCATCAGGTCAGATGAAAAGGCTGCGCAGAGGCTCCAGCTCGGGGGCCTCATCACACACGGAGGTCAGGTTCCGCACGCCCGCCGGAATGTGTTGCTCGAAATGGGTCTTGCCCTGGTTGCGGCTGAGATTGCCGTAGGCCCCCAGGGCCTGCATCAGGCGCTGGGCGGCGCATTGATACACCACCTCGCGCAGTTCTGGCAGGGGCAGGCCCCGGAGGTCGGCGTAGTATTGCAGCAGTTCGCCGCGCTCGCTCCGGCTGAGGGTCACGTAGGGGTCAAAAAGCAAGGAGGCCAGATCATACTCGGCCAGTCCGGGGCGCAGGCCCTGGTAGTCCACCAGCCAGGCTTCGCCATCGCGCAGCAGCACGTTCTGGCTCTGGAAATCCCGGTGCACCAGGCAGCGCGGCAGACGCGCAAGTCGCTGCCTCAGCTCCTGCAAAACCGCTCGCGCAGGGGCATGCTCAGGCGTTTCCACATCTCGACGCAGGACCCCGCGCACGAAGTGCTCAATGAAGTAGTTCTGCTCCCATTCGTAGAGAGCCTCGTTGAATTCAGGCTCCAAGGTGCTGAGATCTGCCGCCGAGAGGCTGGCCGCTCCCACAGAGTGGATCTTGGCCGCCTGCCGCAGTGTGGCCTGATAATAACCCGCCCGGACCTCCCAGGGATCGTCGCGGTGGGCATGCAGATCATCCCGGCCGAGATCCTCCAGCCAGACGCACAGACGCTGCTCATCAAAGGCATAAATCTTCGGCACATTCACCCCCAGCCCTGCCAGTCGGTGCGTCGCAGGCACAAACTTCGGATTGTCCCGCCGGGCCAGGGTGTAAACCATGAGAATCATGGGTGGGTGGACTTCGCCTTCCCAAATAAAACGGTAAAAATGGCGGTCGGACCCGCCTTTGACAATCGGTTCCACCTCGCAAGGGACGTCCCTCAGCGCGGGAAACTGCTGGCGGGTCAGGATGAGAAGGGCCTCGTGTTCAGGTGGCATGGGAAATCGGCATTAAAGGGCACGGCGGGTGAAGCTGCAACCGCTGGATGAGGACAGACGTACAGCACCAAAAGTTCATTCTTCAGCACAAGCGCGCATTTGGCATTCCCAGATTCCGTGGTTACACTCAAAGACATGAAGCCTGTCTTTGAGAAAGTCCCTCGCCGCGATTGGGAGTCGTTTCATTGTGAGCTCGTGCACGGACCGGACTACGGCACCCGCTGGCATTTCCATCCAGAATTTCAGATCACCCTGGCCATCCGCAGCCGTGGCCACCGCGTGGTGGGAGACAACATTGCCCCGATTACCGATGGCGACCTTGTTCTGGTCGGGTCTAACCTTCCCCACGTCTGGCACCAGGAAGAGGGTGCCGGGATCGTGGATGCCATTATCATCCGTTTTGAAGAAAACTTTTTGGGTAAGGACCTAATGGCGCTGCCGGAACTGGAATCCGTGCGCCGCCTGCTGCGCCGCGCCAGCCGCGGCCTGGAAATCAAGGGCCCGGTGCGCAAGGAAGTCTCCCTGCGCCTTCGCCACTTGGCTGAAAGCGACGGCCTCACCCGCGTGGTGGACCTCCTGGCCATCCTGGATGTGATGTCCCGTGCCAAGGACCTGAAACCGCTGGCCAGCGCCGCCTATGAACCCACCCTCCACGCCACCGACCAGGGCCGCATGGAGCGCGTATGCGATTACATCCACCAGCACCTGACGGAGGATATTGACCGCGCACAGTTGGCCAAGCTGGCCCACCTCAGCGAAGGGGCCTTCAGCCGCTTTTTCCGCTCCCGCACCGGCAAAACCGTGCCGGAATACATCAATGAAGTCCGCATTGGCCGGGCCTGCCGCATGATCGCGGAAGACCAAAACAACATCACCGACATCGCACTGGACTGCGGTTACCGGAACCTGGCCAACTTCAACCGCCGCTTCCGCGAAGTGGTGGGCAGCACCCCGCGCGAATATCGCGCGCAGATGCGCACGCTGGGTGGCAAGCCGGGCTGATCCCCCTTTCGGCCTTGCCACTTCGGAAACCCGGCCTAAGGCATGGGCATGAACCGAGTCGGCATTGGCTATGATGTGCACCCCTTTGAAGAAGGCCGCCCCCTGATCCTAGGAGGCATCGAAATCCCTTACACCCGCGGCCTGAAGGGCCACTCCGACGCAGACGTGCTGTGCCACGCGATTGCCGATGCCGTGCTGGGCTCCCTGGGACTACCAGACATCGGTTTTTACTTTCCCCCGACGGATGCCAGCATTGAGGGTATCTGCAGCCTTCGCATCCTGGAAAAATGTGCCGAACTGGCGCATGAGAAAGGTTACGTCATCACCAATGTGGACTCCACCCTCATCGCCGAAGCACCGAAGGTGATGAAACACGCCCCCGCGATGAAGGAAAAAATCGCCGAAGCCCTTCGCATCCAGCCCGATCAGGTGGGCATCAAGGCGACCACGAACGAGCGCATGGGCTTTGTGGGCCGGGAAGAAGGCATGGCCGCCATGGCGGTGGCCTGCGTGGAAAAATAGGCCTCTTTGAGTGCCCTTGTTTCGTGGCCTGACGGTATTTCCAAAAACAAAAACGAGCCGGAAGTTTCCTTCCGGCCCGTCGTTGGGGGTTTGGGTTTTTTATCGTGAGGTCTGTCTTCGCAAGCTCCCGGTATGCGAGGACAGATCTCTCAAGACAAAAAAGTGTTTTGAAGAGCGACCTGCCATGACAGACAGGCCACCCCCCATATGAGTTCAAAAAGAACTCATTTATTCCATTACATCATGCCGCCGTGGTCGTGGGCGTGGCCGCCGTCGGCCTTCTCTTCCTTCGGAATGTCGGCGATGAGGCACTCAGTGGTCAGAAGCAGGCCGGAGATGGAGGCAGCGTTCTGGAGAGCGCTACGGGTCACCTTGGCTGGGTCAACGACGCCAGCCTTGATGAGGTCTTCATAGACGCCCGTGGCCACGTTGTAACCTTCGTTGCCTTTGCCCTTCTTGACTTCAGCGACGATGAGGGCGCCTTCGACACCAGCATTGGCAGCCAACTGACGAAGAGGAGCCTCGATAGCGCGAGCCACGATTTCAGCACCGGTCTTCTCGTCACCCGTGAGGCCAAGGTCGCCGATGGCGGCCTGAGCGCGGATGAGTGCGACACCACCGCCAGGAACAATGCCTTCTTCCACCGCAGCGCGGGTGGCGTGAAGGGCGTCTTCCACACGGGCTTTCTTTTCCTTCATCTCAGTTTCGGTGGCAGCACCGACGTTGATGACGGCCACACCGCCGGCGAGCTTGGCAAGACGCTCCTGGAGCTTCTCACGATCGTAATCGCTGGTGGTTTCTTCGATCTGGCGCTTGATCTGGCTGACGCGGCCGGAGATGGCCTCGCTGCCGCCTTCGCCTTCGACGATGACGGTGGACTCTTTGCCGATCGTGATGCGCTTGGCCTGGCCGAGGTCGGAAAGCTCGATGTTCTCAAGCTTGATGCCGAGGTCTTCGGTGATGCAGCGACCACCGGTGAGGATGGCGATGTCTTCCAGCATAGCCTTGCGGCGGTCGCCGAAACCAGGAGCCTTGACGGCCACGATGTTGAGGGTGCCACGGAGCTTGTTGACGACGAGAGTCGCCAGGGCTTCGCCTTCCACGTCTTCAGCGATGATGAGGAGAGGCTTGCCGGAGCGAGCGACTTTCTCAAGCAGAGGAAGCATGTCTTTCAGGCTGCTGATCTTCTTCTCGTGGATGAGGATGAAGGCGGACTCAAGGTTCGCTTCCATGGACTCAGCATCCGTGACGAAGTAAGGGGACAGGTAGCCTTTGTCGAACTGCATACCTTCGACGACGTCGAGGGTGGTTTCGATGGACTTGGCTTCTTCGACGGTGATCGTGCCTTCTTTACCCACTTTGTCCATGGCTTCGGCGATGATGTTGCCGATGGCGGTGTCCCAGTTGGCAGACACGGTTGCGACCTGGGCCACTTCCTTGCTGTCCTTCACGGGGGTGCTGATTTCTTTCAGCTTGGCCACAATGGCTTCAGTCGCCTTGAGGATACCGCGCTGAAGGGAGGTTGGGTTAGCACCGGCGGTCACGTTGCGGAGACCTTCGGAGTAGATGGCTTCAGCCAGGACCGTAGCGGTCGTGGTGCCGTCACCAGCGATGTCGGAGGTCTTGGAGGAGACTTCCTTGATGAGCTGGGCGCCCATGTTTTCATACGGATCAGGAAGCTCGATTTCCTTGGCCACGGTCACACCGTCTTTGGTGATGGTTGGGGAACCGAATTTCTTTTCAAGGATGACGTTACGGCCTGCAGGGCCAAGGGTAGCCTTGACGGCACGAGCCAGTTTGGTGACGCCGCGCAGGAGGGCCTGACGTGCGGATTCGTCGAAGTGGAGTTGTTTTGCCATAGTAAGTTAGCGTGTGAGGTGTGGGTTGTGAATGTGAGTCATGGGCGGCCATCAAAAGCGCGCCCGATGGACTTAGGCGATGATGCCCAGAATGTCGGTTTCGTTGACGATGAGGAGGTCTTCGCCGTTCACCTTGACTTCGGTGCCGCCGTATTTGGAGATGAGGACCTTGTCGCCAGCCTTCACCGTGAAGAGCGTGCTGACGTCTTTGCCTTCGTCGTCCTTGCCAGTGCCAAGGGCGAGCACTTCAGCTTCCTGCGGCTTTTCTTTGGCGGTGTCTGGAAGGAAGATCCCACCGGCGGTTTTTTCTTCGCTGATGGAGCGCTTGAGGAGGACGCGACGTCCAAGCGGGGTGATTGCGGTAGCCATAGTTGGTCTATTTTCTGCTAGCGGTTTACTTGTTCTGGTTTGGTTTGTTCATCTGCCCGGCTTGCAGTCACGCATGCGATGTGTGGCGGCCAGCCGGGCGGAAAATTGTTGGGGGGAGAGGAAGTCGGAGCGGAGCGGGATTTATTTCGCTGGAGGCTGGTTTTCTTTGATGGCGATGCCATTGCTGGCGCGATCTTTGCCGCCATAACTGAGTTCCGGGGCGGCCTCGCCGATTTCCTCGACCAGGAAGTTGACGATGCGTTTCGGGTCCTTCGAAAGGACGGCCTGCAGCATGCGGGACTTCTGGTCACGGTTGTAGTTTTTGGTGTCCAGATCCAGGCCGACAGAGCCAGGGGTGCCTTCTAGCCCCTTCATCTTGGCGGCCAGCTCCACGGTGGAATTGATCTGGTTTTGCAGTCCTTTGTCTTGACCGAGTTTCGTGAGGGCCACTTTCAGGCTCTCATTCACTTCCGGCAGATTCAGGAGATCGGCGGCAGGTTTATTCGGGTGCTTGTCCAGGATGGACTCGGCCTCATCGGCCAGTGCCTCGTTTTTTTCTGCTGCAGTGTTCTTGGGATCTTCGGCGAGGGCTTGCGTCAGCTCAGCTTCGATCTTGGCATCGGAAACCACCGCTGGTTTAGGGGCGGGTGCAGGCACAGCCTGGGCAGTTTCCTTTTTGCCGCAAGAAACGAGAAGCGCGAGGGCCATCACCGCCACAGCAGCCCGTGCCGATGCAAGATCGGCCCAGCCCCCCCGAGAAGGCCGACGCATGGCCGACACTCCTGGGGAGTCACTGCTGTGGCAACCTTGCGGCTGCGATGTCATCACGCTTCGCATGTTCTGGATAGCGCTTACTTGTCCTTATCCACGACTTCGAAGTCGGCGTCCACGACCTTGCCTTTGTCCTGGGACTTAGGTTCGGAGGCGGCAGCCCCTGCGTCGGCGGCTCCAGCCATGCCGCCCATGTCGGGCATACCGCCAGTGGCACTGGTGGCGCCAGCCTGGGCAGCGGCCTGGTAGGCAGCCGCGAAGAGTTTTTCGAGTTCTTCGGTCTGGGCCTTCATCTGGTCGGTGTCACCAGCTTCGACGGCGGACTTCAGCGCGGCCACCTTGTCGGTGATCGGGGTGAGCTGCTCGGCCGGGACTTTGCCTTCCCATTCTTTCAGCGTCTTCTCGATCTCGAAGGTCAGGCCTTCCGCTTTGTTCTTCACTTCGACGGCTTCCTTGCGCTTCAAATCTTCCTCGGCGTGCTCTTCAGCATCGCGCTTGGCTTTTTCGATCTCGTCCTGGCTGAGGCCGGAGCTGCCCTGGATGGAGATGCGCTGTTCCTTGCCAGTGGTCTTTTCCTTGGCGGAAACGTGAAGGATGCCGTTGGCGTCGATGTCGAAGGTGACTTCGATCTGGGGTTGGCCACGGGGCAGCGGCGGGATGCCGTCCAGTTTGAAGGTGCCCAGCGTCTTGTTGTCGCGGGACATCGGGCGTTCACCCTGAAGGATGACGATTTCCACACCGGGCTGGTTGTCAGCGTAGGTGGAGAACACCTGGCTGTGCTTTTTCGGGATAGTCGTGTTACGCGGGATCATCGGGGTGGCCACGCCGCCTGCGGTCTCGATGGAGAGCGTCAGCGGGGTTACGTCCAGAAGAAGCACGTCCTTGACGTCGCCTTTGAGCACGCCGCCCTGGATGGCAGCGCCGATGGCCACCACTTCGTCCGGGTTCACGCCCTGGTGAGGGTCTTTGCCGGCCAGTTTCTTGGCAGTTTCCACCACTTTCGGCATGCGGGTCATCCCGCCCACAAGGACGAGTTCGTCGATCTTGCTGGCGTCCAGCTTGGCAGCAGCGAGGCACTCGCGCACCGGCTTGATGGTGCGCTCAAACAGGCTGTCCGTGAGCTGCTCCATCTTGGCGCGGGTGAGGGTCTTCATGATGTGCTTCGGCCCGGTGGCGTCGGCAGTGATGAAGGGCAGGTTCAAGTCGTAGCTCTGGCTGGAGCTGAGGGCGATTTTGGCCTTCTCAGCTTCTTCCTTGATGCGCTGAAGTGCGTCAGGCTGGCCGCTGAGGTCAATGCCGCTGTCGGTTTTGAATTCGTTGACGATCCAGGTGATCAGGGTGTTGTCCCAGTCATCACCACCCAGGTGGGTGTCGCCATCGGTGGCCAGCACTTCGAAAACGCCGTCGCCGATTTCCAGCACGGAGATGTCGAAGGTACCGCCGCCAAGGTCATACACGGCGACTTTTTCGTCGGACTTGCTGTCCAGGCCGTAAGCGAGGGCGGCAGCGGTCGGCTCGTTGATGATGCGGCGGACGTTCAGGCCAGCGATTTCGCCTGCGGCCTTGGTGGCGTTACGCTGGCTGTCGTTGAAGTAAGCAGGGACGGTGATCACGGCTTCCGTGATGGCTTCGCCCAGCTTGGCTTCGGCATCGGCCTTCAGCTTGGCCAGGATCATGGCGCTGACTTCCTGGGGGGAGTAGGTTTTGGTTTCGCCACCGACTTCCACCTGCACGTGGGCATCGCCATTGGCGGCGGCCACGATCTTGTAAGGCATACGCTTGTCGGCCTCAGTGAGTTCAACGAACTTACGGCCCATCAGGCGCTTCACGGAGAAAACGGTGTTGCGCGGGTTCGTCACAGCCTGGCGCTTGGCAGCCTGACCGACGACACGTTCGCCGCTCTTGGTGAAAGCGACGACGGAAGGCGTGGTACGTGCGCCTTCAGAATTTTCGAGCACCGTGGCCTTGCCGCCGTCGAGGACGGCCATGCAGGAGTTGGTGGTGCCGAGGTCAATGCCGAGGATTTTGCTCATATTTTGGGTTGGGGAAATTGGACGTTACTTTTGGTGCTTCTTATATGGCACGCAGTGTGCCAGGACGATTCACCAAAGATTAATCCATTGATAATGAACGCATTAAAACTTAAACCCAAAAAAATGAGCCTCTCATTGGGCTCGTCAAAAGTGCCATATTTGGCACAGTTGGCTTGTCACTTGGCACTTTGGGCAGTCCTTATGGCACTTTCGATCATGACTTTTCCATGCGGACTCTTCCGAAGCCTCTAAAATCCAGGATGAGCATCACCTTTCAAGTTCTGGGAACCGCCGACGGAGACAATGCGATGTTTGTGCAAGTGGACAGTGGCCAGTCGGTGGAACGGTTGCTGTTCGACTGTGGTGAAGGCTGCCTGTCCTCACTGCCGTTTGGGGAGATCCTCTCCCTGGATCAAGTCTTTTTTTCGCACCTGCACATGGATCACATTGCGGGCTTTGATTCCTTTTTTAGGGCCACTTTCAACCGTACTTCCAAGCCTAACCAACTGTGGGGCCCACCTGATACCGCACGCATCCTGCAGCATCGATTTCAGGGGGTTCTATGGAACCTGCAGGAGGAGATGACAGGAAGCTGGCGCGTCTGCGAGGTCCACCCCGAAGAGATCCAAAGCGCCCGTTTTGAGCTCCCGGAAGCCTTTGCCACCCGCCATGAGGAGGCACCCCGGCCACGCCAGCGAGTGATCTGGGAAGGGGTGGGGGTGACGGTGGAAGCCGTGACGATGGAGCATCGCACACCGACCCTGGCCTACATCATCCGAGAGAAACCCCGGCGGAATGTGGACCTCACGCGGCTGGCGGCTTTGGGCCTGCGACCGGGCCCCTGGATGAAAAACCTGAAGGAAGCATCCGAAAGCGCGACCACAGTAGAGATCGAAGGCAGCATGCATTCACTGGAGGATCTGCGTGAAAAGCTGATCGTCGAAACCTCTGGGGACACCCTTGCCTACCTCACAGATTTCCTTCTGGACGAGGCCGCGATGGAACGCCTGATCCTAGCCTTGCAGGGCTGCCGGGTGATCGTCTGCGAAGGGCAGTATCGCCATTCCGACCTCGACCTAGCGAAGAAAAACTTTCACATGACCACCGTGCTCTCCGCCACCCTGGCCCAACGGGCGCAGGTGGATGAACTGGTGCTCTTCCACCTTTCTGACCGTTATGGCCGAGAGGAGTGGCTGGAAATGCTGGCTGAAGCCCGCGAGATTTTCCCGAATGCCCGTTTCCCCACCCACTGGGAACTTGGAAACGCCTAACGATGCGGCTCTTCGCGGCGGTCAGTCCTTGGTAAACTCTTTGTCCAGGGCGTCCAGATATTTGGAAATCGGGTCGGTGCGCTGGGGCAGTTCGTTTTGAATGGTCTCGGGCAGCTTCAAGTAATCCGTGAACACTCCAGACATGGCAGGCGCACCATTGGCTTCGTGGAGATCCAGAAGGTCGCGCACGGCATCGGTTTTCTCCAAGGCTTCCTGCGTCCGGGCGCGGAGCGATCGCAGGCGGGCATCCATGCCCTTGGTCTTGCCTTCATGGATGTCCTCCATGGCGGCCATGTAATCGCTCACAATGGGACGGAAGAGGATGGACGCGCGGTTTTGCAAAGCGCCCAGGGCATTGACATTGCGCTCCATGATCTTGGAGAAGTCTTTGCGCTTCGAAATGGCGGCGTAGTCCTCAATCGGAATGGAAGCAGCAACGGCGGTTTCATTTTTGGAAGCCTCCGGTTTGGGGGCAGGAGCCGCTTTGGGCCGCGCTGCCACGGCGGGTTTAGGCTCTGGCTTCGCTTCCGCAGGAGGAGGGGTCTCGGCAGACATGTCTGCCGGGGTTTCAGGCTCTGTTTCCGGGGCCTTTTCCTCTTTTTTGTCCGAGCCAAACAGCCGCAGACGCACGGGCGGACGCTTGGCCTTGGGCGTTTCCGGCGCTGCCTCAGTCATGGGGGCATCTGTAGGCGATGCCTCCTCGGCTGCCTTTTTCACCGGTTCATCCTGGGGCGGAGTGACCGCCGGAGGAGGGGTTTCCTTCGTTTTTTTCGATTCCTTCGGCGCCTCTTTGGGCTGCTCCTCCGGCTTTTTGGGGGCCTCAGGCTCGGCGGGATCATCCTTGGGCTTCTTTTTGCCGAATAATCCGAAAAGGCGCTTTTTCTCAGCGGCGGGGGCCTCAGGCTCGGCCTCCACTGCCACTTCCTGCATGACGAGCGAAACCAGGGGCCGCCCGCTCAGGATCTGGGCCACAAACGGGTCGCGCGAGCTGGCGGAAGCGGCTTTTTTGTCCTTGGTCTCTTTCTCGGGTGCTGGGGCGGCCTCAGCGGGTTCTTCCGGCTTGGCTTCCTTGTCTTTTTTGCCACCCCGGAACCAGTTCAGCGGATTGAGGGTGGAAGGTTTTTTCTCCGTCTCGGCTTCGGGTTCCGACTGGGGCTTTTCCTCAGAAGGGGCGGGGACGGGAGGAGCGCTTTTGACCGGGGCTGGAGCAGCAGGTTTGGATTTCGCCGGGGCGGCTTCAGCCTTTTTCTCGGGCTTGGCCTCTTCTTTCGCAGGCTCTTCCATCTTGGGTTCAGCAGGCTTGTCGGCCTCGGCTTTGGGCTTGTCCTCGTCAAACCAGCGGTCCAGCAGCGGTTTGCGACGGCTTCCACCTGCCGCCGGAGCGGGTGCTGACACGACAGGGGGGGCTGGTGGGGTGGATTCGGCGGTCTCGGCTGGGGTTGGGGGAGCCTCGGGCATGGCCCCGGCACTACCGGCCTCGACCCGGGCGGCTTCTTCGATGGCTGCGGCGATCTCGTCATCGCTGCTCTTACTGCGTGAGAAAGGATTCAACCGGCTGATGAAGCCGCGCTTCTGTTTCTCTTCTTCGGTGGGCGCGGTGACCGATTCTTCGGCGGGTTCCGCTTCAGGTTCGGAAGTCTTCACCGCGACCGGGGCAGATGCGGCAGGTTTGGGGGCTGCGAGCTTGACTGCGGCCACCACTCGGCGGGAGGACTGCGGGATCTCGCTCGGCTTTGCCTCATAACGGAAGGTGATCGCGTCTTCGAGGGCCGTGAGGGTATCCTGCGGGCTCAGTGGTTCTGACATGCCCGGACTGGCCAGGGTGGCGAGCTGCAGCGCCCACCATTTGTTCAGGCTGGCCTCGGTGCTGGCAAAATTGGGGAACCATTGGTTCAGCAGTTCCCGCTCACTCCGAGGGTCACTGGCCAGGGCGTTGAGGAATTTGCCCACGCGCAGGCCGCTGTCGGGCTGGTCCAGCAAGGCCAGGACGAGGGCGCAGCAGGAGGTCTGGTAGATGGTTTTGGAAAGGGCGTCGTCAATGTCTGAGGCGGAGGCTTCGATGATTTCCTCGATGCCAAAGATTTTGCCGCTCTTGAAAATGGCGGCGAACAGGGCGCTGGGCCGCGCACGCTGGCGGTACTCCAGGGCCTCGATGATGCCCAGAAAAAGCCAGTCGGGCAGCAGCAGCTTGCGCTGGGTGACGATCTCCTTGTGATCCCGCAGGATGCGTTCCGCCAAAAGGGCACGGATGATTTCTTTGCGCAGATCCGCAGGACGAAGGTCGGGGCGCATGTTCAAGTTCACCTGGAGGTGGAAGCCGCCATGGGTGAGCTGCGAGATGACGGTGGAGGCGGGTTTGTCCGCCTTGCGCGCGGCTTCCCCAGAATTCACCAAAACGACGACAGGCAGCGCCCAGGGCTGCTTGTCATGCAGAAAGGTGCGCAGCTCGGTCGCGATGTCCTCGCACTTGCTGGAAAGCGCGCTGCGGAGCGTGAGGTCATCACCGTGGACGATGAACTGCCCGCTGGTACTGGTAGAAGACCGCGCCTTTGGCTTGGTGAGGGGCACACTGGGGGCGGAGTTGAAACTCGGCGGCGGCAGGGAAGACATCGCGGAAGCCGCAGGCGAAGACTCAGGCTCCTGGCCGATGGCGGGTGGCAGCGCCCCAGGGGCGGGTGAAGGCATCGCAGGCGAGGCCTGGAGCTGGCCCGGCATTGGCGGGGCCACTGGGATCACTGGTGCACTCCCGGGGGCAGGCGGCGGGGCCACCGCAGGAGCGGACGTTGCTGGAGCGGTAGCTTCCTGCGCAGGCAGCGGCTGGCCCAGGCCGATGAACAGCAGAGACGTGAAAAAGGAGGCAAAAACAGCGACGCGAGACATGCGAGCAAAGGGGGGTTACGGGAAACGGGGGTCGAGCACGAGCTTGTCCTGGGCGAGCTGGATCTGATTCATCTGGAACAAGGCCTCAATCTCCTCCTGGAGAGTGATGGCCAGTTTCTCCAAAGCTGGAGTCAAAGGACGCAAAAGACCATGTGGCACGTCGAGGTGGCCATACCGGCCACCCACCACCTCCACACGGAAAGCTTTTTCCTGGCGGGCGATGCGAAAGTCCACCGTGGCTGTGCTGCGATGGTCACGCACCTTCCAGACGAGGGTGGCATGGGCGAGATCCGGTTCCAGCTCCACCGCTACGCGCTCAAAGCTCGCCCACTCGCCAGCCGGGGCTTGCAGGGTGCCCGTCAGGGCTTTGGCCAGGTGCCGGTTCAATTCCGCCTCGCTCACTTCAAACATGGCAGACCGTTTGATGGCCGCCTGCTTCAGATCATCCACCAACTCCCGCTGGCGTGCGCCCGGCTTGGCAGGCTCCACCGGGGCGATGGCCGCAGGTCGGTGGGCCACCCAGGCGGCACCCGACAGGGCGCTGAGGCCGATGAGCAGCAGAAGATGGAAAAGAAATTTCACAGGGACACGAATGATGCATCAGAACCCCGCCCGAGAGCAAGCGCGGAATCGGACGGGTCAAAAGCAGGTCTTTCCACCCGGCCGTGTCTTTCTTGCCGCTTCAGCGCTCAATGCTAAATCCCCGCTGTCCTGGCATCGCCGGGATCACAGAAACCTCACGCTCCTTGATCAGCGAACCGAGATTGCTCTCGTCAATCGCCGCGAGAAAGCCCTCCAGCTCCTCCCCATCATGCGACATGGCCTGCAACTGCACCCGGCCATCGGGCAGGTTTTTCACCGAGCCCGTCACTTCATAACCGGACGCAATCTGCTTGGTGGAATAACGGAAGCCGACGCCCTGGACGCGACCTGAGTAGATGACTTGCTTGGCAATCATGGGGCCGCCTTTGATACGGAATCCAGCGTGCTGCGCAAGGCCTGGGCGAATTCAGCGGTCGCCGCATCCACCAGCAGGACGCCTTGTCCCTGACGATTGCGCAGAAGTTGAACCGTACGCCCGCCCACCGTCAGAGTGACTTCATCGGCGGTATCTTTCCCGGGCTCCGCATCATAACGCTGGAGCAGGCAATTGCGCATGGCCTTAAAAAAGGCCTCCGCCTGGGGCGGGGTCAGCCACTGGGTCTGCCAGGCAGCATGGTCGCGGGGATGATCAGGTGCGGCATAGGCTAACAAACGATCCGACTGCCAACCGCGCGCGGCCTGCCCAGAATCTTCATCACTGTTGTAAGTGCGCAGCGCATTGAAGACGGCAAAACGGCCCAGGCTATCGTCCCAGTAGGGCTCGCTGTCCCCTACCCGGGTGCTGGCAAACTGCGGCCGTGAGGGAGGCAGCCCAGAATTGTCCAAGTAGCGCTCCACCTCGATGATCTCTGCACAGTCGCGGGGCGGGCGGGAGTAGGCGGCATTCAACTGGCCAAACTCCCCGGCGCTGTGCAGCGTCTGGGCGAATTCGAAGCCTGGGCGGAAAGGGAAAAGCGCCAGCTCTTTGAGGAAAACCGGCATCGCCACTTCGTTGAGAGGATGGTCTGGATCTTCCGCTGGCAGATCGCTTTTCGGTGCGGCTTCAGGGTTCTGCAGGCTGAACAAAAAGCGTGTCAACCCGGCATCGCCCGCCAGCAGGGATTCACGCGCCAGCCGCTCATCCGTGGTCAAGGGCTCGGTGCGATCTTTGGGGAACAGGGTTTTGCCGTATTGCCTCAGGAGCTGCCCAAAGGCGAGCGCCATGGGGCGGTCTGGTGCTGGCTTGCCTGGGATGGGGCTTTCCTCCGTCACCAGCAGCGTGCCACTTTCTTCATCATACCAGCCGCCGAGTTGCCGGGCCCAGAGGGCGGCGCGCAGCGGCAGCGGGTCCACCGGTTTTTCAATCCAGCCCAGGGCTGTGAGGGCCAGGCCGAAACGCGGTCCCTCATCGTCTGGCTGCTGCTGGCGCAGCCAGGCTAGGATGGCTCGCTCCACCTCGGCTTGGGAAACGCCTGTCGTCGGGATGGGCAGGGCCTGAAGCTTGCGAAACTTCATCAGCTCAATCCCCATGCCCACATAGTCCGGCGGGTCTTCATCCACCATCACGGGCTCCATCTTGGGCGCGCCCTTCATGCCCAGAGTGCCCAGTTTTTGCAGGAGCTGCGTGTTTTCCTCCTGAAGTGTGCCGACCTGTCCCTGGAGGTACTCCACCTGCCCTTCGAGCAGCTTGATCTGCGCGCGCAGATCTTCCTGCTCAGCCGGAGGCTCAGTTGGCTGGGCCTTCGGCAATTCCAGCGGGTCCTTGCGAGGGGACGCAGCGACGGGCACCGGTTTAGGCGCGGGCTTCTGCGAAAGGAACACACTGACGCCTGCCCCCACACCAATGAGGACTAGCAGGAGAGCAGCGGGGGAGGCTTTCAGCATAAGACAAGGATAGGCATGCGCAGCCTTCTGAAAACCGGATTAACGAAAATCTTGGCTGTGGTGATGCAAGACGCTGCGGCGGCTCAATAAATCTCCGGCTCGGGCACGCCCTCGGGATGATGCTGAAGGAAATCGAAATCCGCCCCTTCATTGGCCTGCGTGACGTGATCCACAAACAGCTTGGCAAACCCACGATGATAGCGTGGAGGTGCAGGTTTCCACTCGGCCTTGCGTTTGGCCAGCTCCTCATCACTCACATGCAGGTGCAACTTCCGGTTAGGCACATCCAGCTCGATGAGGTCGCCATTTTTCACCAGGGCCAGCGGTCCGCCCACGGCGCTTTCCGGGGCGATGTGTAGGGCGCAGGCACCGTAGCTCGTCCCGCTCATGCGACAGTCGGACAGGCGCACCATGTCGCGGATGCCCTGAAGGATGAGCTTCTTCGGGATAGGCAACTGTCCCCACTCCGGCATGCCTGGGGCACCCACAGGGCCTGCATTGCGCAGGATGAGCACGGTGTCCTTGGTCACATCCAGGTCCAGGTTGTCAATCTGGGCCTTCATGTCCGGGTAGCTGTCAAAAACCAGCGCCGGGCCAGTGTGCTGGCAGAGTTCGGGAGTTGCAGCGGCGTGTTTGATCACTGCTCCATCCGGGCAGAGATTGCCGCGCAAGATGGCGGTGCCACCATCGGGCTGGATCGGATTTCCCGGCGTGCGAATGACGTCAGGCTGGTAGATTTCGCATCCCTCCACGTTCTCACCCAGCGTCTTGCCGGTGATGGTCAAGACATCGGTGTGCAGGAGATCACGCATGCCATTCAGCAAAGCGCGCAGGCCACCTGCCACGTAGAACTCATCCATCAGGTACTTGCCCGCCGGGCGCATGTTCGCCAGCAGGGGGATGCGGCGGCTGATTTCGTCAAATTTCTCCAGGGGCAGCTTGATGCCCAGGCGGCCTGCCATGGCTACCAGGTGAACAATGGCGTTTGTGCTCCCGCCGAGCGCCATGTCCACGGCGATGGCGTTTTCAAAGGAGCGCTCCGTGACGATCTTCGAAGGCTTCAGGTCATTCCAGGCATTCTCCACGATCTGTCGGCCAGCGGCTGCGGCCAAGCGCACATGCGCGGCATCCACGGCTGGCACGGAGGAGGCTCCAGGGATCACCAAGCCCAGAGTTTCCGCCAGGGCCGTCATGGTGGAGGCCGTGCCCATCGTCATGCAGTGGCCTGGGCTGCGGGCGATGCCGTCTTCGATCTCGCACCACTGTTCCCAGCTCAAATTGCCCGCGCGTTTTTCATCCCAGTACTTCCACACATCGCTGCCGGAACCCAGGGTCTCACCGCGCCAGTTGCCCTTGATCATCGGCCCGCAGGGCATGTAGATGACCGGGATGTCCATGCTGAACGCGCCCATGAGCAGACCCGGGGTGGACTTGTCACAGCCGCCCAGCAGCACCGCGCCATCCAGGGGATTGCCACGCAGCACTTCCTCGGCCTCCATGGCCAGCAAGTTGCGATGAAACATCGCCGTCGGCTTCGTCAGCATTTCACCTGCGGACAGCACAGGGATCTCCATCGGGTGCCCGCCCGCCTGCAGAATGCCCCGGCGCACGCCATCCGCCGTCAGCTTCAGGTGCATGTGGCAGGAGTTTTGTTCCGACCACGTGTTGAGGATGCCGATGATCGGCTTGCCCACATAGTCTTCCGCGCCCCAGCCCGACTGCTTCGCCCGCGAGCGATGTCCAAAGGAACGAAGTTCATCGCGGCCGTACCAGCGCCAGGAGCGCAGTTGTTCAGGGGTCTTGCGGGTGGTGGTCATGTGGGTGTGAAAGCCGATGATGGGCAGGACCACGAAAAATGCCAGAATTCAGCGCAGGAAGCCGCACTTTCTTTTCTGTTTTCCATTCTCGTCTCTCGCAAAAGATCAGGTCATTCATCACGTTCACTCCCACCCTTTCCATGAAACCCTTCCTCCTTGGCCTCCTTTCCCTCGCCCTCATCAATCCTGGCTTCGCTCAGGACAAAGACGCGGAGGGTTTTGTCCCGCTCTTCAATGGCAAGGACCTCAGCGGCTGGGACGGTGACCCAAAGCTCTGGAAGGTGGAGGAAGGTCTCATCACGGGCATCTGCACGGGCCCGGACAGCCCGGTGAACAATACCTTCCTTATCTGGCGCGGAGGGCAGGTGAAGGACTTTGAATTGAAGGCCACGGTGCGCGTGATTGGCGACAACAACTCCGGCATCCAGTATCGCAGTCGCCCGCTGCCAGAGGCTGGTGCCTGGGGCATCACGGGTTATCAACTCGACGTCCACCCGGCCCTCGAACACACCGGCATGACCTATGAAGAAAAGGGTCGTGGCATCTTCGGCCTCAATGGCAAAAACGTGCTGCTCGATCCTGAAGGCGCGCGCTGGCTCATAGCCGAGCATGAACCCGTGAAAGTGGATGTCGCTCAGTGGAACGACTACACCATCATTGCCCGTGGCAATCACCTCATCCATCAGGTCAATGGCAAGACCACTTCGGAACTGATTGACCACGATGCCAAAGGCCGTGCCTTGGAGGGCCTGCTGGCCATCCAGCTTCATCGTGGCAATGCCAACACCGTCCAGATCAAAGACCTGCGGCTGAAGGTGCTTGAACAGGCCCCTGTCCTCCCCTTCGATCCCACCACCCTGCCCGCAGGCGCAAAAAAGATCGAGCGCCCCGGCACCAAAAATCCCCAGGGCACCGGCCCGGCAGCGCCTGCTAAGAAGTAAGTCCACGTTTACCAGTCCCATGAAACTCCTTCCCTTTCTCTGCCTCGCCCTGCCATGGCTTGCCTCCGCCGAGGTTCCTTCGGCTCCGCTGGCCCAAAAAGGCGTGTCCATCCTGGCGGATGATTTTGAGCGGACCAATCTCGCGCCTTGGAAGTCGCTCATTCCCACTTTTACGGTCGAAGGTGGCATGCTCAAAGGCTTGCAGACCCGGGCCGATCATGGAGCCGTCGGCCGCTTTTACGCGCCGATGAAGGATGTCATCGTTGAGTTCAGATTTCAGCTCGTCGGCTCCACCGGATTCAATGCAGTGTTTGACGATCAGAAGTTCAAAGGTTCCCACGCGGGCCACATCATCCGCGTGGCCTTTACGCCAAAGCAGCTTCGTCTGGGAGATGATAAAGAAGGCGTGATGCGAAACGACATCTACGCCATGCGCAAGGACCCCGCCCGCAAAGCCGAGGCGGAAAAGCTGCTGGAAGGCCGCAATGCCGCCGGCAAGATCAGCCTCGAACAAAAGACCTGGTACACCGCCACCCTTGAGATCAAAGGCGACGAACTCCGTGTCAGCCTCAATGACAGCCCCATCGCCTATTTAAAATCCTCCGGCATTGCGCACGAAACCAAAAGCAGTTTTCACTTCACCGTCAATGGTCCTGGAGTGCTGTTCGATGACGTGAAGATCTGGCGGGCGAAGTAAGTGAGATGGAGGACTCCCACCCCCAATTCACAAATCCTCAGGCATCAATGGCAAAAGTACGCTCTCTGTGGCGTATCCTTTTTACCCCCCAAACTCTGGCCCTGCCCATGCTTCACCGGATGACCCCTTCCGTTCGCCTTTTCATCTTCACGTCTCTCGCGGCGTCGCTTCACGCGGCTCCGGAGTGGAAATCTGTGCAGCCGATGCTGGCAGAGACTTGCTACGACTGCCACAATGGCAAAAAAACCAAAGGAGGAGTGGACCTGGAGCGCCTGGAAAAGGAGCCTTCCGTGGAGAAGGAATACGCGCTTTGGGAAAAGGTGAAGGACGTCGTGGCTAAAGGAGAAATGCCGCCGGAAGATGAGACTCAACTTTCCGCCGAGGAGAAGAAACAGCTCCTGGCCTGGGCTACCGGGGCCATGGATGCCGTGGCCACTGCGAATGCAGGAGATCCCGGGGCCGTGACGCTCCGCCGCCTGACGAATGCCGAGTATGACTACACGATCCGGGATCTCACGGGTGTGAACTACGGCCTCGCCAAAGAATTCCAGCCCGATGGCGGCGGGGGCGAAGGTTTCGCGAACACGGGTGACACGCTTTTTGTTAATCCGGCCCAGCTCGACAAGTATCTAGCAGCAGCGCGCAAGCTCGCGGATCACGCCACCATCCTGCCGGGCACGGGGGTCACCTTTCACCCGCAGCGGGTGGGCATGCGGGGCAATGCCCAGGTCAAGGGGCAGGCCCAGCAGGCGCTCTACGTCTGGTATCAAAAGATGTCTGGCCCGCATCTGCCCACTTATGATCGTGAACTGCGCGAGGCCGACTACATGCTGGCCTGCTGGAAATGGAAACACAAGGACCTCACCGGAGCCGCCTCGCTGGAGCAACTGGCCCAAGACGCGAAGCTCTCTGTCCCTTTCCTAAACAACTGGTGGACGATGCTGAACGACACCAAAATCCAGTCCCGTTTCCTCGACCTCACGAAGCTACCGTGGCGCAATCTACCCCCGCCAGATGCGGCCAAACCGAAGGAAGTACCCGCCCCCG
This sequence comes from Prosthecobacter algae, assembly GCF_039542385.1. NCBI lineage: Bacteria > Pseudomonadati > Verrucomicrobiota > Verrucomicrobiia > Verrucomicrobiales > Verrucomicrobiaceae > Prosthecobacter > Prosthecobacter algae. The sequence goes on along the minus strand of NZ_BAABIA010000010.1, from coordinate 195,068 downwards.
TGCTCGCCTCTTTGCAGGCCATTCAGGATCAGCGTCGCTCCTGGAACAACCCCCAAAATCCCGATAAACCCGGCACCGGGGTGCAGCGCCGCCAGCAGGATGCGGACGGCCTTCGCACCTACGGGGGCAGCCGTGTGCAGGTCAAAGGGCAGAAGGAATTTCACGTCGTGCTGGGTGATACGGGCGATGGCAATGGAGGCGACTATGTGACCTTCACGGGCCTCAGCATTCGACGTCAGGGCAAGAACCACGAATACGCGGCCTACATGCGCCAGGAGCGGAATTCTTTCCGCAAACAGGTGCAGGACATTGAAGCGGGCAAAGCCACCGTCAAGGAGCTGACGGTGGAGCAACTGAAACAGCGAATCGCCACGGCTGAAAAAGCTCTGTCCCATTTTGGCAAAGACCCTCTGGGTAAAAACGGCATCGGCGAAAATGTCCTCGCGGCCAAGGCTCCGCTGGTCATCACCCTGCCGCTCCCAGAGGGCACCACCGAAGTTTTTGGCTCGGGCCGTCTGGACATGCGCAGCCCGGAGGTGGACCTCTCCACCGTGCAGTGGGATCTCGTTGTCGGCACACCGCCTAACACCAAGGAAATCATTCCCGGCGTGTTGACCGTGTGGAAACGCAACACCGACGCCCATCGCCAAACCATGGCCGACTTTGGCCGCATGAAAACCGTGTTTCCAGACATGATCGAGCGGCGCCTGGAGGAGGTGGCCCGCAACCTCTACAGCGACAAACCAGGCCCCGGCGTCTATTACTTCAGCGATGAGCAGCTCAAGTCCATCATCCCCGAAGTGGAGAAAAAACGCCTGGAACAGATGCGCCTCGACTGGAGCTTCCTAGCCCGTGATACCCTGAAAAAAGAACAGCAGGTCCAGTATGACGAGCTCATGCGCCAGCACCTGCATCGTTTCGCCAGCCAGGCCTGGAGACGCCCTACAACCCAGGCAGAGCGCACCCAGATTTCGAAGCTCTACCAGGACGGCCTAACCAAAGATCTGGATCGCGAATCCGCCGCGCGCGAAGTCGTTACCCTCATCTTGGTTTCGCCTAACTTCCTATATAAAACCGAAGTCGGCACCGTGGCCGGGACGGAAAGTGATGCGGGCACTCCTGCTCGCAAAAACGAGCTGCCCAAAACGCCTACTGTCACCAAAGCATCTCCGAATAAGGCTCCCGAAGGGAGCGTGGGCACTCCTGCCCGCACCGTCGAACTACAGTCCACCAGCGTTCCTCAAAGCACATCCGCTCCTGCCGCTCCTGCACCGACCGAAGTCACTCTCAATGCCTGGGAGCTCGCCTCCCGCCTCAGCTACTTCCTCTGGTCGTCTCAGCCCGACTGGCAACTGCGCAAAGCCGCCACGGATGGCAGCTTGCTGAAGCCTGAAGTGCTTGCCGCTCAGGTAAAGCGCATGCTCAAGGACCCGAAAGCTGAAGCCATGGCCAAGGAATTTGCCGGGCAGTGGCTGGAGTTCAAAGGCTTCGACAAACACGCGGCCGTGGATGACAAAAAGTTCCCTCAGTTCACCCCCGAACTGCGTCGCGACCTCGACCGCGAAACCACCCTGTTTTTCACCAATCTCATCCGTGAAGACCGGCCTGTGCAGGAGATCATCGGGGCCGATTATACCTTCCTCAATGAACGCCTCGCCAAACACTACGGCGTGCCGGATGTCACAGGCGAAGAGTTTAAGAAGGTCAACGTCAAGGCCCAGCACCGCGGCGGTTTGTTAGGCCAGGGCAGCCTGCTTACCAAGACCTCCCGCAGCCACCGCACCAGCCCGGTGCTGCGTGGAAACTGGCTGCTGCAGGCCGTGTTGGGCACCCCCGTGCCCCCCCCGCCGGCGGATGTGCCCGAACTGAAGGAGCATGGCGAAAAACCTGCCACCGTGCGTGAGATGCTGGAACAGCACCGCGCCTCGAAATCCTGCTCCGGCTGCCATGACCGCATTGATCCTCTCGGCTTCGCTTTGGAAGGTTTCGATGCCATCGGGCGTTATCGTGAGAAGGACGAAAGTGGCCTGCCGCTGGACACCTCCGGCCAGGTCAAGGGCGGAGCCAAGTTCGTCGGCTTTGAAGGTCTGCGCGAGTATCTGAAAACCCAGGACGACCAGCTCACCCACCACTTCTCGCGCAAGCTCATCGGCTTTGCCCTCGGTCGCCAAGTGCTGCCCACGGACAAGCTGCTGATGCAGAAGATCAAAACCGACCTCGCTGCCAACGAAGGCCACTTTTCCGCCGCTGTCTTAGCCGTGGTGCAGAGCCGCCAGTTCACGCACAAGCGGCTCTGAGGCTGTCTTCAGATGGTGATACGTCGGTTCCGGGCGGTGATCGGCCAGCGCTGGGTGGCCGTGCTGCCTTCAATGATCACCGCCTCGCCATGCATGGAGACCGTGGGGCAGACATGGCGGGGGATGCCATGCAGGGCCTGGCCGATCTGGAATTCGTGCGCGCGGGATGTTTGCAGCACTAGGTGCTCCTCGCTCTGCATCACCACCTCGGCCTCCGGCAGTTCCTCGAAGCGAACCCGCGGATGCGGATTCTCCGGCGCGACAGACTTGTGTCCCAGGTCCAGCGTCAGGCGGTCCGTACCCGGCTTGCTGATCACCCGGGCCAGCAGGACCGCAGCGGGCAGAAAGGGAAGGTCCGGGTGTTTGTCCCCGTAGCCAAAGTCCCACAGCACCGTGGTGCCCGGGGAGAGAGTGCGATCCTGCAACGGCGCATGGATGCCGAAGGTGGGGGATCCGCCTGCCACCAGCTCGGCCACAGGCACGCCCTCCCCTTCCAGCCTTTTGCGAAACTCCAGCACCGGGGCATAGGCGGCCTCGCAGCGGGTGCGGCGGGTCTCCAGGTCCGCATCGTGAATGTGACCATCATAGGCATGCAGGCCCCGGAACAGCAGCTTGGGAGTGTCCTTGATGACATGGACAAGGAAAGCGGCCGCCTCCCCAGGCAGGATACCGGTGCGGCCCATGCCGCAGTCCAGTTCCAGGTAAACCCCCAGCATCACCGAATGCCGCTGCGCGGCGGAAGCCAGGGTGCGGATGGTGGCCTCGTCATCAGCGATGGCGGAAAACTTGGTCTCGGGAAACTTCTGGGCCAGCAGGGCCAGGCGATGCCCGTTCGGCCCCACGCATGGCATGGCCAGCAGCACGTCCTGCCCGCCCCCGGCGGCGCACATTTCCGCTTCGGCGATGGTGGAGGCCTTGAACTTGGTGATGCCCAGCTTCACCTGGCGCTGGATCAGCGGCTGCAACTTGTGAGTCTTCACATGCGGCCGCAGGCGCTCCGGCCCGCCGGCGATCTCGACCATGAGCTGGAGGTTATACTCGATGCGCTCGCGATAAAGAAGCAGGGCGGGAGACGCGATTTCGTCCTCGTTTTCGATGTGGTACCAGGCGGGAGAGAGGGTCATGCAGGGTCTTTCTTTCTACGCGAGAGCAGGGACAGTCTTCAACTTTCATTGAACGTAGGTGCCGGAAAGGCCACTTTCTGGTTCGTTCGTGACAAGTTGACATCTTCTGCGCCTTTTCCTTGGCGGTCCCCGACTCTGCCGCTACTGTCTGCGTCCCCCCACTCATGGTCCGACTCATCACCCAGCAAGGTCAGCTCTTCGATTGGCAGGACGAGAAGGTACGTCCCTTCCCGGACAACCTCGTGTACCTGGATCTCCTGAATCCCTCCCGCGCCGAGGAACTGGAGGCTGAAAGCTGGCTGGAGCATGGCCTGCCCACCCGCGAGGAGATGCAGGAGATCGAGGAATCCAGCCGGTTGTACTCCGAGCATGGTGCCCTCTACATGACGGCCTGGATCCCCGTGGGGCTGGACACCCCGGATCCCGATACCACGGCCATCACCTTCGTGCTGGCACCGGACTGCCTCACCACCGTCCGCTACGCGGATCCCATGGCCTTCCGCCTCATCGTGGAGCAGGTGCGCAGGCAGTGTTCCTGCCCGATGAGCAGCGATGCCGTTTTCCTGACCCTGTGCGAGCTCATCGTGGCCCGCATTGCCGATGCCCTGCAGACCGTGGAGTCGGATTTGAAAAAGATCGGACGGGAGGTCTTCAGCCTGGACCCTAACAAGGCCAATGCCGCCGTGGAAAAAGACCTGGGCGATGTCGTCCGCACCCTGGGCCGCCGCAGCGCCCTGGTGGCCAACCTGCGCGAAAGCCTCGTCAGCGTGAACCGCATGCTGCAGTTCTTTTTAAACAATGCCGCGACCTGGATGCGCAGTGACCTGGCTGCCCAGTTCCGCAGCGTGATGCGCGACGTGAAGTCCCTGGATGACTACACCAACCAGCAGCAGCAGGAAATGACCTTCCTGCTGGAGTCCACCCTGGGCCTCATCAACATCCAGCAGAACCAGATCATCAAGATCTTCACCATCGCCAGCGTGCTGTTCATGCCGCCGACGCTCATCGCCAGCCTGTATGGCATGAACTTCGAGCACATGCCGGAGCTAAAGCTGCCCTGGGCCTATCCTGCCGTCATCTGCCTGTTGGTCATTTCCGCCCTGCTGCCCATCTGGTTCTTCCGGCGCAAAAAGCTTCTCTGATTTTCCATCGCTCTGGTTCACCCAGGGGACCAGCGCCCGGGGTTGGCGGATACCAGGCAGGCCGCCGAAATTGGACTTTCGATGTGACTCGCCGTCACCCCACGTCCAGTCTGGTGGCGCAAACCCATCCCGATACCATGAACCATCCCCTGGTCTCCTACCCCCAGAATCCTGATACCCCGACTTCGCACCTGCCCTTCAGCCCCAGCGTGGTCGTGGGCGACCTGATCTTCGTTTCAGGCCAGGCTTCCGTGGATGAAACCGGCAAAATCGTGGGAGACAGCTTCGAAGGTGAATTCCGCCGCTCCGTGGAAAACCTGCGCAAGGTCCTGGAGGCTGCCGGCAGCGATCTGGCCCATGTGGTGCAGACCCGCAACTACGTGCGCGATGCGGAGGATGTGGCCACGTTTAACCAACTGTATCGCGAATACTTCAGCGCCCCCTTCCCTGCCCGCACCACGATCACGAATTGCCTGCCGCCTTCACTGCGCTATGAGATCGAGGCCGTGGCGGTGAAGATATCTGAACCAGAATAACGGTTCTCAGAAACGATATGGATAAAAATCCATAGAGAGTCATCGCAGCCAGCCCATGCTGTCCATCCATTCGGCACAACGGGCTGGCCAGGCGTTGATAGGCTGTTTGTTATCCCTCATGCCGAAGCCGTGTCCGCCAGCGGAAAAGAGGTGCAGTTCGGCCGAGCGTTTCTGCTTTTTGTACTCCAGGTACAGCAGGGTGGCGGCGACGGGATTGTTGCCATCATCGCTGGCGCAGGCGAGGAACATCGGCGGCGCATCGGCCGGGACGGCGAACGCAGGATTCAGCTTGAAGGGATCGGCAGGATCCAGGAAACCGCCGCCATAAATCATGATGCCAAAATCCGGGCGTTGGGCAGCCACATTGGCATCCCGGTCACAGGCCAGATGCGCCAACAGATTGCCTCCCGCACTGAAACCGAGCAGCCCCACGCGCTTCGGGTTCAGCTTCCACTCGGCGGCATGCTGGCGAATGATCTCCAGGGCCTTTTGCGCGTCCTGCACCGGCTTCTCATGCGGAGCGGTTTCATCCCGTGTCGGTGTGCGATAGGTGAGCAGGATACCCGTGACACCCAGGGTGTTCAGCCATTCGCAGACCTGCGTGCCCTCATGCACGGCGGAAAGGAAGGCAAACGCCCCGCCAGGAGCCACAATGACACTCGTTCCATTCGGCTTCTCTGGTCGGTAAACCGTGATCGTGGGCGAGGTGACATTCGTCACCGTGCTCTTGCCCGCCCGTTTCTGAATGAACTCCGCCGTGGCGGCGGAAGGGGCCTTCATCTCTCCCGGCGGTCCTTCAGGCCACAGAGGCAGGGTCAGCGGCTCGGCCGCAGAGAGGCTGAGCGTCAATAGGGGAAGGAAAATCCATTTCATGGAAGAGCATGAACGCTCCATCCCCATGCTTCCATGCTAGTTTTGTGGCCTACTTTGCGGTGTAGCCGCCATCCACCGGCAGATTCACGCCCGTGATGTAGCGGGAGGCCTCGCTGAGCAGAAAGACCACGGAACCGCCGAGGTCATCGTCATCGGCCATGCGGTTGAGCATCGTGTGCTCGCTGTAGCGCTGCACAAAAAGCTCCGGCTGATTGTTGAAAAAGCCGCCAGGGGCCAGGCAGTTCACCCGCACATTTTTCGGCCCATAGAGCGCGGCATAAAAGCGCGTAAGATTCAGCATGCCGCCTTTGTGGAAGAAGTAGTCCGGCGGCAGGTCGCCCATGCTGGTGCCTGCATAGAGCTCATAGCTGGGGCCAATCATGCCCTGGATGCTGCCGATGTTGACGATGCTGCCCCGCCCCGCCTCGGCCATGGCCGTGCCAAAGTGGCGGTGCATCAGCATCAGGCCCGTGGCATTCACCCGCATGGAGTCCTCCCACTGTGCCACACTGCCGAGGGTGCCTTTCATCGGGCGCAGCACGGAGTTGTTCACCAGGCCGTGCAGCGGGCCAAACCGGGCCTCAATGCGAGCGCGCAAATCCAGGATGGAGGCTTCGTCCCCTTGATCAAAGGCTTCGGCATGGACCCGGTGACCCAGGGCCGTTTCGGCAGCCGCCACGGCCTGAAGGTTCTCCGCGCTGCGGGAGGCGATGATGAGGGTGGCCCCAGCCTCGGCCAGAGCCGCGGCCAGCCCCCGGCCAAAGAGCCCGGCAGCACCAGTGAGCAGGACGGTCTTGTCCTTGAGGGAGAAGGAAGGGAGCATGATCGTTATTTGTTGGCGTAAACGGAATCGGCGGTGCCCTGACCGGCAGCGCCGTGGAAATCAGTGACCATTTTACGCATGGCATTGCCCAGTTCGATCACGTCCGCCCCGAGGGTGAAGATGCGGGTGCCTTCGGCGATGACCTCTTCCTTTTGGCCAAAGAGGGATGCCACGGCGACATGCTTGCCATGTTTCAGGGCCGCCGCAGCCACCCGCTTGCGCGCGGCGACGACGTCCGGATGCGTGGCCTGGCCGAGCAACCCCACCCGATGGCTGTAGTCCCCTGCCCCAAACAGCAGGGCATCGTAACCGGGCACAGCGGCGATTTCCTCGACCTGTTCGAGGGCCTCTGGAGATTCGATCTGAAGAATAACCAACTTTTCGGTATTGCAGTGGTGCACATACTCAGCCAGCGACACCTGACAAAAGAGGCCGTCCATGTTGCCGCCGTCGAGCGCCTTGCTGCCAATCGGGCGGCAGCGCACCATGTCCACCACCTGCCGGGCCTCCTCCGCGCTGGTGATGTGCGGGACCATGATGCCAGTGGCATCGCACTCGAAGGGTTTCACATACTCGCTGTAACCGCCCTTGTTCACCCGCACGATGGTGTCCATGTCATAGAGCTTGGCCGCACGGATCTGATGCTCCAGGTTCAGCCAGTCATTGGGCACATGCTCATTGCACAGCCACACGGCGGAGGCCCCGGCGAGACCGGCGAGTTCGATGATGCGCGGGTCAATCAGGTTGAGCTTGAGGACCGTCGAGGACTGGCCGGCGCGAAGTTCGCGAAGGATTCGGGAGGGGCGTAATTTCATTGGGGAAAGGGTCTGAAAAGGCGGCGGTGCTGACCACGCAGGGTGTCAAAAAAGACAAACGCAGCATACGCCACCGACTACCGAAGAATTATCGGGCAAAGCGGAGGGCGTAAAGATCTGCATCCTTCATGACGATGCGCAGCCGCACGGGCTTGCCTATCAGGCTACTGACACCCGGGCCTTTTTTCCAGGCGACTGCGGCCTCGAACTCATCTCCATAGAGTTCCGGCATGTCGGCCAGGGCAAAACCGGGCAGGGCCTGGCCCTCCGCATCCTGGATCTCCACCTGCACGCTGCCAGTGCCGGAGGTAGCATAGTTCAGCAGCAGCTTTTCACCGTTGAAGGTCAGCGGGGGTGTCACAAACTCACCTCCGCGTGCATCGGCATGAACGGAGGCAAACCCCTGCTTGCGAAGGCTGAGGCGGCGGATGCGGTGGTCCGGGTAACGATAGTGCTCACTGGCATAGAGGGACCATTCCCCAGGGCCCGTTTCGATGATGCCGGAGGCCACCATGTTGTTGCGGTCCGTCCAGTTTAGCGGGTCAGGCCCAGGACGCAGCCAGGCCTCGAGAAAGCTGCGGTCCCAGTTCAGGCCATCGCGGCTCGTCATAAAGACCGTGTCTGAAACGCCAGGGAACTTGTGTTCAGCCACCTTTTTGCGGGCAGGCGTGTAGCGTTTGGGAAAGGCGAGGTAGAGGTGCGGAGCGGTGGGACAGGGAATGGTGGCCGAGGTGTAAAAATGCTCCCTCGGCACCTCCGCAGCATACTGGTTCAGGCTGGCCTCCCCCCAGGCGAGAAAGTCGGTGGAGGGGCTGCTCTGAATGTCGCGGATCTTGTTGGTAAAAATGCGCGTGTAGCTGGTGTAGCGATTTTTCGGTGCATCCCAAAAGGCGATGTTCTGCGAGTCAAAGGCCCCTTTGGTCATCACCGTCTCCGGCCGCATTTTGTTCCAGTGCAGGCCATCCGCCGAGGCGAAGGCATAAAGGCCGCCCGGGGTTTCACCCGTCATCCAATTCTTTCCAGGCTGCTTAACGCCGCCGAGGGCTTTGTAACGTTCGGCGGGTTTGGTGGCGGGATTCGTATCCAGAAAGGCGGCGAAATTGTGCGACTCCACTCCACGCCAGATGACGTTGTTGGCCTTGGTGCCGCCCGCTTCGATGAGGCCCAGCTTAGGCCGGGTGAAGTGGATGCCGTCCTCGCTTTCCACCACGCAGGTCACCTGGTCTTCTGAATGATCGGAGCCCCCAGCAGAACCCCGGTAATAAAGACGCACCTTCTTGCCATCCTGGATGGCCGAAAAGTAGCCGCAAGTGGGCCCTTCCCAGGGCTGGTCCGTCACCAGCACCACTTCCCGGCGCACGGGCTCATGCAGCTTCAGGGCCACCCCGCTGCGGCTGGCGATGAGCTGGGAATCCACAAACAGCTCCCAGCGGGAACCGATGTCGAGCGGCTTGACGGGCTCTGCCGCAGAGAGCAGTGCCGTGGAAAGCAAAAGGGCGGAGGTGAGCAGCAGTTTCATAAGGGCGTCTGAAACAAACGTCCTTTGCGGGCCAAAAAATAACCGCTTCTTCTGGTCTCACATCGAGACCAGAAGCCTCCCTTCAATCCGCTGACCCGGCCTCACTGCTTCAGCAACTGCACAGCATCCGCGCCGACAATGCCATCCGTTCCCTCGTTGCCGATGGTGATGACCGCAGGCTTGACCGCGCTAAACTCAAAGCTGCCGAGGCTGATGAAAAGCTTGTCCACCGGCGGCACTTTCTTCTGGTTCACCTTCACCGTGCTGCTGCCGCCCGCGTGATCAATCGTCACGGGCACATTGCTGGCCCGATTGGGCGCATGGGCATAAGAAACACGGACTTCATAGCGCCCGGTGGCCGGCAGGCTGAGCGTGTAAACCACCTTCTTGGCTCCCTTTTCCAGGTTCTCATCGTGGCGGCTGGAGCCATCCACTGGGCTGCCATAGGTGCTGCCCTGCCAGTGGCCCACACGCTCGGCATCCTGATCGTCCATGACAGTGCCAGGCAGCTTGGAAGAGCGCGCCATGGTGGCGAGCTCGGCCAGTTCCAACACGGCCTTCTGGGCCAGCAGCTTGGCCTGTAGAGCTTTTACGTCAATGGCCTGCACGGAGGTCTGGCCTTGGATGGCCATGACGGCGGCGAGCCCGCTGGCCTGGCCCAGCGCCATGTAAACAGGCTCCATGCGCAGGGAGCAGTAGGCGATGTGGCTGGCGGAAAGGCAGACTGGGACGAGGAGGTTTTCACACTCCGCCCGCTTTGGCGTGAGGCTGCGGTAGGCGATCTGATAAGGCAGGGCGGGTGCATCCGGAAAGCTGCCTTCATCCCGCACCGTGCCATCTTTTGCCAGGATGCGCTGCACAATGTGGCAGTCGATGACGAAGGAACCCATGCCCACCGTATCTTCCTTGAAGATGTCGTTTTGCAGGTCCTTCTGCACCATGACGTATTCGCCAATCATGCGGCGGCCTTCGCGCACGTAGAGGGCATAGGGCCAGCATTGGTTGTCGGCAAACTCGTCTTTGCACAGGCCCCAGGAGTTGCACTGGTCACGCAGGCTTTGCGGCACACGCTCATCATGGCCGAGGAACCAGAGCATGCCCTGGATGAAGTCCACATGATCCTGCCAGATCTGGGCTCGGGTCGCCGCATCCCCATCCGGATAGGCCGTGTTAGCCCCGGGATAGTCCGTGGAGAAAAAGCCCTGGGCATTTAGGTCATACTTGCCATTGGCCACTGCACCGAGGTGGAAGAGGCGGCCAAAGCGCACCCCCGGAAAGGCCTGGATGAGACGCAGCAACAGCTCGTATTTGGCGGGGTCATAAGTGGCAGGTTTGGGGAACGGCACCTTGATATCGGGCCGCTGGGTGACGCAGATGCGAAAGTTGTAGGACTGCGTTCGGTTGTCCGCGCTGCCAGGTTCCAGCTTCGGCGCTTCATAGACGCCAAAAATGGGCTTGCCCGCCTTGTCCAAGCCGGAGATGGCAATCGGCGTACCATGAATGTAGCTGGGGCCAGTACCACCGATGTTGGGACAGTCGCTTTCCATGACCTCGACCGTGCGCGGGCGGATGGGCATGGGGTAATAGCCGGCCAGCGCCTCGCCATACTGGGCCCGGCTTTCACGACCCACGATGTAGCTCACCTTGGCAGCGGCCATGAGGTCTCCCTCATAGGTTGCATCCACAAACATCCGTCCCTCATAAACCGTTCCGTCATTCGTGGTTAGGCCAGTGATGCGGGCCCCTTCCTTGCTCACCGACTTCAGCGTCTGCCCGGTCACCACCTTCACGCCGGCTTCCTGGAGCATCGCCTGAAAGGCGGCGAGGTTGGTCTTTGGTTCGGCATACCACATGGGGGTATCGGGATTCAGGGCGGCAGCACGGCCGAAGAACTCACGCGGAAATCCGCCGATGGTCTGCTCCCGCCCAACATCGGTGCGGCAGAGACCGCCTGTGACCAGGCCGCCGATCCACTTTGTGGGTTCGATGATGACCACGGAGACCCCTTCCCTGGCGGCGGTGATGCCCGCACTGAGGCCGGCCGGTGTGCCGCCATAAATGACGAGGTCCGTCTTGGCGGTCGCGATGACCGGCAGGACGAGAAGCAAAGGAAGAAGCAACGTGCGCATGGGGATAGAATAGCCGAAGGAAACGGCTGGCGTCTTGTGAGTGAGCGCCATCTTTTGTTAAATCCCTGCCATGAGCCGTCCGCGCCTCCAAGCCGAGTTCTTCGCCCGCATGTCCGATCCGCAGATCCTGAGGACGATGTTTGACCACCTGCCAGGCGTTTTCTTTTTCGTCAAAGATGCGCAAGGCCGGATGATCACAGCCAACGCAGCTAAGCTGGAGCGCCTAGGGCTGAAGCAAGAAAAGGACATTGTGGGAGCGACGGACGATGCCTTTTTCCCTCCCGATGTGGCACTGGCCTTTCGCAAGGACGACCAGGAAATCATCCGCACAGGCAGGGCTGTGGTGAACCGACTGGAGTTGTGGCTGGATGAACAACGCGCACTGAACTGGTTCATGACCACCAAGCTGCCCATTCAGGGCAAAGAGGGAGACATCATTGGCATCATGGGCATGAGCCGGCGCTGCGAAGAAAAAGGTGCCCAGCATGCCGTGCGCGAAGTGGCTGCTGCCGTAGCCTACATTCAGGCGCACCTGCACGAAAGCCTCACCGCCGCCGATCTGGCCCAGGCCACCGGTTTGTCCGAACGGCACCTGCACCGCAAGCTGCGCGAGTGCCTGGGCACCACGCCGCATGAGCTCATTCTCAGGCTGCGCATCCAGGCCGCTGCCGAAGCCTTGACCCAAACGGGCACTTCCATTGCCGACATCGCCCTCGACCACGGTTTCTGTGACCAAAGCGCCTTTACCCAGCAGTTCCGCAAACGCACTGGCATGACGCCGCGACAATTTCGCCAGCAACATGCGGAAAAGTAGCCTCCGCCGACCTCTCCAAAAAAACAGGGTGCAGATGGAAGAATATCCACCTGCACCCTGGGGGGATTTAAAGAGTTTTAAAGGCCCACAGAAGCACCCACGTTGGCCTTCACACGGGTGTCGGAACGTTGGTGATGATGCGAGTGTTTGGCCTTGCCGCGATTGACGCTAGCACCGCCGCCTGCATTCACATGAGTGCTACAGCTAGGAACGACGAGGGCCAGTATGGCCGCGAGAGTCAGATAAACGATGGATTTCATAAGGGGAGATCAGGAGTTGAGGTTGTTTTCGAGCGTTAACGGAAGAGGCCCACATCGGCCCTCACGCGGGTGTCCAGCGTGCTGCGATGACGGCTGTCGTAGCGGTCATACCGCACATTGCGGTCGTAGTCGCGGTAGCCCGGGCGGTAGCGGGAGCTGCTGCGATAGGAAACCGGACGGTTGTGAGAATAGCGGCTGCTGCCGTAGTAGGGGCCGTGATTGTGGCGTGGGCCGCTGCGATAAACGTGCCCTGGATGAGTGGCCACATAGCCCCTTTCTTCGACGTAAGTGGTGCAACTGGACAGTCCGAGGGCTGCCACGGCCAGGCAGAGGATTTGGAAAGTGCGTTTCATAAGGGTGGGACGGTTGATTTTGAGATCTTGCCGTCACGTGGACGGCCTTATCCCCTCACCTAGCGAAAGCCGTGCCCCGCCTGATCACATCAACCTATTCTATTGATAATGAACTCTTTATAAGATTATTCCCTTCGCTAAAACATCTCGGCCGACATGCCCTTTGCACCAAGAAAAAGGTCTGACCGGGGATTTTTGCACGATGGAGCGTCCTCTCTCAGAAAAGCCCTCCACCTTCAACTCCACGCAGCCAGAATGCCCGATGCCTTGTGCAGCGTCTCCTCCCACTCTTTCTCAGGGATGCTGTCCGCCACAATGCCTGAACCGGCATGAAAGCGGATCTCGTCGCCTGTTTGCACCGCCGTGCGGATGACGATGTTCCACTGGCTTTCACCCTCAAAACCAAAATAACCCACGGCCCCGGTATAGGGGCCCCGTGGATGCGGCTCCAGTTCCGCAATGATCTCGGCAGCGCGTTTTTTCGGTGCGCCTGTGATGCTACCGCCGGGGAAACAGGCCCGGAAAGCGGCCGCATGGCTGATGCCAGGACGCAAGGTGCCCGTGACGGTGGAAACAAGATGGTAAACCTGCGCAAAACTTTCCACCCGCCAGAGATCCGGCACCTTCACGCTGCCAAACTCGCAGACCTGCCCCAGGTCATTGCGTTCCAGATCGGTAATCATCAGCAGCTCCGCCCGCTCTTTGTCACAGGCCAGGAGTTCCCTAGCTGAAGCAGCATCTTTTTCGGGATCCGCCGGAAACCGTGGGCGGGTGCCCTTGATCGGATGGGTGGCGATGGTGCGGCCGGAGAGCTTGAGAAAAAGCTCGGGCGAGGCCGAAAGCAGCGTAGTCCCCCCCAAATGGAGGCAGGCAGCATGAGGGGCGGGAGAAATGCGGCGCAGACGCTCGTAATACGGGAAAAATGGCGTCCCCGATGGCCAATCAGCCCGCCAGGGCTGGGAAAGATTTACCTGATAAATGTCCCCCGCACTGATGTACTCCTGCGCTTGCCGGACCTGGGTCAGAAAATCGCACCGGGAAACGAGAGGGGTAAAAGGCAGCTTCGGCAGATCGCTAGGGGCCATTTCTGACCGAAATGGGCCTTTGGAAGCCCATTTTTGGCAAAAATCGCCAGATTCGAACCATTCATCCCGGGCGTGGTCATACAGCAGCGCATGCGGATAAACGCCCAGAACGAACTGCCCATCATACCCCACCCAGCCGAACAGCCCGCCCCCACACCCGGCAGCCGTTCCATCCTGAAGGGCTTTTTCCACCTGGGACCAATCCTGGGCCATATTTCCTTGCAGCAAGGTTTCCGGCCACGCGGTGAGCAGGGAAACCGAGCCTGGAATCGTGACCGCACTGTCCAGCCAGACAAAACCCGGAGCCTGGGCCAGTTGGCTGCCAATTTCGACAGGCGAACCCAAAGGAGTGGCAACTCGTGTCCACGATCTTCCTTTTTCGGGCTGAGAATCGGCGGAAAGGGGCTGGAGCATTGACACTTCGGAGCGCGGAACTTACCATACGAATTTCCTGCGGCAATCGGCATGGCTCAAGCCCCTTCCATTCTCAACGCTGACCGGGGCCGTGCCAGTGCGACGGCCCTTGGTGTTCTCTGCCTGCTTGCTGCGGTGCAGGTTTTGCTCGTCTCCAAAGTTGTTTGGGACAGTTCCCGACGGCCCGCACCCGTGGCCAAAGCGCCCCACCCATCCCGTGCGAATCCTTTAGAAGCGCCTGCCGCCCCAGTGAAACCCACGGTGAGCTTCAGCCCGCCTCCCGTGGGCCAGATCGCCCAGGCTGCCCCTCCGGCAGCATCGTCGCCCACCCCGACTGCGACTGAGTTTGCCCCTCCGGCCATTGGTTCCTTTGCCCCGCCTACGGGCAGCCCCCCCGTGCCAGCCGCCCCCCGGCCCGCACCGCAGGTGCCCACCGCGGCTCCTGGTGTAGCAGTAGCGCCCGCCGCACCGCCTCCTTCGGCCAACCCACCTGCGCCGAGTGGCGCTTTGGCCAATCTGCCTCCTCCAGGGCAAGCTCCCACCGCGAAAAAAGCCCCGGCAGACCCTGCCGCCACCATGTCCCTCGAAGAAATGATCGAGTTGGCCAAACAAGTGCGTGGGCTGGGTGACATGCAAGGAGCCCTGGAAGTGCTGAGACGCGCAGATCTTCAATATCCCGCCCGCCCAGAGGTGATGGCGGAGACGGCCCAATGTTATGAAACCATGGGACTGACCGACAAGGCCGCCAATCTCTGGAGACAACTGGAATCCATGGACCCAGCCCGCGCCGCCGGCTTTCGCGATCTGGCCAAACGCAGGCTCAATGCCCCTGCAGCCGCCCCGGCCAGCTCGGCAGGCACGGCTTTCTCTGCCCTGACGGGTGGGGACGGCGGCAAAATGCTGTCTCTGGGTGCCTGCCAGACCATGCGCGACACCGCCACCCTCAATGGTGAGAAGGTGGTGCTGCGCATCCCCATTCTCCGCCAGGGAAACACCAATGTGGACCCCAGCCAGGTGGACATTGACGTGTATTTCTTTGACCGAGTGAACGGCGAAAAAATCGCCCAGACCATCGCCGATGAACCCGTCTCCGCCTGGGCCGCTGCGCCTGTGGACTGGAGCGGCATCGGTGAAGAACCCCTTGATGTAACCTATTTCCTGCCGGCACTCACACCGGGAGAAATCGCCGCCCACGGCCGCCGTTCTTACCACGGCTACGTCGTCCGGCTGTATTACCAGCACAAGCTCCAGGACGTGGCCGCCGAACCGCGCGACCTCCTGGACTTCGGCTCACGCGCGCCCCAGTCCGTTCCGGGCGGCGTGAACCCGCTGCTCCCGCCGTTGACGAACTGACGGCCCCGCCCCCCCGATACGATGACGATCCTTTTTCTCGATGCCAACGCCGATACACGCGGCCCCCGAACTGAAGCCCTCCGACAACAACCTGACTGGACCATCCACAGTGTGGCCGGTGTCACGGAGGCCCGCACTTGGCTGGGCCGTGCCGCCGCCCTGGACCTGCTGATCACGGAGGCCATCCCCTCCGCCAGTGGCGACACTGGATTCAACCTCCGGGACGCCGCACTCGCTCGCTTCCCCCTGGCCAAGGTGCTGTTCACCACCCGTTATGACCTGACCGGCTTTGAGTCCCAAATCGCCGGCTGGCCAGTGCTGCTGGATGCGCCCTACACGGGCGAAAAGCTGCGGGTCAAAGCCCAGGCCGCCCTCGCCGCGCCTCCACCGCCCTGCTGTGTGGAACTGCCACCCTTCCTGGCTCCCGGCACTATCCTGGGCAATTACCAGGTGCAGGATCGGTTGACCCAGGAGACCGAATCTGAAACCTACCGCGCCATTCAGGTCACCGTACAGCGCCCGGTCGCCCTCGTGCTTCTTCGCCCTGATTTGCTGAGCCAACCGGAGGCGATCCAGGGCTTCAAGGAACGCGAGCGCCTCAAGGCCTCCATTTCCCACCCCCGCATCGCTCCTCTCTATGAGGCGGGTTCGGTCAATGGGCTCATTTTCTACACCCGTGAGCTGCCGCGCGGGCGCAACCTCGAGGAAATAGAGGCCGCCGGGGAACACCTGTCCGAGCGGAAAATCGCAGAGCTTCTCTTCGGTGTGGCCGAGGCCATGCAATACGCCGTCGAACGCGGCAACCATCATCGCCGCCTGAATGCGCGGGACATCTACCTGGATGCGGAAAACCAGGCCAGCATCGTGAACATCTTCCGCCCCGCAGGCAGTCGCCCCCGGGTGGCCGTGGAAGAAGTGGCCGCCCTGCTGGACCTTGTGCAACCGCTGGCCAGCGAAGGCAAGGCCAGGGGCCTGCTCGCCACTTTGGGAGAGACCGGCCATGACTGGAACGGTCTTTTGGAAGCTCTGGACGATGTGCGCGATGCCATGCGGGAACGCAGCATCATGCGCCGGATTGAGGCTGAAGAAGGAGCCTCCGCCAGCAAGCGCCCCACGCCTTGGTGGGCCTGGGCGGTGGCAGCAGCGGCCCTCGCTGCCGTTTTTGGCCTGGGCAACCTGGTCGGCACAGCTACCCCGGCGACCACCCCCCTGCTGAAGGAGGAAATGATCACCATCCCCGCCGGGAGTTTTGTTTATCAGAAAAAGGAGCCGCGCAACCTGCCTGCCTACAACATCAGCAAGCACGAAGTCACCATCGGCCAATATGGCGAGTTTCTCAAAGCCCTCGAAGACAGCCCTTCGACCGCTTTTGACCACCCCGACCAGCCGAAGACCAAAACGAGCCACACCCCGGCGAAGTGGATGGAAACCTATGCCGCAGCCAAAGCCGGAGCCACCTTCAACGGCCAACCGATGAGCCTGAACACCCCTGTGACCCAGGTGGACTGGTGGGATGCATATGCCTATGCCAAGTGGAAGGGCCAGCGCCTGCCCACCGAAGAAGAATGGGAAAAAGCCGCGCGCGGCGACAAAGGCCAGCTCTTCCCCTGGGGCAACAAGGCCGATAAAGCCGCCGCCAACCTGGGCGATGACTACGACAGCAACGGCAAGGGCGGCAGCAAAGATGGCTACAACCTCTGGGCACCGGCCGACCGCAAATCCACCGATGTCAGCCCCTACGGCGTCTGCGATATGGCAGGCAACGTCTCCGAGTGGACCGCTAGCGAGCGCAGCGGCGAGCTGTGGCCTTCCCACCCGGACTACCCCGACCTGCGTGTGCCCGTCGTCCGTGGCGGCCACTTTGCCCTGAAAGGCAGCAACGACCTTCTCACCACCCGCTTTTTTGCCGAATCCGCCTCCGAATCCACCCTGGCTCGCGGCTTCCGCACCGCCAGTGACGTGGCCCAAACCCCGAAAAAGTGACGGGACGGGCTCTCTAGGAAGGCTTTGTGCGCATTTTAGAGTTTTCTGTTCCCCCGTTTTCCGCTTTCAATCAGTCATGCGCTATCTCACCCCCCTCATTTTCTTCACCCTGGCGCTTGCCGCCCAGGCACAGTTTCAGGTCGGCCTGACGCTGCCACGCACCAATTATCTGGCCTTGGAGGCCATTCCCGCCTCGGTGACCATCACCAACCGATCTGGAGCGGATGTCGTTCTCGGCGGTCCAGGCCGGGCCGTGTGGCTCTCCTTTGAAATGACCGATACCACGGGCCGCCCGCTGGCCCCCATTGAGGTCTCCGGCGTGGAACTTGTGCAGATTCCGGCAGGCGGCACCATTCAGAAAAAAGTCACTGTCACCGATGCCTACTCCCCCACCGACATTGGTAACTATGGCCTGACCGCCCGTGTGGCGCATGTGCCTTCCGGGCAGTTTTACGCGAGCACCCGTGTGCGCTTCAATATCACCGACAACAAACCGATGTGGGAGCAATCCTTTGGGGTGCCTGAAGGCTACAAAGGGGCCGGGCAGGCACGCCGCTATGCTGTCATCCTGTTTACGGACCTGGACACCACCTCGCTCTACGTCCGCCTGGTTGATGACAAGACCAACATGCGCATGCAGACCTATCGGTTAGGCCCCATCAGCATGGCGCATGATCCCCAGATCACCCTGGACCGGGAGAACAAGCTGCATGCCTTGTTTCTGGCGCAGCCGCATATCTATGCCCACTGCATTGTGGCACCGGACGGTTCCTTGAAAAAACGTTCCTACTACCTTGAAAAGAATGGCGACCGCCCTCAGATGGCCCTGAATTCTAAAGGCGATACGGAGATTCGTGGCGGTGAGTATTTCGACCCGAACAAACCCGCAGAACCGACCAAGGGCACAGGCGGACGCAAGGTGTCTGAAAAACCTCCCGGCCTGGAGTAAGCTTCGGCTTCACCCTTTGGTGATGGCTTCGTCCAGATTCATCAGGGCGCTGGCCACAGCCTCCAAGGCCTTGGTTTCTCCCTGAGAAACCTGGGCCTCGTAAAGCTGACGCATCACCTCCAGCTCCTCCGGCGCAGCCTCCCTTGCCAGCACCAGGCGAAAGCCTAACCGAAGGCGTGACAAGACATCCGGCACCTTTTGCAGGCGTGCTGCCAGGGCCTGCGTGGCCTCCACGAAGACGGGGTCATTGAGCAAGGTCAGCGCTTGCAACGGGGTGTTGCTGCGGCCGCGCCTCACCACGCAGGCCATGCGTGCACTGGCATCGAAGTTGATGAAGCTGGGATAAGGGGCACCACGTTTCAGCACCACGTAGAGACCGCGCCGGTAACGCATCTCGCCCCTGCTGACTTCATACTTGTATTGCTGCCCGCCCACCTTCGCCCACAGGCCGTCCGGCTGCGGTGGTCGGATGGGGGCTCCGCCCTTTTTCAGGCTCAGCAGGCCGGATACGGCCAGAGCATTGTCGCGGATAGCCTCGGCATCCAACCGGAAGCGCGGCCCCCGCCACAGCAGGACATTCGCGGCATCCGTCTCGGCATTCCTGCTGCCAGCCTGGAACGCGGAGCTCTGCCGGTAGGTGCGGGACATGACGATTTGTTTCAGGATCTTCTTCAGGCTCCAGCCCTGATCCATGAACTCCACGGCCAGCCAGTCCAGCAGCTCTGGATGAGACGGTGGCGCGCCCTTGATGCCGAAGTCCTCGACCGTGGTCACAAGGCCCTGGCCGAAGATCTCCGCCCACAAACGGTTCACGGTCACGCGGGCCGTCAGCGGATTGTTTCGGGCCACCAGCCAGCGGGCGAGTGTTAGGCGGTTGGGCGGGCCCTTCACCTGGAGGTCGAAGATGGATGGCGTCGCTGCCTTCACAGGTTCCGCCGGATCAGTGTACACTCCGCGTTTAAAAACGGCGGTCATGCGTGGCTGAGGCATTTCACGCATGACTTCGGTGGTCGCTGGCTTCAGCCCCTCCAGCTCCTTTTGAAGGGCCTTTGCTTCCCGCGTCAGAGCCACGACGGCTGGGTTCTTTGGGCGGGCTTTGCCGGCCAAGGGCGCGCTGACCGCAGGGAGGCTGGCCTCCACCTCACCAGCCATGGCGGAGAAACGCAGCCGGCCAATCATGCGGCCTGCACCAAACTCCTGCACCAGCTTCAGTTTCAGCTTCATGCCCGCCGTGATCACCAGCGGCTCCTTCAGGGCCAAGGCGGCCCAGTGGGCCTGATGAAACTGCGGATTGATGGCCCACCCCGTCTTCGGATCCTGGTCAATCAGCCCGCCAACATCAAACCGGCTTTGGGAAAAGCTGGCGAAGGCCTGCTTAAAGCTGAGCGGCAAGACCTTGCCTGCTGTGTCCTGCACGGAGACCTCCAGGTGTTGCAATACAAAGTTAGGCCGCGTGGCATCACCCCTGCCCGGCCCGTCTCCAGGCAGCGAAGAATCGGTCAAGGCTTCGAGCAGGAACCCAGTGACACTGCCAGGGCTGAGATCATAGGTCAGCGTATAGGTGTCCACATCCGGCACGGCCCCGATGAAGAGCACACTCTGGTCTCCCTGCACTTCGGCCTCAGAGCCGGAGGCGGAGTCCACCTCGGCAGGTTTCAGCACCCTCACCGACGGCTTGCCCGCTGCGTTTTGGACCGATGGCGACGCAACGGCTTCAGCCTTGGCCAGGCGAGCCTGCACGCTTTTCAGCCGCTGGGTTAGAGCCTCCCGCGCCTCATCCTGTCCCGCGTCGGACATGGCGTAAGGCACGCCGTCAAACCGGATCGAACCAGGCGTTTTTGGGTTGGTGCGTTCCGCCTCTTTCTCGGTGTTGTTGAAGTAGGCCAGCAACTGGTAATAATCCTTCTGGCTGAACGGGTCATACTTGTGGTGATGGCACTGGGCGCATTCTAGAGTGCTGCCCATCCACACCGCCCCTGTGGTGTTCACGCGGTCGATCACCTGGTTGATTCGGCTTTCTTCCGGCTCCGTTCCGGCCTCCACATTCGTCGGCGTGCAGCGGTGAAAGCCAGTGGCGATGATCTGTGCCGGAGTAGCATTGGGCAACAGGTCCCCGGCGATCTGCTCAATGGTGAACTGGTCAAACGGCATATCCTTGTTCAAAGCCTCCACCACCCAGTCCCGGTAACCCCAGACCTCGCGCAGGTCATCCCGCTGAAAGCCATGCGAATCCGCATACCGGGCCAGATCCAGCCAATGACGTGCCCACTTGACCCCAAATTCTGGCGATGCCAACAGGTGGTCCACCAGCTTTTCATAGGTGTCCTCAGAGAGGTTTTGCAGCCGGAGATCTGGAAGAAAGCGGGCCAGGTCTTCCTCAGCAGGTGGCAGGCCGGTGAGATCCTGAAACAGGCGCCGCACCAAAGTATGCGCGGGAGCTACAGCGGAAGGGGTCAAGCCTACCTGCTTCAACTTTTCGCCCACCCAGGCATCCACCGGGTGCTGGCCTTGGGTGTCAGGCAGCTTCGGCTTCACAGGTGGCACGTAGGCCCAGTGCCGGGCCGCCGAGACCGTCTCGGGCCACACGGCTCCAGCAGCGATCCATTCGCGCAGCCCTTGGATTTCCATGGCGGTCAGCGCGTTCCCGCGCCTGGGCATGGCCTGCTTGTCAGACCGAGGCAGAGAGACCCGGCGCAGAAGTTCGCTGGCCTCGGGCTGGCCGGGCACGATGACCGCCCCATGCTCTCCCCCTTTCAGCGCAACGGCCTTCTCATGCAGGCGCAGGCCCGCCTTGGCCACCTCGCCGCCGTGGCATTCAAAGCAGGCGCGCTGCAGCACCGGCAGCACCTCCTGGGCAAAGTCCAGCGCCAGGGCTGGAGAAGCCAGGAGGCAGAAAGAAAGCAACAGACGGTTCACGCCTTCTCAGAACGATGACGGCCCACCCCAGCTTTCCATCCTTACCGGAACTCCCTGCTCAGCCAATGGACTATCCTCGCACATCCGGGAAGATGCCCCCTTGAGCGGCGTATTTAGCCCAGACCCCATGCCCCGGCTTCTTCCCATTTTCTGTCTCCTGGCTGTTCTCCCCGAAAAGGAACTGCCCGCAGTGGACTTTTCCCGGCAGATCCGCCCCATCCTCTCGGAGAACTGTTTCTTCTGCCATGGGCCGGATGAAGCCAAGCGCGAAGCCGGCCTTCGGCTGGACGATGAAAAGGCCGCCAAGGCTGACAATGAAGGCGTGCGGGCCATCGTGCCGGGCAACCCCGACCAAAGCGCCCTCCTTCAACGCATCCTCTCCACCGACAAGGACGAGGTGATGCCCCCACCCAAGCAGCACAAGGTCATCCCTCCAGCGCAAGTGGCCCTGCTCAAACAATGGATCCAGGAAGGAGCCAAATGGGGCGGACACTGGAGTTATGAAAAGGTGGTTAGGCCAGCCATCCCCGCAGCTCCGACAAGCGAGACCAGTGCCGTGGATGCCTTTCTGCTGAAGCGGCTGGCCGAAGAGAAACTGGGCTTCCAGTCGCAGGCCGACTCGGCCACCCTGATCCGTCGCTTGGCCCTTGATCTCACCGGCCTGCCACCCACCCTACAAGAACTGGAGACCTTCAAAAAGGCCCCTTACGAAAAGATGGTGGACCACTTTCTGGCCAAACCAGCCTATGGCGAGCACTGGGCACGCCAATGGCTGGATCTCGCCCGTTATGCGGACAGTTCCGGCTATCCCAGCGATCAGCCACGCGAAATCTGGGCCTTCCGGGACTGGGTGGTGCGGTCCCTGAACCAGAACATGCCGTTTGACCAGTTCACCATCGAACAGATCGCCGGCGACCTGCTGCCCAACCCCACCGATGACCAGCTCATCGCCACCGCCTTTCACCGCAACACCATGACGCAAAACGAAGGCGGCACCAGCGATGAGGAATTCCGCATCGCCGCCGTGGTGGACCGCGTGAACACCACCTTTGCCGTCTGGATGGGTACCACCATGGCCTGCGCCCAGTGCCACACGCACAAGTACGATCCCCTGACCCACAAGGAATATTTCCAGGCCTATGCCTTCCTGAATCAAAGCGCCGATGCCGACAAAAAGGACGAAGCCCCTTTCCATGAAATCCTCCCCGCCGAAGTGAAGCAGCAGCGCCAGCAATGGAAGCAGGAACTCGCCAAGCTGGAGGCCCAGTTTGCCAAAAACCCCGAGGGCTGGATGAAAGGCTATGATGCCTGGCTGGCGACCAAACCTGCCCTCAAGGACAAAAAAGCCGCCGAGGCCCTGGCCGTGATGGCAGAAAAACGCACGGCGGAACAGAAAAAGACGCTGCAAACCTACTACGTGCGTTTCGTCGCTCCCGAAGCCAAGACGGAACGCGCCAAGCTTAATCTCCTGAACAAGGAATTGAACCGCACCAAACCCGTCACCGTGCCTGTGATGCTGGACCTGCCTGCCAAGGAACGTCGCAAGACCTACATCCAGCTCCGTGGCAACTGGCAGGCCCTGGGCGAAGAGGTGCAGGAAGGCACACCTGCCACTTTCCCTCCCCTGCCGGCAGGGGCACCCCGCAATCGTCTGACATTGGCCCGCTGGCTGGTGAGCCATGATAATCCGCTGACAGCCCGTGTGACCGTCAACCGGTTGTGGGAAAGTTTGTTCGGCATCGGCCTGGTGCGCACCAGTGAGGAATTTGGCAGCCAAGGGGAGCTGCCCTTCCACCCAGAGCTGCTGGACTGGCTGGCTGCCGAATTCATGGACAAAGGCTGGGACCTGAAACACATGCTGCGGCTCATGGTCACTTCCCAGGCTTACCGCCAGGACTCCCGCAGCAACGCGGAACTCAATGAGCGCGATCCTGAAAACCGCCTGCTGGCCCGGGGCCCCCGCTTCCGTGCCACGGGTGAACTGCTGCGCGACCAGGCCCTGGCCGTGAGCGGCCTGCTGAGTGCCAAAATGGGCGGCCCTTCCGTGCGGCCCATGGCCCCGAACATGGGCCTGACCACCGCCTTTGGCCGCAGCAATGACTGGACGCTGAGCGAAGGTGAGGACAAGCACCGCCGCAGCCTCTACACCGAGATGCGGCGCAACAGCCCCTACCCCAGCTTCAGCACCTTCGATGCGCCTAACCGCGAAGTGTGTACCGTCCGCCGGGGCCGCACCAACACCCCGCTCCAGGCCTTCGTCACGCTCAATGACCCCGTCTTCATCGAGGCCCATCAGGCCATGGCCCGGCGTCTGATGGGCGTGGATGACAAGATCGCCCTCCTGTACCAGCTCTGCGTTTCCCGGGCTCCCACGACGCAGGAGCGCAGCACCCTGCAAAAGCTCCATGACGAAGCCCTGGCCGACTATCGCTCCCACCCGAATGAAGCCGTGAAAATGGCCACGGATCCCCTGGGGCCTGCCCCCAAAGACGCAGACATCGCCGAACTCGCCGCCTGGACCACTGTGGCCAATGTGGTGATGAACCTGGATGAGTTTGTGATGCGGAGATAACCCCCTTGCCCTGACTGTTCCCCATGAATCCCGTCCGCCACGACAGCCTCCAGTTCACCACGCGCCGCACCTTCCTCAGCGGGGCCGGGCAGTTCAGCCTGGGGGCGATCGCCCTCCAGGCCCTGCAAGGCACCAGCACGGCGATGCCGGTCACGGACAATCCCATGGCACCGCGCGTCACCCACCATGCGGCCAAGGCCAAGCGCGTCATCTACCTGCACATGTCCGGGGCACCGCCGCATCTGGACCTGTTTGATTATAAACCGGAGCTGGTGAAGCACGATGGGCAGAACTGCCCGGACTCCATTCTCAAAGGCCGCACCTTCGCCTTCACCACGGGCGTGCCCAAGCTGATGGGCACCCCGCGCAGCTTTAAACAGTATGGCAAGGCGGGCATGTGGATGAGCGATGCCTGCCCGAACTTCCACACCATCGCCGATGAGATCACCATGGTGCGGTCCATGCACACGGACCAGTTCAACCACGCCCCGGCAGAGCTGCTGCTTTTCACCGGCCACACGCGGCAGGGACGGCCTTCCATGGGCTCCTGGGCAACCTATGGGCTGGGCACGGAAAACCAGGATCTGCCAGGGTTTGTGACCCTGATCTCCAGTGGTACTCAGCCCAGCGGCGGCCAGGGCCTGTGGGGTAGCGGGTTCATCCCCTCCGTCTATCAGGGGGTGCAGTGCCGCAGCAAAGGCGACCCGGTATTGTATGCCTCTGATCCCGCCGGGATGAGCCGAAACCTGCGCCGTCGCACGCTGGATGCGCTGAAGGAACTCAATGAACAGCAGGCAGCCGAACTGGGCCATGCGGAAACGGTGACCCGCATCGCCCAATACGAACTGGCCTATCGCATGCAGATGAGTGTACCGGAGGTCATGGATATCTCCAAAGAGCCGGCCAAGGTCATTGAAGACTATGGGGCCAAGCCCGGCGAGGCCAGCTTTGCCAATAACTGCCTGCTGGCACGTCGCCTGGTGGAAAAAGGCGTGCGCTTTGTGCAGCTCTTTGACTGGGGCTGGGACTTTCATGGCACCTCGGAAGCCTCAGGCATCACCGACGGCCTAACCAAAAAGATGGCCGAAACTGACAAGCCCGTAGCTGCGCTGATCAAGGACCTGAAACAGCGTGGGCTTCTGGAGGACACCCTGATCATTTGGGGCGGCGAATTCGGCCGCACGCCTTTCCGCGAAGGCCGCACTGCCGCCAGCAAGGTGCTGGGGCGGGACCACTACCCAGACTGCTTCACGCTCTTCATGGCCGGGGGCGGGGTGAAGTCCGGCTTTGACTATGGCAGCACGGATGAGCTGGGTTTCAGCGTGGCTGAAAAAAAGGTCCACGTTCATGACTTCCAGGCCACCGTGATGCACCTCCTGGGCTTTGACCATGAGCGCTTCACCTACCGCTTCCAGGGCCGCAATTACCGCCTCACCGATGTGCATGGCCATGTGGTGAAAGACCTCCTAGCCTAGCCAGGCCCTTCTCAGTCCTGCGAACCGGACGCCCTGAACATTGCGATTTGGCCCGTTGCAAACACTGGAATTGTCGTTAGCCTCGCGTCGCTCAGTCTCACTTGTGGATGCTGTAGCATTCAAACAAACACGTTACAAAACACACTATGAAATACGCCCTCCTCGCTCTCGCAGCATCGGTCATCGCCGGTGGTCTCGTCTCCTGCGCTTCCAAGGCTCCCCCACCGCCACCACCAGCGCCGGTGCAGATGAGCAAGTAATTTGAATGGTTTGGAGGTCGTCTCATAGACTACCTGTTTCCAACCGACACTCTCTCTATGATCCGTCTTCTCTCCATTGGCCTCGCTTCCGCCTCCCTGCTGCTCGCTTCCTGCGCCAGCAAAAAGGCTGAATGCTCCTCCTGCGACGCTGCCGGCAGCAAAAAAGCTGCGGCGGCGTGCTGCTCGAAAGACAAGAGCGCCTGCTGCGACTCCAAAAAGGGTCACAAGCACTAAGACTTAACTCCGGTGGTTCAGCCACCCACGTCGCACCGCACGCTGGTCACCTGGCGGGCGGTGCTTCATTTTACCCCTGCATGCCAGCCGCCGTGCCGAGACGCTGGCGGCGCTTGTGCAGCACCTCCCGCACAATCCGGGTGAGGTCGGCGCTGTCATAGGGCTTGGGCAAAACATCCGCAAAGCCGTGCGCACGGGGATGCAACATGGCGGGATCGCTGCGATAACCGCTGGAAACAATCGCATCCACCTGCGGGTCCAGTTGCCGCAGCAGTTCCATGGCTCGGGCTCCGCCCATGCCCATGGGAATGGTGAGATCAATCAGAACCAGATCGAAAGGCTGGCCGGCGAGCATGGCCTCGCTGTAACAGCGCACCGTGTCCACCCCGTCCCCGGTCTCCACGATCTCAAAACCTTCCTGCTTGAGATTGCGCACGATGAGCTGGCGCAGCAGCAGGTCATCCTCCAGCACCAGCACCCGGCCCTGGAGCGGGCGGGTGGAGGAAGCGGGTGTGGTCTGCACCGGAACGGATGTGGTTTCCGGAGCGGTGGTGAGGCTGGCGAGAAGGGTCTGCTTGAACTCGGCCGCCGAGGCGTAGCGCTGGTTCCGGTCGGGTAGCAGGGCACGCACGATGACCATGTCCAGCCGCGGATCCGTGCCGACCATGGCCGAAGGCGGCTGCCAGGCTCCGCGCGGGACTGTACCGGTGAGCATCTGGTAAAAGACGACACCGAGGGCGTAAATGTCCGCACGGTGGTCGATCACGGCCCGGGTGTCATACTGCTCAGGCGCAGCATAGTCCGGGGTGCCCATGGCCATGTGGCTCTGGGTGAGAAGCGTGCTGGGTCTGTCAAATCGCTTGGCCAGGCCAAAGTCGGCCAGCTTCACCCGGCCATCCTGGGCGATCAACACATTAGCCGGCTTGATGTCCCGATGGACCAGACCTTTGGAATGCGCATAAAACAACGCATCACAAAGTGCGGGCACGATTTCCACTGCCCGGGCCGGCGTCATCTGCCGGGTGCTGAGCAAGTGGTGCAGATCGGTGCCCTCAATGAACTCCATCACGTAGTAGAGGTAATCCCCCACCACGCCAAAATCATAGACGCTGACGATGTTGGGGTGGTTCATCTGGGCCAGCGACTGCGCTTCCCGGCGGAACCTTTCCGCATAGGCATAGTCGGTGCCGTGCTGGCGATGCAGAATCTTGATAGCGACGGAGCGGTCCAGCTTCATCTGCTGCCCACGATAGACGGCCCCCATGCCACCCTGACCGATGAGGGCATCAAAGGCGTACTCCCCAGCTGGCATCATGCTCGTCAACTCGGCTGGCGAAGGATAAATCTGCTGCGGAGGCCAGCCCGCCACGCCTTCGGACGCCGAAGGAGCCGCTGGAGACGGCTTCGAACGTTTGCCGAAGGAGAAAAAACGCTTCATGTGGCCAGAGATCTAAAGGGTCCGAACAGTCCGAAGATTGTCCCCCTCCCGCAAGCGTTCTCTTCTCAAACCGCCGTCTTCATGTTAGCCTAAAGGATGGCCGCGCCGTTTTCCAGCTTTGCAGACCCAGAACTGAGTTCTCTGGAAGAGAAACTGGCGGCCCGCCGGGAACAGTTTGCCCAGCACGCGCTCCAGCAAAGCCCGGCCGCCCTCATCGAAGGGCTGCCTGCTCGTCTGATCCAGCAGACTCTGGACGGCATCCTGGCCGATGAAGGCAGCGTCTGGCTGGCGATGGAGCAATCCCAGGTGCTGGTTCCCGTTTGGAACAATGGCCCGGATGCCGCACGTTTTGTCGGCAGCTTCCGCCTACCGGCCACGCAGGGCATCACAGGCATGGTCTTCACCAGCGGCCTGGCTGCGAGCGAGAGCGAAGTCTGCTTTCACCAACGGCAAAACCGGGAACTTGACCGCAGCCTGAGTGTGCTGACGTGGGCCATGCTGGCTGTGCCGCTGAAATTCGCAGGTGAGCTGCGTGGCGTGATCACAGCCGTGCGCCTGATCCGCCTAAAAGATCTGCCCGATCTGGCTCAAGTGCCCGAATCACAGGCCGACTTTCCACCTGGCTACCTTACGCCGCCAGCCTTCGCCATCGCGGACCTGCAGGCGATGGAAACAGTGGCCGCAGCCGCTGGAAGACTGATCGAGCATCGGCTGACGGCCTGGGTCCTTGGCACGGAAGAATGACCATGACCCTCTCTGACCTCCAACATGCCACCGGCAAAGGTGTGCGCATCGCCATCCTGGACTCCGGGGTGGAGGTGACGCACCCGGCCCTGGCTGGGCTGACGCTGAGGGACGACGTCACCTTTGCCCGCGAAGGCTCTTTTCTCAAAGTCACCGAAGGTGCCGGAGATGTGATGGGGCATGGCACCGCCATCGCCTGGATCATCCGCAATCTGGCCCCCGAAGCAGAAATCGGCAGCTTCCGCGTCCTGGATGGTGATCTCCGCAGCCGCACCACCATCATCTGGGAGGCCGCCCGGCTGGCCATGCAGCGCGGCTATCACATCCTGAACTGTAGCTTTGGCAGCCCAGGCGAGGCACGCTTTGTCATGCCCTACAAGGAATGGACGGACGAGGCCTACCTGCGCCGCACCCACCTAGTGGCCGCGTGCAGCAATGAGGATGCCAACCTGCGCGAGTGGCCGGGCTGGTTCCCCACCGCCATCACGGTGAACTTGGCCGATCTGCCCGACCAGCCCTGGGCCCACCGCCCAGGCAGCATGGTGGAATTTCTCGCCCATGGACATCAGGTGCGAGTGCCCTGGCAGGGCGGGTGGAAGGTGGTAACCGGCAGCAGCTTTGCCGCCCCGCGCGTCACTGGCTGGCTGGCACGGCTGCTCTCCTTGCGGCCAGACCTCAGCGTGGAAAGTGCGAAAGAACTCATGCGCACGCTGGCGCCTCCCCTTCCCCTGACGGAGAAGCGTTAGGCCGCGCGATTGCGGATGGCCTTGCCCAGGTAGCGCAGATACTCGGGGTGTTCCTTGAGCAATTGAGCCAAGGCGGACCGCTCTTTGGCATCGGCCTGGCCTGCGGCAAAGGCATCCAAACGCGGCATCACTTCCGCAGGCGGATCACCCATGTCGTGGCCTTCCACGTCGGGCGCCATGCGGCGGAGGAACTGGGAGAGGATGGAAAGGTCGTGTTCGGCATTCATGGCGGTGTGTCTGTCCGTTGATGCAGGTGAAAAGGTAAACTTGCGCAGAAACTGGTCTTTTTTATTCGGAAGGCCCCAGAATGGCCTCCGCCCCTTCGCCACAGGCTTCCAGGAGGTCCTGCCAGGAGATCTGCAAGGAAGGCTCCTTTTCTGCTAGGTAAGTCAGCGTGGCATCACGGATCTGCTCCATGGCCTCCGTCTTTTTGCGTGAGATGGTGCCCTCATGGCAGCCACCCCACACGGCACAAAGGTCCCTCTGTTTGACTTCCTGCAGCAGGGACAGCCTCAAGACCAGCAGGGCCTCGGCATCGGTCTGGGCCAGCGCATGCAGCAGGGCGTCCCGCAGCAGTTGGGCCAGCGGAGTCTCCTGGGGGGCTGGCCGCTCCTCTTTTGACAAGGTGTCCAGCGGATCAGCGTCGCTGTCTTCATGCGTTAGGTTCGTCGCTGGCACCATGCGGCGGTGCTTGCGCAGGTATTCCAGCCAAGCATTCGCCGCCATGGTGCGCACAAAACCCACCAAGGGGCCGCTGCCAGAATAAGCCTCCAGTTTTTTCTGGGCCCAGAGCTTTTCCGTCACGATTCCCACCACTTCCTTGGCATCCGCATCCGTGGCACCAGCCGCGCCCAACTTCGCCAGCATGGCCGGTTTCAGTTCCTGATCAAAACGGGCCCAGGCAGCCTTATCACCGTCCAGCAGATCCTGGGCAAATTCGTAGTCGGCCGCATGAAAGCTGCCAGGCAGGGCAGACGCGGCTTGGGCGGCGGGCTCAGAGGTCATGCGGCTTTTTACTCGGAAAGTCCCTGGCCTGCCACCTGAAAGCGGGCGTTGTCACCACCGTAAAGGCATTTTCAAATGAACAGTGTCTTTTAAGATTGCCTTAGCCAGGGATTGTCGGTTAGACTTGTCACCCGTCCTTTTGAAGAAAGCATGACCGCCGCCCCCCCACGACGCTCTTTCATCTTTCTGCTGCTGTTAGCTTCAGCAGCCATACCGGCTATGGGCCAGTCATTGCCTAAAGTCAGTGCCACCGGCAGCGCCGTGGCCAACCCGCCGTCCTCCATCGCCGTGCCACGGGTGAACTCACCCACCATGCCGCGCCTGAGCTACTCCAAGTACCCGTGGAAGACCGACATCATGGCCACCGTCTTTTGGGTCGGTGAACAGCCCACGGAAAACAACCCGACGCCGAATAACAAGAGCTCCTGGGACACGGAATGGGAAAAAAACTTCGGCGGCTACGATGATCCAGATCCCCTCAAACGCGGCAACAACTTCTGCCCGCTGAATTTCACCCCGGGCCTGAACCCTTTCTACATTGCGCTGCCTTATAACGACTGTCTGGACTACTCCACGCACAAGCCGGAAGCCTCCCGCGTGATCCCGTGGTTCAAGCAGCGCTTCACCAAGTCCGGCAAGACCGTCCTCCGTGGCACCTGGGTGGCGATCCGTTATGGCAACCGCGTGTGCTACGCCCAGTGGGAAGACTGCGGCCCCTTCGTCACGGACGATCACGAGTATGTCTTTGGCAATGCCAAGCCCAAGAACACCAGCAACCGTGGCGCGGGCATCGATGTCAGCCCGGCCGTGCGTGACTACCTGGGCATGAACAGCAATGGAAAATGCGATTGGCGCTTTGTGGACGTCCACGAAGTCCCCGTGGGCCCCTGGCGCACGCTCGGGAATAACAATCATTTCGTCAAAGCGCAGGTGCAGCAGCAAACACAGCGCAAGGCCGATGTGGCCTCCCGGCTGGAAGAGCTGCGCAAGGCCCGCGATGCCTACTTCAAGCAGAGCGGAAACTCGGATCAGCGGATCCGCTAATTCTCCGGCTGCCGTTTGGGCACTCCGGTTCTCTGCGCCGCATAAATGCCCGACGGGCCGCTGACGAAGTAAGCCACAAAGCAGGCCACGCCGAAGTAAACCGAGTAGTGGGCACCGAACAATTCGATGCCCATGATCGTGCAAGCCAGCGGCGTATTGGCCGCCCCGGCAAACACGGCGATGAAACCCAATGCGGCAAATAGCGCGACGGGCTCTTGCAACAGAAGCCCTAGCACATGGCCCAGAGTGGAGCCGATGAAGAACAAGGGCGTCACCTCCCCGCCCTTGAATCCACTGCCCAACGTCACCGAGGTCAACAGCGTCTTCCATAGCCAGCTCCAGGGCGTAACGCCCCCTGACTCGAACGAGGACACGATACTCACCCCGCCTTCACGGGTGGCCTCGACCCCCAATCCCAAATAATCCCGCGTCCCCAAAAGGAACACCAGCGCGATGACCACCAGCCCGCCCACGGCAGGCCGCAGCGGCGGGTAACTGACCAGACGGGCCAGCCCACGCTGGATGGCATGAGTGAACCCGGCAAAAAAACGGGCCATGAGGCCAAAGGCCACCGCCGCCAGCCCTGCCTTCAACAGCAGCACTCCGTCCAAAGAAGCGCGCAAACCGGCCTCCGGGGCCACCTCCAGGTGATACAGCGTGTGATGAATGCCCCAGGCGGTGCAAGTGGCATCTCCCACGATGCTGGCCACCAGCACCGGGATGAGGGCCTCATAATTCACCCGGCCGATGATCAGCACTTCCATGGCAAAAATGGCCCCGGTCAACGGCGTGCCGAAGACTGCGCCAAAGCCCGCCGCGATGCCGCACATGAGCATCAGCCGCCGGTTTGGTGAATCCACACGAAACCACCGCGCCAGCAGACCCGCCAAACTGCCGCCCATCTGCACCGCCGTTCCTTCTCGGCCCGCAGAGCCACCGAACAAATGCGTCACCAACGTGCCTAGCAAAACGAGTGGAGCCATTCGGGCGGGAACCCCGCCACCAGGCTGATGGATTTCATCAATGAGCAGATTGTTTCCACGTTCGGCGCCTTTCCCAAAACGATGGTAAAGCCAACCCACCAGAACGCCCCCGACCGGCAGTCCCCAGAGCAGTTCCGGGTGCGTTGCATGCGTCCGAGTCGTCCAGTCCAGCGACCAAAGAAACAGGGCGCTGGCAGAGCCACCCACCAGGCCCACAGGCAACGCCAGCAGCGTCCAGCGCAGCAGCAGGGCCAGATCGCTGAAATGGGAGGACAAGAGGCGCTTCATCACGGAAACCGCACTTTTCCCCGGCCCGGCCCAGGCGTCCAGCGTGGATGTTTGCTGTGAGATGCCGCCGCGGCCTTCGTTGTGATGCTTCCTGCCTATGAAAGCCTTCCTCTTCTCCTGGTCCCTGATGGCGGTCGCTCTGGCCGCCGGAGCCGAGACCCGCCCCAACATCGTCTTTTTCTTGGTGGATGATCTGGGCCGTCAGGACATCGGCTGTTATGGCAGCACCTTTTACGAAACTCCCCACGTGGATCGGCTGGCCAAAGAAGGTGCCCGCTTCACCGATGCGTATGCCGCCTGCCCGGTGTGCTCCCCCACACGCGCGGCGGTGCAAACCGGACGCTGGCCCCAGCGCACGGGCGTGACCGACTACATCGGCGCGGCCCTAAAACCGGAGCTGTGGAAGCGCAATACCAAGCTGCTGCCCGCCCCCTACAGTGATCGGCTGGCGCACGAGGAAGTAACGATGGCCGAGATGCTGAAGTCCGCTGGCTATGCCACCTTTTTTGCCGGCAAATGGCACCTGGGCCCTGAAGGCTGGTGGCCGGAAAACCAGGGTTACGATCACAACCTGGGCGGCGTGGACAAGGGCGGCCCTTACGGACGCGGCAAATACTTCGTGCCCTATGACAACCCACGCCTCCCCGATGGCCCGCCCGGCGAACACCTGCCAGACCGCCTCGCCACGGAAACCGGCAAATTCATGGAGGCCAACCGGGACAAGCCCTTCTTTGCCTTCTTCTCCTTTTACTCCGTCCACACACCGCTCCAGTCGCGGCCAGACCTGGAGAAAAAGTATCAGGAAAAACGCCACCGCCTGGGACTGGAAGCCCAGTGGGGCCGAGAAGACAGCCGGGAGGTGCGTCTCGTCCAGGAACATGCCGTGTATGCAGGCATGGTGGAGGCGATGGATCTGGCCGTCGGCAAGGTGCTGGCCAAGCTGGACGAACTGGGCCTCGCTGAAAACACGCTGGTCATCTTCACCTCAGACAATGGCGGCCTCTCCACCAGTGAAGGTTCCCCCACCTCCAACCTGCCCCTGCGCGGCGGCAAAGGCTGGATGTATGAAGGCGGCATCCGCGAGCCCCTCGTCATCCGCTGGCCCGCTGTGCTGAAAGCAGGCACCGTCATCGAGACCCCCGTGTGCAGTCCAGACTACTTTGCCACCGCCCTGGAGGTGGCCCAGGGAAAAACCGCCGCGCAGGTGGATGGCGTGAGCCTGCTTCCCCTCCTCAAAGGTGGTAGCCTGCCAGAGCGCGCCCTCTACTGGCACTACCCTCATTACGGCAACCAAGGGGGAGCCCCAGGCGCGGCCATTCGCATGGGCGACTGGAAACTCATCGAATGGTACGAGGACGGCAGGCGGGAGCTCTTCAACCTGCGCGAAGATCTGGGCGAGCAGAAGGACTTGGCCACCTCAAACCCTGATCAAGTCACCGCCCTGGCAGCCAAACTGGAGGCTTGGCGCAAAGACGTCGGTGCCCTCATGCCCACACCGAACCCCGGTTATGATGCCAGCCAGCCCAGCGGACGACTGCCCGGGGCTGCGG
Organism: Prosthecobacter algae; assembly: GCF_039542385.1. Taxonomy (NCBI): domain Bacteria; kingdom Pseudomonadati; phylum Verrucomicrobiota; class Verrucomicrobiia; order Verrucomicrobiales; family Verrucomicrobiaceae; genus Prosthecobacter; species Prosthecobacter algae. Next base: position 161,344 of record NZ_BAABIA010000010.1, on the reverse strand, counting down.
CCAAGTCAAAGAATAAGAAAAAGTAAGGCCACGCGGCCTGCCCCCAAGGGGGAGCCGACCACCTTCACTCACCTTGAGGCAAACCTTCCCGGAGTGCGGGGGTAAGCGCCAAGGTGAGGGGCTTTCAGACTATTCGGCTGCGGGTGCGGCACTCGCCGGGCTGCCACCACCACCGGTAGAGACGCCTTTTTCAGCCAGCTTCGCCTTCACGGCGGTTTCGATCTCTGTGTAAAGAGCTGCATCCGCCTTCAGGGCTTCCTTGGCGGCATCACGGCCCTGGGCGAGCTGGGTGCCTTTGTAGCTGATCCAGGAACCGCGCTTCTGCAGGATGTCGTTTTCCATGGCCAGATCCAGCATGGACCCGACATTGGAGATGCCCTCGTTGTACATGATGTCGAACTCAGCCTCGGTGTAAGGAGGGGCGAGCTTGTTTTTGACGACCTTCAGCTTCGTGCGGTTACCGGTGACGGTACCGTCGCTGCTCTTGATTGCGCCGATGCGGCGGATGTCCACACGGACGCTGGAGTAGAATTTCAGGGCCTTGCCGCCAGGGGTGGTTTCTGGGTTGCCGAACATGACGCCGATCTTTTCACGGATCTGGTTCGTGAAGATGACGCAGGTGCGGGCCTTGGAGATGATGGCGGTGAGCTTTCTCAGCGCGGCGCTCATGAGACGGGCCTGGGCACCGACGGTGGAGTCGCCAATGTCGCCTTCCAGTTCCTGGCGGGTGACGAGGGCGGCCACGGAGTCGATGACGATGACGTCGAGGGCATTGGAACGGACGAGCGTTTCGCAAATGCGCAGGGCTTCTTCACCCGAACTAGGCTGGGAGACGAGCAGTTCATCCATCTTCACACCCAGACGGCGCGCATAGTTGGGATCGAGTGCGTGCTCGACGTCAATGAAAGCGGCTAGACCCCCGGTCTTCTGGGCCTGGGCAATGACGGTGAGCGTGAGTGTGGTCTTACCCGAGGATTCCGGGCCGTAAACTTCCACCACACGGCCGCGGGCGAAACCGCCGACGCCAAGGGCCTGGTCAATCAAGACGTTCCCCGTAGGAATGACGGCCACATCCACCTTTTCATTGCCTGCCATGCGCAGGATGGACCCCTCGCCAAAGTCTTTCTGGATCTGCTGGATGGCGATGTCCAGATTGCGGGACCGGGCCTCGGCAATCTTGTTGGCGTTGGGCTCGGCAGAGGATTCTTTTGCTGGGGACTTGGCCATGGTGGTAGGTCGTGATTAAATGTTCGGGCGAACACTTGAAGCATAATTGTTCTCTCGTAAAGCACTTTTACGGGAATGCCCGGATTTAAAGCAGGAGGCGCTACGGAAGCAAGCGCGCAGACGCACCCATGCAGGAACACCTTGGCGAAACACCAAAGTGCGCTTAAGATCAGTTTCCCTTCTGATGCCTGAACGCCCGCCACTATCCGCCGTCGGCGCTACGACTTGGCGGCTCAATGACCCGACCGAGGTGATGGCCGGTGATCAGGCTTTTTCCTGGCGGCAGTCCCTGCTGCTGGCAAACATGGCGGGCTTTTTGGGCGGCTACTTTGTCATGTACAACCAGTGGCTACAGCTCACCTGGGGACTGGTCCTGGCAGTGCTGTGGATGCTGGCAGGCGGGCATGCAGACTTGGCCGAAGCCCTGAAACGGGACCGCTGGATGCAGGGAGTCGCCGCGCTTTGGTCTCTGCTGCTGCTGCGCAGTTCCATCTTTGATTCTCCCGGGGCCGCACTTTCCACCCTATGGCTGGGCTGGGGCAACAGCCTTTTGCTCTTGGGCTTTCTGCTGACGCTGTGGCAGGCCGCCAAACGTGCGGATGCCGTGATGGCACTGGGCAAGCCGCTGGTGGCCATGGCCGCCGTGGCCGCCTGTGTGAGTCTGGGGGTGTTTTACACCGTGCATCCCGAGGCCGTCTTTGGCGCACGGCTGCGCAATTGGTTTGTCTATGGCGGGTGGAACTCGGTCAATTCCGGCCTCACCTTTGGTTTCGCCGCCTGCTGGGCCGCCAGTGGCTGGATGGCCGCCACTGGAACGCGCAACCGCCGCCGCTGGCTGCTGGCCCTGGTGCTGCTGGATGCCGCCACGGTGCTGACGCTGAGCCGCGGTGCCCTCTTTGCCCTTCTGGCAGCGCATCTCATGCTGTTTGTTGTCATCGGTTGGAGGCGCGGGTGGCGGCCCGTGGCTGTCCTGGCTGGTATCCTGGCCCTGTTCCAAATCTCCGCCCCCCTGATCGCCGACCTAGCCGCCAAGGATGCCCTGAAACGCCGTGGGATCGCCAATGAATCGGCCGCCTCGCTGGAATTGGGCGACAGTGTGGTTTCCTCCAATCCCATGCAGAAGGCGATGGCGCGGTCTGACAACGGACGTTTTCTGATTTACGCCGCTGCGATCGGCTGCATGACCACCTGGCAGGACTGGTTGCTGGGCAAGGGTATGTGGGCAGATGATGACTGCTGGTCCTGCTCCCTGCACTGGTATCCTGAGCATCTGCACGGCGTCTTTTGGGACACCTTCGTTCATGGCGGGCTGCCGGGCATTCTCGGCCTGCTGGCGCTGGCCACCTGGGGCCTTAAAAGAGCGTATTTCCTGGCCCGGAACGGAGAGCCTGCCTGGCTGATGCTGAGCGGCTTTGGTCTCACTGGCCTGCTTTTCGACGGTGACAGCGTCTGGGCGCTGATCAGCGTCGCCCGCTATGAGCCGTTGCTGTTTTGGACACCGCTGGTGATCGCTTCTGCGAGATTCATGCAGGTGACTTCCCGTTCTGCCGCCTGATCCAGGCCAGGAAGACCCACGCTACCAGTGCCCCGGTGCTGGCTCCGGTGAAATCGGCCAGCCAGTCGCCCAGGTCATTGCCGCTGCGCCCCGGAGTGAAGGTCTGGTGATACTCATCCACCGCGCCGATGACAGCGCCAAAGGCAGCCCCGGCTGCCAGCCAGACCCAGCGGCCCCGCAAAGGCACCTGCGGAAGAAACAAAGCCAGCGCAAAGCAGAAACCACCACCGCTGAAGTAGAGGAAGTGGACGATCTTGTCCTGAAACGGAATCTCCGGCCCGGTGGGCAGCCTGCTCCGCGAAGAAAGCGTGAACAGGACCACGCCCCAAATGCCCCCCCCCAGCCACCAAAGCCAGCGCTGGGAGGTGAGGCGGACAAGCAAGGAGGAAAGGGCAGCGACCATGGGCTGCCATAGCCCATCTGCCGCTTGGCTCAACCCCGAACTACTCGCGCATTTCCTGCTCCATCCGTTCGCTGAGCCACTGCTTGATCATGCTCTGATAGTTCAGGTAGCGGCGGCGGGCGATGCGCTTGATGCGGCTGAGCATGCGCGGATCAAACCGCAGGGTGATGGTGGTGGATTCGCGTACGTCCGACCGGTGAATGGACATCTGCATGAGGCGGGGATCCACCTGATGCGCCGCCCAGAACTGGCCCTCGGCCTCGGCCGTGTCAAAGGCCGGCACCTCCTTCCACGCATGGATGGCCGGCAGTTCATCACTGAACCGGGGGATCTGCGTGGTCTCAACTTTGCGTCGTGGTGCTTCCATGGTTACATGTCCTCAGCTTTTTTGCGCTCGAAAAAGTCCGCCTCGGTATGCGTCATGTCACGGGCATAAATGACCCGGTAACGCTTGCCGTCTGTCCAGAAAACTCCAAACACGGCCCGGCCGCTCAGGGCTTTGCCGAGATTATAATAACGGGCGCTGGTGCCGTCGCCATTGTCATCGGGCAGCAGCTTCAGCGAAAAAGGATCCTCAAATGACTCCTCAATATCCTTGGGAGGCAGTTTCGTGAGGTCAAAAGCAACGCCAAGCCAGTCGAAGTCCATAATTTGTTATCTATTGAGCATCAACGCCATGAGAGCATCCACTTTCGCTCCTATTTCCGATATTGGATCAGTTCTATTTCATAGCCCTCCGGGGCATCTATGAATGCAAACGTGCCGCTGGAGCTTTCCGTAGGCCCATCTGAAAGGGGATAGCCTTTTTCCTCCGCGTGTTTGGCAAAGGCCTCCAAATCTTCCACCTCAAAGGCCAGGTGGGTGACATCCGGCCCAAGGGTGACGGGGCCGCTGGCGGGAAAGGAGCAAATTTCGATGAGCTCATCGCTGTTCGGGGTCTTCAGGAAGACCAGTTCCGAACCACGCGGGGACTTGTGCCGTTTGATCTCTTCCAGGCCGAGCACGTCTTTGTAAAACGAGACCGTTTTGCTCAGATCGTTCACGCGATAGCGGGTGTGAAGGAGTTTGGTGACCATAAAAAAGCTGTGGATTGCCCTATGCCACAGGCCGCACCACCTCGCAACTGACCATGTCCCGGATTACTGAACAGCAGCTTTTGGAGAGTTTTGAAAAAGGGTGCGAAGTGCCGTTTGCAGCTTTGGGCCCCACTGTTTCCCTGCATCTTGGACGAGAGCTTGCCGAGCTTCCACAGAACGCAGTCCCGTGATCAAACTCAAAAGGTCTGTTTCGGTGAATTTTCCGCCCCGAAATCCCTGCACAATACAACTCACACAGTCATGAATCTGGTCCCGCTGTATCTCTGAGGGTGGAGCCTGCAAGATGACCTGCAAATAGCCATCGAGAATGCGGTGGAAAGCCTCCTCCGCCAGTTCCCGGAGTGGGCGACTCCGCAGGCAATAATCTCTGAAGAGAGCTTTTCCTTCGGAGCCTTGAATCAACTGATTCAGGGAGGTGACAAGAGCCCGATCCTGCAAAAAAGCACGGGCGAGCAGACCGGGACCATGACCTGCGGCCATCGACTCCTCTGGGCCTGTCAGTAGACGAGCAAGGATGTCAGCCATCAGCTCGGGCGTCCATGCCCGCGCTGCACAGCCTAACATCGCCCCATCTACAATGAGGGTCGTCGGGGCAGCATGACGGCGGAGGTTTAAGACTGAAAGGGCCTCTTCCAGCCGAGCTGAAAAAGCGGTGGGATTCTCCATGACCAGTGCTGCCTCTAGGAGACAGGCAGCGATCTTTAGGCGAGGAGGGCTCAGAGGGGCTGCGCGCCATTTTCGGGTGATCTCGAGGGCTTCCAGAACCCTGCCTTGGCGGGCATGCCCACGCGCCAGTTCCAACTGGAGAAAACCACGCTCGGGTTCTTCTTCGGCGAGACTATTATTCCAGCGCTGGATGAGGTTTCCTATCCACGCTGTTTTCTCCGGGTGATCCAGCCAGCAGGCCATGTCTAGACAAAGCAGCATCTGATGCCGATCAGCCCGGCTCAAAGGAACGATACTCACGCCTTTCAAGGCCTGTTGGAAAAGCATACGCGCCGTTTCATCCGTTCCATTGAAATGACGCGCGAAGCCAAAGTTCATCGCCACCTCCACTGGCAAATAGCCTAACAAATGATGGGCCTGAATGGCCATTTCCACCTCGGGATTCCGCTGCATGATGCGCAAGCTAGAAGACTGACGCCGATAGGCGTTGGCGATGCGCTGTTTCTGCTCTGCCCGGAGATCCCGCAGCATGGCAAGGGTCTCTGGCCCAGCCGACATGAGGTGCTGCAAATAAGGGGCAGCGGCATCTAGATGACCAGCGGTAGCCTGATGCTGCCAAAGACGAAAACAGGCGAGTGAACTCCAGGGCCGTAACTGACGTGAGAGCAGGGTCGCCCAGGTCTCGGCCGCTTCTGTCATTCGTCCCTGGGCGGATTGGCATTCCCCAATTTTGTACGCAGCCTCAGCTCCGTGCTGCGGATCTCCCAAAAGGGCCGCATAGGCCCCTTGAGCCTCTAGCCACTGGCCTTGGACAGCGAGGGCATCTCCGCTTTCAAGGGGTGTGGGTTGGCGCGGCAAATCACGAGTTTGGAGAGTGAGTGCAGTCAGTCGAATGCGTGAAGGCCAGTCCAAGCCTAGATCACAAGGACCAGCGATCATGTAGAGGTCCCGATATTCCACGCGCACTCCTCCTGATATTTCTCCACTCAGCAAACTTCCCTCCACCCGGGCAGTGATCTGCAATGGGCCTGATAAAGGTTTTGAACGAAAGACCGGCGTGGTCGCTAGCAGAGTCTCCTCCCGCATGAGACAAAGAAGCCCTGCAAAGTCAGCGCGCTGCATCCCTGCCACATGGGTTGCTTGGGGAAGATTTTGGGCAGCCTCACGACCATAAAGGCGGACGAAATGACGGGTATGAGAAGATCGCAGGCAGAAACCCACGTAGCGCTTGAGTGTCGCAGGTGGATGAAAAGTGGCTTTCACCTCCAATTGCCGTGGGACAGACCCTTTTATAAACACGCGGTCTAAATTCTCACGCCCAGGCTGAGACACCGAATAGAGAGCATCCGCCTCGACACGGACCTGCCCCAGCGAAAACGCTTCCTGCACTTCAACGAAGGGAGGAGTCAGCGCCACCCGTGTCTCCCAGCGAGATTGCCGATCTGCTAAGAGGCGGTTGAGTGCCTGCGCACGCGATGCCTCACCCTCAGCACACCAGGCGAGAATGGACTGAAGGGCAGGCACCTGCTCATCAAGCAGGCGAGGTTCCTCCAAGGCTTCCTCCACTTGGTGAAAGGCCGCATTACGTAGTTTGTGAAGATAGACTTCCGCTTCTAGCGAAGGCAATTGGCTGACTTGATGCGCGACCGCTTCCAATGCTGGGACAGACCACACGATCGAAGTTAGAGTTTCGCTGATTTGCTGACGTTTTGCGGCTAAAGCGGCTTCGTGATGGGTCACCCACCCATGCCAAAGACCCACAGCCGCAAAAACGACACAAGCGGTCAATGCCAAGATCAATGCGGGGTGGTGACTGGCGCGGCGCAGCCAATGGATGGACGGGGAGAGCGGACGAGCCCGGATGGCTGTATCACGCAACCAGCGATCCAAGTCCTCGGCCAATTCTGAGCCATTGGCGTAGCGTTCTGCGCGGCGTAATGACAGTGCTTTCAGACAAATGACTTCCAGTTCACGAGGAAGGTCTCTTTGATAAAAAGAAGGGCGGTGCGGCAACTCCTCAGAAGCATGAGAACGCATGACCTCCGCCAGGGTTCCCGGGTAAGGTAGCCTGTCTGTAATCAATTCATAAAGTACCACGCCTAAAGCATAGACATCTGCCTGGGGACCAACTTCACAGCGGTCTGTGCGGAGCTGCTCGGGCGCCATGTAATGTGCGGTGCCAATGGCTTCACGAGTCAGTGTGAGCGTCAATTCACCCTCCGGTTTGACGATTCCAAAGTCCACAATCACAGGCTCCTGGGTCTGCTCATGAACTAAAATATTGGAGGGTTTTAAATCTCGATGTACCACCCCATGGCTATGCATGTAGCCCGCTGCGCGGGACACCTTCTGTAGAAGGCGGGCCCGGGCTTTTAGATCCAAGGTTTGCTGCTGGCACCAGGTCTTCAGATCAGGGCCCTGCACGAAGGCCATCGCTAGACAACCCACCCCCTGTGTGATTTTAAAATCTAGAACACGGGCAAGATTGGGGTGCGGTGTCGGCTCTTGAAGACGACGCAGAGTGAGAGCTTCCGTTTCAAAGCGAGCCAGGGCACGCTCGTCATTCATCAACCCGGGATCAATGATTTTCAGCGCCGTCTTTAAACCGAGCTCACGGTGCCAAGCTTCGTAAACACGTCCCATCCCCCCGCGTGCGACCATTTCACGCACCAGATATCGCTCCTGCCAGCCCAGCTCGATGAGCCAGGCCGGCACTGGAGGGTCACCTTCATCATGTGTGTCTGCCATGCCTCGTGAGGCAGGCAGACTAAACGGTGTCTGGCACTTTGGCTAGTCTGGACGAGATCCCAGCTCAAAGAGCACGGAGCGAATCGCCGTTTTCTTCGGATCAGGCTGGTCCTCGTCTGGCGCATCTGGAAGCAAAACATGTCCAGTGGCGAGATTGGAATCGGAGAAGAACAAACCGCTGAAAGTGCCGACTCGTTGAAGGGTCTGCGGTTTACCCCCATTGATCGGATTATTTTCCGTGAGAATGAAGCTGCCGACCAGGCTGCCAGTCTTTGCATTGAAGCTGATTTTGAAGGCCTTTGGATTTTCAGCCCCCTTGGGGACGACCATGACATTCTTATCAGTTAGACCGAGAAGTTGCGTGAAGGACGGTTCCGTTTGTTCTGTCGAGACAGTGATCTGGGCGTTGGCTGGCTCAGCCTGAGTGATGCCAAAGAGTCGAGTCCCGGAGACTGGAGCCACATATTTCCCTCCATTAACGCCGCGCGAGATTGCCGGAAATCCATTGGCGTAAGAGCGGGTGAAGGGGCTCAAGGGCTGCGGCAGTTTGCCCCAATTGACAGTACCCGTGATGGGCCGATTGGAGTCTTCGGTGATACGGATGCGGCCTTGCAGCATACCCGTGCCTTTATACAGCGGAGTATGCATGTCATAAAAGAGGGCTTGCTCCAGTGCGCCAGCACCTGTCACCGCCGTGCCATCGGCCAAGCGGCCCTTCCAGATGACCGACCCCGTTTTGCCTACGGTCGTGACCAGCCAGCCATCTCCATCAGGGATCCCGCCTGGCTGTTCCAATCCCCCATAAATCAAGGTGTGGTGATTGCCCAGGTAGGAAGTCGGCACCGGTTGCTTGCTGGACCAGGGTGTACGATCTCCCTCTATTTCCGCGCTGAGGTAAGGCTCTCCATCCATAGACGCCTCGGGCTGAGTCAGCACCTGAATCACATCATTCGTTAGGTCCGAAATCCACAGTGAGCCATCGACCTGCGGTGTGACATGGCTGATCACAGCCGTAGATACTCCACGGGCGATGCCCCCAGGCGCGACTGGGAAAATGGTGGTCACCAATCCGGTGACTGAAATACGGCGGATGCAGGCCCCAGCATTGTCCACGACGAGCAACGCGCCATCGGCCGCCAGAGAGATCTCCGTAGGTCCGCTGAACCGGCTATGTTTGAGTGGCCCATCCTCCGTACCTGGATTGCCCAAGATACCTGCATAGGTACTGACCGTCCCAGTGGAGGTCACCTTGCGGATGGCGTGGTTCCCGGTATCGGCGATGTAAAGATTACCCGCCTTGTCTGCCACGATGCCACGCGGTTGATTAAAGCGTGCCTTCGCTCCACTACCTTCGACGGCACCGGATTGAAGATCCACACCAGCGAGGGTGCTGACGAGACCGGCGGTCGTGATCCGCCTTAGCGTATGGGCCAAACGATCTGTGACGTAAAGGTCCCCTTTCGGTCCGTAGGCCAGACCATGGGGCTCGCGGAAACGAGCCTGAGCCAAGGTTCCATTGGTCGTCATGGCTTCACTCGCAGAACCAGCAAAGGTGGTCGGCTCTAAGCTACCTCCGATGGCACTCGGTGTCCGCCGCAAGCAATGATTCAGGGTGTCGGCGATGATCAATTGATTGCTCGGACTCAACACAAGGTCATTCATTTCAGAAAAAAGGGCACTGCCTCCATCCTGATAGCCGGAGGTCCCAGATTGCCCAGCGATGCGGTCAATGAATTGAAGGCTGTTTAAGCTGCCAGTCGCGCGGATGGTAAAATTCCCGCGATCCAAAATGGCCCATTCGCCATCAGGCTTCATCAAGATGGCCCCTGGGTCTTTAAATCGTGCCGCCGCTAAGTCGCCATTGGTGTCTCCTTCGCCAAGACCGATCTGATCCGTGGTCTCAAAATTAGGCAGCGATTCATCGCTGAGGATGCCAGTCAGGTCATCCTCAGCAGGATCCACCCGGAACCGCAAAACCAGGGCCCCGGGTTTCAGCTTATTAGCAGTCATGCGTGCAGTCCCGCTCGCCACTTCACCGGAGGCATCCACCTCCAAGGAGCCTTTGAAGGAAAGCTTTACGCCGTGGTAATAGAGATAGCCTGAATACGTGCCGGTGGAACTCAACGTCAGGACCACGCTGCCCCCCAGACCAGAGCCCCCCACCTGTCCACCGAATTTGGCCGCGAGCTCCACAACGCCACGATAGATTCCCACAAGATCTTCATTCAGGGAAAGGATGGTCAACGGAATGGCCTTGGCCGGACCCGTGCCAAGACGATTCGTGGCTGTCACCTGGACCTTGTAGTTACCAGGTTTGGTTGGCCGCCCGGTGATCCTCCCAGAGGAACTCATGCTAAGCCCAGCAGGGAGACCACTGGCTCGGTAACCCAGAATAGTCTCCGGCGCGGCTGAGAGCTGAATATCTACGGCCTGACCAGTCATGTAAGTGGAGAAGTTGCTGGTGCTCACCACGGGTCGGGTGATGACGGCGACCTCCACCAACTGATAATCGTACGTCAACACCGCATCGCCCACACCAGGCATCTTCACGGTCAGGCGGTAAGCACCAAAATCTGCAGCATCGGCAAGAGTGGCCTTCGAGATGCGCAGAGCCGCCGTCGTGGCACCAGAGATACGAGAGCTGTTTTTGATCAACGTTTCACCCAGTCTCCATTCATAGCTCAGGTCCGGACCCGCGACTTCACAGAACAGTTCAATGTTGCCGCCTTCGTCAACAGTAATGGCCTCTGGATTTCCTTCACCGACCACAGCCAACCGCCTGGGATCTAAAGTCACACTGCCAGTGCTGTCCGTCACCGTTACCCGATAAAGTCCCGCATCCTCCAGATCCACCGTACTTAGGCTCAGAACCGTGCGAGTGCCTGCGGGCGCTGGAATGTCCACCCCGTCCTTCTGCCATTGACAAGTTACCTGACCAGTTCCCGTGGCATCGAAAAAAAACTCCGTGGAGGAATTATTCCGCACGATTTGATGAGAGGAATAAAAAGAAACTTCAGGCGCTGCCATCCCCCATTGAGGCAGGAACAGGAAAGAGGTGAAAATCAGGTGGGCGAGTAATTTCATCTGGGATAAGGCGTATCTGAAGGGAAAAACCAACCCGCCTTGGGTGGTGATGAAAAAATCGTTTCTTTTTTCCCCGACCGTCAGACCCTGAAAAATGCAGTCGCCATTGCGCCCTTGACCCTGCACTCCACCGAATGGCCGAGCCTTCTACATCCAGCTCACTCTTTCCCCAGACACGCTGGACGCTGGTGCATCTGCTGAATTCTCCGGATTCACGCACGGCGGACATCGCTCTAGAGCAACTCTGTCGCGCTTATCATCGCCCCCTCTATGTCTATGCTCGAGGTTTAGGTTTGAGCCGCCCCGATGCCGAAGACTTGGTGCAGAGCCTCTTTGCGCGTCTTTTGGCTCAGGAATCCTTTAAGACCCTCCAGCAACAAAAAGGCAGGATGCGCTCATGGATCGTGCGGGTGTTTCTCAATGAGATGAGCCACTGGAAACAACGCCAACTCGCCCAAAAACGCGGAGGCAAAAACGGCCTCATCACGCTCGATTTCAGTGAGGCCGAGCGACTACTCACGGATGTCGCCCTCACTCAAAGCGATCCCGCGAGGGCCTGCGACTTAGCGCAGGCAATAGAACTGTGGCGCGAATTGCTGCCACATCTCCGCGAAAAATATCGTCTGCGGGACCGACAAGAACTTTTCACCGCCCTGGAGCCTGCCCTACTGGGTGGATGGCCCGCCGATGGTCCCGGGCAAAAAATTATTGCAGAACAGATAGGCACCACGGCCTTGAGACTCAAGGCCCATCTTGTTCGGCTGCGGGAGCAAGCCCGCCTGCACTTCAGCGATCTGGCCCGCGAGAAGCTGGACCCCGCCATCAGCGAAGAAGAAGTCGCGCATCTTTGGGGCTTACTCACCCGTTGAGCCCCCGCCGCTTTCCGTCGCGTTTTACCATTGCTGGCGGGCCTTCCGCCTGCCAAAGATAATTTATTCCCCAACCCCACCCAGCACCATGTATTTTCTCGGCATTGACAGCGGCACGCAGAGCACGAAGGCCATCGTTCTCGATCTCGACACGGGCAAGATTCTCGCCTCTGGCCACAGCAGCTACGAGCTGATCGAAGGCCTGCCTCCTGGCCACCTAGAGCAAAATCCTCAAGACTGGTTGGATGCGGTGGAGAGCAGTGTGAAGCAGTGCCTGGAAAAACTGGGTGCGGATAAGGCCAAGGTCGCCGGCATCGGCGTCAGCGGTCAGCAGCACGGCCTCGTCGCCCTCGGGGCCGATGACAAGCCTGTGCGCCCGGCCAAGCTGTGGTGCGACACCTCCACCCAGGCCCAGTGCGCAGAGCTGGCCCATGAATTCGGCGGTCAGCCCGGCATCATCGCCCTGGCAGGCAATGCCATGCTGCCCGGCTACACCATCCCGAAGCTGCTGTGGATGAAGCAGAATGAGCCGGAAAACTTTGCGAAAACGACGTCTATCCTGCTGCCGCATGATTACATCAACTTCTGGCTGAGTGGCGTGAAACGCATGGAATACGGCGACGCTTCCGGCATGGGCATCCTGAACGTGAACACCCGCGAGTGGTGCTATGAACTCTGCGATTACATCGACACCCGCGTGCGCTCCATGCTGCCGGAGCTTGGCTCCAGCCGCAGCGTGCATGGCCGTCTGCGTCCCGAGCTGGCCCAGGCCTGGGGTCTGAGTGAAAACGTCATCATCAGCGCTGGCGGCGGTGACAACATGATGGGTGCCATCGGCACCGGCAACATCAAGCCAGGCGTCGTCACAGCCAGCTTTGGCACCAGCGGGACTCTGTATGGGGTAGCCGCCTCTCCAGTGGTGGATGGCCAGGGCGAAGTGGCTGCCTTTTGCGACAGCACGGACCAGTGGCTGCCCCTCGTCTGCACGATGAATGTCACCGTCGTGACGGAGCAGGTGCGCGAGATGTACGGCTGGGATTTGACTCAACTGGAAGACGCCGTCAAAGCCGCGCCCGCTGGGGCCGAAGGGGTGATGTTCCTGCCCTACCTCAATGGTGAGCGCACGCCCAACCTGCCGAATGGCAGCGGCGTGATCCATGGCCTGCGACCCACCAACATGACGCCGCAAAACATCGCCCGCGCGGCGGTGGAAGGTGCAACGCTGGGCCTGGCCTATGGCCTGAAACGCTTCCGCGATCTGGGACTGAACCCGACCGAGATCCGCCTCACCGGGGGCGGCAGCAAGAGCAGTACCTGGAGACAGATCGCCGCGGATTGTTTCAATGCCGAAGTCGTGACCCTCAACACCAGTGAAGGTGCCGCCCTGGGTTCTGCCATCCAGGCCTCCTATGCCCAGGCGAACGAGAAAGGCGAGACGGTGAGCTATGAAGCTCTCTGCGCCAAACTGGTGACGCTGGATGAGTCCACCCGCTGCAAACCCAATCCGGAAAATGCCGCGCTTTATGCGCAGCAACTGGAGCGCCAGATGGAGCTGACCGGGCGGCTGAACCAAACTGGCTGGCTGTGATGAATGCGATTGATGATTCGTGGGAAGAGAAATATGGCGCTCCCGAAAGCGTCGGAAGCTTCTATTTCTACTTCTACGAGTACATTGATTTCTACGATTTCCTCAAACCTGCCGTGGATGTGCTTCAAGGCTGGTCGCAAGCGGAGCTCTTCATTGAAGCTTTGAAAAAAGGCTGGCTGGAACGCGGTTGGGCAGGCGATGGCCTGGTCACCGCCATCTGGCTGCCTCCTTTCTGCGTGGAAGAACTCAACTCGACCAACGGCCATATCCTCTGGCACGTCAAACAGTTGGAAGACGGCTTCTCATGGCTGGCATCAAGGCACCCTTTGCCGTTTCTGGGCGATCCTTTGCCCGTTGAAGATGAACCTGATGAACCTGATGATTCCTGGATGGATGATCTGCCTTTGTATCGGCCTCGGTTCTCATGACGCCAGCTTGAGACTAGCGACAAAGTCTGTGCGGGTCACACCAACTGCCGCGCATTGCGCAGGCCATCGGCGGTCATCACGGCGGGGTTCCGCGCGGCAACCAGGAAGTCCACGTGGTTTTGCCACTGCATGGGGCGCAGTGAAGCGAGCCCGCCGAGTTGGCGGCGATAGCCGTAGTCCGCGATCTCCCAGCCAAACTCGCTGTGGCGGTGGCGATAGTCGTGCCGGTGGATCCAGGCCCCGAATTCGTCCTTGCGCCAGACGGCAGGATCGTTGCCCGGGATGACCTGGGCCAGGCTCCAGACACGCTCCACCACCTCGCGGTCATAGCCGCCGGGGGTATCGGGATCCGTGGGATTGGGTGGGAGCATCCGCCTTGTACTACGTCAGGCGCACGTGGGCTCAAAGAGTTTCCTTGGCCTTGTGGCTTCAAGACTCGCGCGTGGCCAAGATCCGAGCTACTCATCGGCCCGATGAAGCTGGACCGTTTCCTGGCCAAACAATCCTCCATGGGCCGCACTGCCGCCCATCGGCTGATCGCGGCCAAGCGTGTGCGGGTGGATGGGGAGGTCTGTGCCAACAACCAGCAGGAGGTGGATCGCTTCACGCGCATCGAGCTGGATGAAACCGTGCTGCAACAGCCAGAGCGGGCGCTGTATCTGATGCTGAACAAGCCCGTGGGCATCCTCAGCGCCACGACAGACCCCGTTCACCCGACCGTCATTGATCTGCTGGATGATCCCGACAAGCACACCCTGCACATCGCCGGCAGACTGGACCGGGGCACCTCCGGCCTGGTGCTGCTGACCAACGATGGCCGCTGGTCCAAACGCCTGATGGAACCTGTGGAGCGAGTGCCCAAAGTTTATCTTGTGGAGACAGCGGAAGACATCATACCGGAGGCCATCGCCGCTTTTGCCGCCGGGTTTTATTTCCACACCGAAGACATCACCACCCAGCCTGCGGAGCTGCAGATTTTGGCCCCCCGCCAAGCGCGGCTGACGCTTTACGAAGGACGCTATCATCAAGTGAAGCGCATGTTTCACCGGGTGCAAAATCGGGTCACTGCCCTGCACCGGGAAAGCATCGGCAGCCTGCACCTGCCCGCGGATTTGCAGCCGGGCCAGTGGCGAGCACTGACACCGGCAGAAATCGCCGCTTTTTAGAAACGGCCGGAGATCTCAACGGTAGAAGTCGAGCGTGCGGGCCACGCCGTCCTTCCAGTCAACGAGCACTTCATAACCCATGGCCTCGCGCGCAGCCGAAATATCGGCCAGCGAGTTGCGGACATCGCCCACACGCGGCGGCTGGAATTCGGGTTCCAGCTTCTGGTTGGTGAGCTGGTTCAGTTCTTCAATGAGCTGGAGCAGGGAGATGGAATCTCCGGCCGCGGTGTTGAAGAATTTGCCGGCCACTTTCTCTGCGGGGGCTTCGGCGGCCAGCAGGTTGGCGGAAACGGCGTTGTCCACATAGGTGAAGTCGCGGGCCTGGAGGCCGTCCCCAAACACCAGCGGGCGCTCGCCCTTGAGCATGGCGGTGCAGTACTTGGCGATCACTCCGGAGTAGGGCGAATCAAAGGCCTGGCGCGGGCCAAAGACATTGAAATAACGCAGGCCGACGGTTTCCAGGCCATACAGGCGGTGGAAAAGCTGGCCGTACTTCTCGCTCGCGTATTTCTGCAGGGCATAAGGTGAAAGCGGGTTGGGCGGCAGGCCTTCGTATTTGGAAGGGGCATCGGAATCGCCATAGATCGAGGAGGAACTGGCAAACATGAAACGCTTCACCCCGGCATCCCGGGCCGCGATGAGGACCTTCAGCGTGCCATCCAGGTTCTGCGCGTTGCTTTCCAGCGGCTGTGCCACGGAGCGCGGCACGGAGGGGAGGGCACCTTCATGAAACACCCAGTCACAGCCCGGGGTGATTTTGGCCAGCAGGGCTTCATCGCCAATGTCTCCCTGGACGAATTCCAGGTCATCGCCAGGCTTTTTCCAGGCCAAGTTCTCAATGTTGCCAAGGCTAAGATTGTCCAGCACGACTACACTCGCCCCGCGGGCGCACAGGGCTTGGGCAATGTGGGAACCGATGAATCCGGCACCGCCGGTGATGAGAGCTTTCATAGAAGAAGAAATCGTGAGTCGTTGGCGGCGAATAAGGCAAATCGCAATGGGCAGATGGTTTCAATGCGGCCACATCCTCGTTATCCGAGGGGAGTGCTCCACTAGGCTTTGTAATAATGAGATTGGCCCTTCAGCAACTGGCCGAGGGCATTGCGTGTATCGACAACGAGGCGGGCATTCGCGGCGATCAGGTCATAGTCCACCGCCTGGTGGTTCGTGGCCAAAAGGACGAGGTCATATCCGGCAAGGCTTTCAGCCGTCAGGTCGGTGCTGAGCCGTCCGGCGAAGTGGCCGTGCTCGCGTGATGGGCGGATAACAGGCACGTGCGGATCGTGATAGGCAACGGTGGATCCGGCCTCTTCCAGCATTTCCCAGAGAACGTAGGCGGGGCTTTCGCGATCGTCGTCCACATTGGGTTTATAGGCGATGCCCAGCAGAAGGACCTGGCTGCCCTTCAACTCCTTGCCCTGTGCGGCGAGGGCTTCTCCGCAGCGCTGGATCACATAGGCAGGCATGGCGGTATTGACCTGGCCGGCGAGCTCGATAAACCGCGTCTCCTGGCCATATTGGCGGGCTTTCCAGGTGAGATAAAAGGGATCGATGGGGATGCAGTGCCCGCCGAGGCCGGGCCCAGGATAGAAAGGCATGAAACCAAAGGGCTTGGTCTTGGCGGCAGCGATGACCTCCCAGATATCGATGCCCATCTTGTCATAGACAATCTTGAGCTCGTTCACCATGGCGATGTTGACGGCGCGGAAGATGTTTTCGGTGAGTTTCACCGCCTCGGCGATGCGGCAGGAATCCACGGGCACCAGGGTCTGGATGGCGCGGCCATAGATTTCCATGGCCCGCTGCTGGCAAGCCGGGGTGAGGCCGCCGATGACCTTGGGGATGCGGGAAACATCACTCAGGGGGTTGCCGGGATCTTCGCGCTCCGGAGAAAAGGCGAGGTGAAAATCCACGCCGGCTGTCAGGCCAGATCCAGCTTCCAACACCTCGCGCAGCTCCCCATCGGTAGTACCGGGATAGGTGGTGGACTCCAACACCACAAGCTGGCCTTTCTGAAGATGTGGGGCGATGGCCCGGCCGGTATTTAGCACGTAGCTGAGATCTGGCTCATTGCCGGCTGCCAGCGGGGTGGGCACACAGATGATGAGGGCCGTGCAGTCACGGGCCTGGGAAAAATCCGTTGTGGCGCGGAATCGGCCTTCGCTGACGGCCGCTGCGATGTCCTTTTCCGGGATGTGCAGGATATAACTCTCACCTGCGGTGAGTTTCTCCACTTTTGTAGGGTCAATATCGAGTCCCAGAACCTGGCTGCCACATTGGGCGAAGCGCAAGCTGAGGGGGAGTCCGACATAACCAAGACCGATGATGCCAATGAGTGAGCCTGAAGACATGACAGAAGGGAGCAGGAAGCGTGAGTGGCCAGTCTATGGCGGAAATGTCCGTGGCTTGCCACCACTTTCCCAGGAAATACGTGGTCTCAAGGCTCCAGAAACTCCTGCTGCCAGCCATTCTTGATGCTTGCAAAGATCAACCCGTGGGGAATTGTCAACCGGCCTATAGCTTTCATAGCATGGGCCGTGAGTTAAATTCAAGCCTGCGCAATCTATGATCCTCCGTCTTACACTTCTTTTTGTGGCTGGTGCTCTGCTGAGCAACTGTGCGTATCCTTTTGGTCATAGCAAAAACGGCAACTACTACGGTGGTCAGGGCATGGGTACCGGCCCACGCACCCGAGTGCCGAAAGAAGTGCAGAGAGAACGCTCGATGTTCTAAGCAGCCACTGGCTGCCTCCCGTTTTTTCTCCACCTGTTGCTGGCCCAGGTCAGGCTGTCTTTTCTCCGTTTCTTACCTTACATGCGTTCTTTCGCTGCCTCCCTTCCTCACAGGGGCTTCACCATCCTGGAGTCCCTCCTGATGATTTCTTTGGTGACCGTCCTGGCTCTGATGACCTGGGGCATTTATCTGAAAGAGACCGACCCTGCACGCAAGGGACCTGGTGTATGGGAACAGGTTGAATCTACCTTCGTTCCCGCCTTCCGCGAGGTGGACAATCCAGTCCTCATCGTCCCGGACCCACCGCTAAAGTCACCCATCGGGCAGCCGCAGTAAACGGCTGGCCCAGGCGAACGAGCCATCCATGCGTGGCCGCTCCCATCTGAAAGATGCCCTGCTCATGGATTCTGAACCGAGCACGTCTGCACCGAATGCCCTTCTCGCCCGCACGGGCAAGGCGCTGATTGCGGCCTCTGAAAACGAGGGTTGCATGCCCATTCTGCTGCGGTGGCTGCGCAGACTCACCTTTTGGTCCATCCTGCTGTATGTGATTGGGCTGGTGGGCATGGTCCTGGCACTGAGCTGGGCTGGCGAACGGAATGTCACCACGGCCTTCCTCCTGTTCCTCCCCCCTTCCCTGTGGTGGCTGCCCGCCCTGCCCCTGGCCCTGGCGGCCCTGCTGCTACATCGGCGGGCGTTTCTGCTCCTGCTGCTGGTGCTGCTGTGGTTTGGCTATGATTTCCTGGGCTGGCGCCGCCATGCCGCCCCTGCGCCTGAGACGGCTGCACTGAAGGTGATGACCTACAACCGCGGGCAGCACATGAACCAGAGCCTGAAGCCTTTCAAAGAGGCCACCCGGCCTGATGTGATCCTTTTTCAGGAAGCCTATGGCCGTGCCGCCGGGTATGCCGCAGACCCGGACTATGGCGAATTTATCCAAACCCGCAGCCTGGGCGAGCACACCATCCTCAGCCGCTACCCGGTGCTGGAGGAAAAGATGCTGCCCGCCCTCCCCGGCCAGTCGCCGAAAGCGGTACGCTTTGTGATTGATTGGAACGGCAGGCAGGTGGCCATCTACAGCGTGCATTTGCAGACCCCACGCGAGGTGCTGGGCTACCAGGTGCGCGGTGGATTCCTTTACGGCATCCTGGGCCTGCCGGGCACACCCTGGGCCGCCAAACGCAAGCAGATGCAGACTTTCTGGGATGGTCAGATCGCCGATGCGGAGATCGTGCTGAAAGCCGTGCGCGAAGACCCCCTGCCAGTCATCGTGGCCGGAGACTTCAATTCCCCCCATGTCGGCTATGTCCACCGCCTGATCACCCGCGATCTGGGCGATTCCCACGACAGCGCTGGCCAGGGATTCGGCTGGAGCTTTCCTGGCAGCACCCACAATCCGCTGAGCATGGGCGGCCCTTGGCTGCGCATTGATTACGTCTTTTTCAGCCGTCACTGGGAGGCGGTGCAATGCATCACTGAGGCCGACCGCCCCTCCCAACACCGCGCCCTGACCTCCACCCTGGTCCTCAGGAACCCTTGACCGGGGCCGCCTGCCAGAGGCTGAGCGCATCCCGCCGGGCCTGGAGATAAGCGCCGAGGGCCCGCAGGCAGGCGACCTGCAGCAGGAGAAACCCGGCTGGAATGGAAAGAGCCTTCACTTTCACCTGAGGAAACAGCAGCCCCAGGGCGGCTGCGCCATAGGCCAATACCTGTCCGGCCAGCAGCAGCAGGGTGAAGGGTGTAGGCGGTGTCAGGACCGACAGTGCCAGCACAGCCAGAAGCAGCCAGGGCACGGCCAAGCGGAGGTATTTGTGCGAGATGAGCTGCCACCAAGTGCGGTTGCGCCAGGGCAGAAGCCAGCCGGGGAACTGCTCGATCATCTGATAATTGCCAGCGAGGGTCCGCAGCTTGCGCTTTTTCTCCAGGGCTGGATCAAGCGTCTGGGGATCATACGCAATGGCCGTGGCCGAATACAGCACCCGATGCCCCGCCACCGCGATGCGCATGGGAACCACGACATCATCCAGAATGGTGGCCGGATGCAGCGGCTGAAACAGCGCCTGCCGGATGGCATAGATGGCCCCAGTACAGCCAATGACCGAATCAAACCGGCCTTCCCACTCGCGCAGCTTCTTTTCGATCTTCCAATAAAGATCCACCCCCTGGCCGCTGCCGGAGGCAGAAGCGGCGATCTCCAGCAATCCGCTGACGGCCCCCACGGCGGGGTCGGAGAAAGGAGTGACGAGTTCCACCAGGGCCTCGGGGTGGAAATCCTGGCGGGCGTCGCACAAAACGACCAACGGATACCGGCAGGAAGGCACGGCTTCATTCAGCGCGGTGGCCTTGCCTCGCTGCTGGCGGTGGCTCATCACCCGCAGACGGGGATCTCCCAGGGCGGCCACCTTTTCAGCCGTGGCATCCGTGCAGCCATCGCAGAAGACCACGATCTCCAGCTCACCGGGCCAGCGGCAGGCCAGCAGGTTGCGCAGGCGGTCCTGGATGCGGGACTCCGCATTGTAAACGCTCATCACCACACTGATACCAGACGGCAGGCTTCCATCTGCCGAGACGGGGCTGGATTTCACCCGGGCGAGAAGGCCCATCAGCACCGGGTAACCGACATGCGCGTAGGCGATGAGCAGCAGGCAGGTGAGCAGAAGCAGCAGCCACATGAGCTCAGTTCTTGCGGGCCAAAACCAGATACTGCCCACCCGCAGGCAGCTTGCAGAGGGCGGGTTCCAGCGGGCGCAGGAACTTCAGGCTGGCGGGAAAGACAAAGAGATAATCGCGGAGGGTGATGCTGAAACCAGCCGCCTTCATTTGCCCAGCGGCCTCGCCTGGGAAAAGCATGATGGCATCGCGGTCAAAAGGCACGCGGCTCATCAGCAGATGCACGATGGGGTTCCACTTGTTGTTCTCCCAAAAAGCAAACCAGCCGCCGGGCTTGACGCTCTGATAAACGCGGCGGAAGGCCTCGGCTCGAGCAGCGACCGGGATGTGATGAAAGACGCCGTTGCAGAAGGCGAGGTCGAAGTGGTCTTTCGGCAGAAGGTCCGGCTCATGCACAAAGGCGTAGTTGCCGTTCGGGTGGTCCTTGGCCGCCTCAGCCACGGATTCACTGGAGGGATCGTAGCCGATGTACTGGTCCAGATGCAGGCCCTCCATCAGCAGCGAGGCGGAGGTGCCCGTGCCGCAGCCAAAGTCCAGGCAGGTGCGCGGGTGCGCACCTTGCGCGCTGAGGCGGTCCTTCAGCCAGCGGATGCGGGTTTCGGCAAAGTATTCCTTGGTCTCCCCGGTGAATTTCAACCCGCGGTTCAAGGCGGCATCGTAGTCGCCCGCGTAGGCATCGAATTCGGCGGCAGGAGAGTCGGGCATGATGGATGAATCTTTGGTTAGGCCTTCAATGCCCAGTCCAGGAGGGCTTGAGCATCTTTCCAGACACCGCCTTCGGTATCATTGAGCACGACGACGATGCGGCGGCGGCCATTGCGCTCCCCGCTGGCCACCAGGCAATAGCCGGCGGCATCGGTGTAGCCTGTCTTCATGCCGTCGCAGTAGCCTGCACTGCGCAGCACCCGGTTGGTGTTGGAGAGCTCCGTCACGCGGCCATTGGGCCACTTGAAGCTGTACTTTTGCAGCTTCACGATCTCGCGGATCTCGGGCCTCACGTCACAGGCCTTGGCGATGCGGCTGAGATCCCGGGCGGTGCTGAAGGGCTCGTCATCATTGCGGGAAGGCAGGCCGTGAGGGTTCACGTAATGGCTGTCCTGCAGGCCGAGAGCGAGGCACTTCTCGTTCATCTTGGCGGCAAAGGCCTCGACGCTGCCCGCATTGTCACGGGCCAGGGCCTGGGCGATGTCGTTGGAGCTTTTCACCAGCATGGCGGTCAGCAACTGGCGGCGGGTGAACTGCTCGCCCACTTTCAAGCCGAGGCGCACGGGGGAGCACTGGGTATCGCTCAACTCCACCGTCACGATTTTGTCCAGGTCACCGGCTTCCACCACCAGCAGGGCGGTCAGCAGCTTGGTGGTGCTGGCGATGGCACCCCGCTTGTCCGGGTTTTTTTCAAAGAGGATCTCGTCCGAGGCGGCATCCACCACGATGACGCGGTCCGCACTGACCTGGGGGATGGGGCCGCGCAGCTCGCGGATCTCCACCTCATGGCGCACGCGCTTAGTTTTTTCCACCTCAACGGCGAGCTGCTTCTGCAAAAGGGCAACGCTCTTTTCCTTGGCGAGGAGGTCCAGGCGGTTGCCTTCCATCACCTGCTTTTCCTTGGTGAGGGCGAGCTCGCGCTGGATGATGGCGGCCTCCTTTTTGTTGACCTCGTCTTCGCGCCACTGGAGTTTCAGTTCGCGCTGGGGGTCTTCACAGCCGGTGAGGGGCAGCAGGGCCAGCAGAGCGATCCACCGGCGGAATGTGGTTTTTGGGAAAGTGGTCATATCACAGTTCAGCCAGGAGTTCCTTCAACCGGGCGGCAGGCCACTGCCCAGGAGCGTTCGCCTCGCCAAGATAGCCGTAGTTGAGCAGGCTGCCACACTTTGCAAGGACCAACCGCGAGACTCGCCCCAAAGGTCCCATGCCCATGCTGGAAAGTCGCAGGCGATGAACCTCTGAAGTGAGGGTGATGAGGCGGTTCAAATCTGCCGAACTGTTGAGAAAGGTGGCCAGCTTTACGGCATCCAGCCCGGCAGGCTGGGCGAAGTTGATGGCACCGCGCAGGACTTCCTCCCCCGGGGTGGCCTGGAAATCATGGAAGGAACCGATGACGCGAACGCCCATGCCCTGGGCCTTTTGTACCAAGGAACGCATGTCCATGGCGCTGCGCAGCTCGATGTCCATGAGGGTGGCGAGGTCCAGAAGAGGCTCAAGCTGGGCGATGCGACCGGCGGCGGCTTCACTGCCCTGGCCGCCTTCGGCGGGATGGCGGGCCGTCAGCAAAATGGGCGTGCTATTTCCAGCCAAGGCGGTGCGGAGCTCGGCAGCCGGAGTTTTCAGCGTGTCGAGGCGGAGCTCGATGACATCGCAAGAAGCCTCGCGCTGGGCGGGGGACAGGGAAGCCCAGAGCTGAAGTGTGCCCGGATCTGGGATGACCCCGACGGTGAGAGGCCGCGAGGAAAGGAGCAGGTTGCTCGAGGAAAGGAGTTGAGGCATTTGCTAGGATTGTTATAATTTTAATAGAATTAAAGTAATCGTGTAGGATAGTAATACTCAGATTATGATTGGCCGCCGACAGGAAATCAATTTGCAGCTCACTCAGTTGCTGGACAGCGCATTGCTGATCTTTTGCCTCTGGCTGGCCTACTTTCTTCGATCCTCGGTCCTCGCCCACGTTTGGCCGGATCTGGTGGAAATCCCGCCAATGGAAAAGCTGTATTGGATCATGGCCGTGGTGGGTCCGTTCACGCCGCTGGTGCTGGAAGCACGGGGCTTTTACACGCATCTCTATCATAAGTCACTGGGCCAAAGCCTGCGCCAGTTGGGCGAGGGTTTGGTGATCATCGGCATGGTCATCGGGTCTTTGGTGGTTTTCCTGAAGTGGGAAGTGCCCAGCCGTTCCGTGGTCATCCTGGCGGTGGCCCTGGCAGGTCTGGCGCTGCTGATCCGCGAAACGGTGCAAAAAAGCAAGCTACGCCACCGAATCGCCTCCGGCAAAGGCCGCGAGCGGGTGCTGCTGGCCGGGATGAAATCGGACATGGAGACCTTTTTGGCCAGGCTGCCTGCGGAGCAACGGGCCAGCCTGGAGATCAGCGACCTCATTGACATTACAGTGCAGCCTCTGGGGGATCTGGTGGCGGCGATGCACCGGCACTCCGTGGCACGGGTGATCTTTGCCGCGCAGCATGTGCATTTCAGCAAGATCGAAGAGGCGGTGCAGGCCTGCGAAACGGAAGGTGTGGAGGCCTGGATCGCTGCAGACTTTTTCCAAACGGCCATCGCCCGGCCCACGGTGGATGTGCTGGGCGGCCGTCTGATGCTCGTTTTCCACAGCACCCCCCAAATTTCCTGGGCGCTTTGTTTCAAAGAAATCGTGGACCGTGTGGGCGCAGCGGTGCTGCTGCTGCTGTCCCTGCCCATGTGGCTGGTGGCCATCATCGGCATCCGGCTATCCTCCCAGGGGCCGATCTTTTTCCGGCAGGAACGTTCCGGCCACTATGGCAAGGCCTTCCGCATGTGGAAGTTCCGCACCATGCATGCGGATGCCGAAGCACGCCGAGCGGAACTGGAGGCTGCCAATGAAATGAGCGGCCCAGTGTTCAAGATTACGGCGGATCCGCGCATCTTCCCCTTTGGCCGCTGGCTGCGGCGCATGAGCATTGATGAGCTGCCCCAGTTGCTAAACGTGCTGCGGGGTGAAATGAGCCTGGTGGGCCCGCGCCCGCTGCCCGTCTATGAGATCGAGAAGATCGAGAAGCATGCACAGCGGCGGCGCCTGAGCGTGAAGCCGGGCCTCACCTGCCTGTGGCAAGTGACAGGCCGCAATGGCATCCGCAACTTTGAAGAGTGGGTGGAACTGGACCTCCAGTACATTGACAACTGGTCCCTGTGGCTGGACCTGAAAATCCTGCTGCGCACGCTGCCCGCTGTCCTTCGCGGCGTGGGGGCTTCTTAACCCAGGAGATTGCGGTAAACGGCTTCGGTGCGGTCAATCTGGGTCTCGAAGGTGAGTTCCCCAAGCGCATGTTCGCGGGCCTTGACGGCCATCTGACGGGTCACCTCGGGCTCGGCAAAGACAGCCCGCAAAGCCTGGGTGAGTGCGGGCACATCCCCCGGCGGCACCACCCGGCCCCACACGCCATCGGCCACCACCTCGGTCAGCCCGCCTGCGGAGGATGATACCACTGGCGTGCCCACCAGCATGGCCTGGGGCAGCACCTGGGATGTGGCTTCATTTTTCAGCGAAGGCAGCACGCACACATTCATGATGCGCATGACATTGGCCACATCGGTCCGATGCCCGGTGAGCACGGCCCTGCCCTCCAGCCCGGCCTCTTTGATGCGCCGCACCAGGGTCGGCCGCTGAGGCCCTTCTCCCACGATGAGCAGGCGTGCCTGGGGCATCTCCTTGGCCAGGGCGGTGAAAGCTTCGAGCAGGATCTCATGCCCCTTCCAGCTTCGCAGAACGGCGACGATGCCGATGATCTGGTCTGACTCCGAAAAGCCGAAGGAGGCGCGCAGGCCCTCTACGGGGACGTCCGGATGGAAGATGGTCGTATCCGCACCCGCTGGCACGGAATACTGCCGCTCCGGGTGACAGCCGCCATCATGGACGAGGTGATCCCGGATGTGCCGACCGCTGGAGATCACGGCCTCGGGCAGCAGGTCATAGACGATCTTGGAATTCAGCCCCCGGCGCACGGGCGAGGAGAGATGGCGGCTGCGCACCATGGGCACGCCGCCCAGCTTGGCCCCCATGCCGCCCACCCAGCCATCCACCGAACTGTGCGTGTGGACGAGGGCGATTTGCTCGCGCCGGATGAGGCGGGCCAGCCCAAAGACGGTCGGCAGATGTAAGGCCGACTTAAACGGCAAATGGGTGACCTGAAAACCAGCCTCCAGCGCCCTTTTGGAAATGGTGGAGGTCTCCCGGCAGGCCAACTGCATGTGCCAGCCACGGGCGCGAAAGGCCTCCATCTCACGCAAGATGCGGATCTCCTGTCCTCCCCAGCCGAGGGACCATTCGGTGTGCAGGATGCGGCGGTTGAGGGCGGGCTGGGCGGACATTCCCTTTCGATGGCTCTGCCAGGGGAGTCGTCAAGCAATAGTCGCAGCCCGCCGACTCACTGTTTTTTGGAAAACGCCGCCTGGATGAAGTCACCCCGGGTGGGGGCCTTGGGCAGCTCATTGGAGAGGATGCCTAGCTTAGCCGTCAGGGCCAACCACAGGTCGCGGGTGTAGGCATCCATCGGTTTGGACAGCTCTGCCGCATGGCCGGGATTGGCCTCAAAGTATTGGCCATGCAGGTTTTTGCCACGCTGGCCGGGCTTTTCCGGCATGGGGTTCAGGCCATGCAGTCCCCCTGCCGTGCCCCACCATTGCACAGCCTCAAACAGGGGGTGGCCGGGCAGCACATCTGCCACATAGATGGTGGCCGACTTGTCCTGATGCAGACGGGACTGGAGGGTGGACATGGATACTTCATGGACGGGCTTGCTAGTCTGAATGGCGAGGGCGGCGGCATGGCCCGAAGCCTGGCCCAGAGACATCCAAATGGGCTCCAGCCGAAGGGCACAAAAACCGACATGGGAGGAGGACACGGCCACGGGGACCAGCAGATTGGTACACTCCTTGGCCACCAGGGCCCCATACGGCACCTGGTAAGGGGGCACCGGATTGTACATCTCGCCGCCATGCTTGCCGCCGATTTGCGGGCCTTCATGCGAGGTGCCGTGGCAGTTGTTACCATAGTCCCCCATGGTGATGGAATCGGTAAACAGCTTTGCACGGGCATCGCCTGGAGCGTGCTCGCTGTCCTGCTGGACATAGACATGCTGGCCGATCATGCGGCGAGCCTCGCGGACATAGAGCTGGGGCGGCAGGTGGCCGGTCTCGGTGAACTCATCCTTGCACCAGCCCCACTCGCGCGCGGGCTGCTGGATGGCCTCCGGCACGGCCTTGTCATTGATGAGGAAATACAGCAGGCCCACGTTGTAGCGCAGGTGCTCATCAAAGATGGCCTGGCGGACGGCCTCATCACCTTCCGGCCAGCCAAGGTTGTGCCCAGGCATGGACAGGCGGACGAGGCCACGGGAGACATCATTCAGATCATATTTTCTGTTAGGCAGCGCCGGGGTCTGCGCCTTGACGATGCAGCGGGATGGATAGCCAAAGACGCGATCAATCTTGCCGGGCTTCAGGAAGTCCAGCACCGCGACAAAATCCTCCCGGCGGTAGCCTTTGGGCGCGGCGATGGGCACGCGGTTGTTCGCATCATCCGTGGCGCAAAAGCGGAAGTTGTAGGCCTGCAGCTCGCTGTCCCCTTTCTCCGGGGCCAGGGACTCGCCATACACGTCACGGCCTTCGCGGCCGACGTGGTATTTTACGCCTGCATTGGCCATCAGATCCCCCTCATAGCTGCCATCAATGAAAACTTTGGCCTTCACCTTCAACGTTTCATCGCCCGACTTGAACGAGGCCTGGGTGATGGCGGCATCTTCAATATCCAGCGAGACCAGCACCGCCTTTTCACGGAGCGTGATGCGCGGCTGCTCCTTGAGAAGCTGCTGCAGGACGAGGAGATTGACCTTCGGTTCCCCAAAGGTGCCTTCAAAGCTGGCCTTCACCTGATCCGAATCGGCCCCGTAAGTTTTGACGTAATGGGCTTTCACCCGTTGGCTGAACTCCAGAAAGCTGCCGGTGAGGGATTCGAAGGAATGAAAGTCCGTGTGGGAAAGACCGCTGGTGAGCAGGCCGCCGATGCGAGCCGTGGGCTCGACCAAAACTACGTCGCTACCGGAGCGAGCGGCAGCCAAAGCGGCGGCGACACCTCCTGGAGTGGCACCGTAGATGCAGACATCCGTTTGCAGATCAGCCGCCTGGAGGCTGGCCACGAAGAAAAGGGTGAGGGGAAGGATTCGCATGGCTGGGGGGCCATGTTATACCCTACTTGGCCCGCCAATCTAGCACGCCTTTGTCCTTAAGTTCGTAAATCACCGGACGGGCCAGGGCTGGCTGATCCGGGCCTTCGGGTAGGTGCCGCCCTTCGGCATCGAACCAGGCGGTGCGCCCGCCCTGATGTCGGATCCAGCCAATGAGACGACCGTCATCCCCGTAGCGGTTCACATCCCGCCAAGCCTTTGGCGTGGTGAGTCGGGGATCCACCCAAGCTGGGGCGGTGGAGCGTTCCAGCACTTCGGGGAAAAGCACCTGGCTGAGCAGGGTGAGGTTCAGCCCGCTGAGGTAGTAGCGGTCCGCCGGGGTAAGCCGATCAGGCGGGGCTGAGGTGGTCACCATCCCGCCAGCCTCCTCCAAGAGTACATTGAGCTGCTTCAGCCGCTGCACGTCCGCTGCGATGTCCGCCACGGCGGTGGCCTTGGGGGATTGAGAAGCCAGGGTGAGCAGATCTTTTTGGAACGAGGGAAAGAGCTCGGTGAAGGCGGCGACCCCATGCAGGGAGCGCTCGATGGCGGTGCGCACCGTCAGCCCACGGTCACCTGGCAGCGGCAGGTCCAGGGACTTGGCCAGATCGTCTAACCACAAGTTTTTTAACTTTTCAGCACTGTCTTTCTTCGCCGGATCGGCCTCCAGCTTTTGGCAGGCCTGCCATCGGTCATTCAAGGGCTGCCAGATTTTCTGGATGGCCAGGCGTTCAGGATCGGTGAGAAGTTTGCCCATCAGGCGGCTGCGCAGGCCATCCCCGGCCAGCGAGACGGCCTGCATGGCCTTCAGCCAGCGGGGATCGCGGGGTGCTGTGGGCAGGCCGAGATCCGGATTGTGAGCCTGATAACAAATTTCAGCGGGACGGCCCTTCTCATCATAAAAATGCATTTCGTTAGGCAGCAGGTAGAAGGTGATGAAGGCCGGGGCGCTGGTGCTGATGCCATTGGAGGCAAACACGCCAATGTCCACCCGGTGGCTGCGAATGCCGGTGGCGGTCTGCCCGGGCGGATGCCAGCGGATGCGCAGGCGCGCCTCCGGTTCCTGGGCGGAGCCTTCAACACTGACGAAGCGAGGATCTCCCTGGAGCAGATGCCAGTGAAGCTTCACTGGGCGGCCCATGAGATCCGCACTCTTGCGGGCGCTGATGACCATGGCATGCTCCCCAGAACGGCCGCGCAGAATGCGGGCGATGGAGACGGGTGTGTCCGCCAGACGGAAGGGGTGCGGCTTGCCCGCTTCAAAGAAGTCTTTGCCCTCGGTGATCTCGGTCTCCTTCAGCACCTCGATCTGCACCAGGGGCGGAATCATGGGAGGACGCATGTCATGGGCTAGGCGCACCATTTTCTCCTCATCCAGATTCGCGACATCAAACACCACCGGATGGGCGGCCCCAGTGAAGTAGTCTTCCTCCTTTTTTACCTGCCTGCCCGCCTGCCTGAAAATGGACTGGAGCGTGGGCATCAACACGCGCTTTTCAATCAGCCGCTGCTGGGTCTCCGCAGGAAAGGCCGCCAGAGTGGCCAAGGCCGCCCTGAGAAAGGGCTGGTCGCTGCCTGAGGAGCCTTGGGAAATGATGGCGCAGGTGTTGTTGGCGGGAAAGAGGTCGCCATAACCGCCCACCCCATTGGCCCCGATGTCATGGTCCTGATGCTCCGGGTAGATCATCAGGTTATTGGCCAGATACTGCATCATCAGGAACTTCTGGCCGGAAGGGTCCATCTGATACATGCGCGGCAGGCTGCCGCCTTTATCCGCGGGGGCAGACATGGAGCAATTGCCAACCGTCGGCTTCAGCCGCAAGGCCACCGCTGGGCCGACAGGCGGGCCGCTTTTAGCATCGGGCTGAAAAATTTGCAGTTGCGGATACAGCCCGGCCTCAAGGGGGGAATGCTGGCCATCGCGGTTTTCATACGTGATGTCGGCCAGCCCGGCGGCACTGCCAGCCTGGTGCCATTCATTCAGCAGCCTGCCCACGGCATCGCTGCGCGAGGTGATCTGCGCCCTGGCCTGGAGGGCATGGAGCATGGCCAAGCTGAAAAGCGCTAATCGGAGGCCGCGTGGAAACATGCTCACGGACGCCAGCATCCAGCGAGCCGGGAGCCTGTCAATTGAATGCCTCCGAGAGAAAAGTACTACACCAGGTCAGCCCGGGTATAGGCGGCCACGACAGGGTAACCCTTGCTCTCGATGTTCTGGCGGCCGCCTTCCTGGCGGTCCACCAGGATGAGGGCGAAGGCCACTTTGCCGCCTTCTTCCTCGATGGCCTGGATGGCCTTCAGCGTGGAGTCGCCGGTGGTGATGACATCATCCACCACCACGACGGGCTGGGCAGGATCGAAGTTGCCCTCGATGCGCTTGCCACGGCCATGCCCCTTGGGCTCTTTGCGCACATTGAAGGCCTGGATCAGCTTCGTTTCACCGGCGAGGCTGGAGGTCATGGCCACAGCCAGGGTGATGGGGTCTGCCCCCATGGTCAGTCCGCCCAAGGAGCCGATGCTGAGGCCCTTGGCAGCCTCCTCTTTGCGCAGCAGGTCATGGAGCACGCGGCCCACCAGGACGGCCCCACGGGCATCCAGCGTGGTCACGCGACAGTCCACATAAAGATCGCTCTCCTTGCCCGAGGCGAGGGTGAATTTGCCCGTCTTCACGGACTTGGTGCGGAGGATTTGGGCGAGTTCGGCGCGGTCGGATTCAAGGGGCATGCAGTGCGTTTAGCGGGGCCGTTTCGAGAAGCAAGGCCAGGATTGCATGGCAGGCACGCAAAGTGCTGGACAGAACCGCCTGCCGCTGAGATGAATTTAAGTTAAAATCGCAGGTTTTTATTATGAAAAAACACCCTCATTGGCCCTGGAGCTCTCTCGTCTGTCTGGGGCTTTGCCTGACATTCCTGCTCCTGGTCCCAGGTGTCGACGCCCAGCAGCAGACCTACAGGAGGCTGAATTTTTCGACCAAACGGCATGTGCTAGCAGAATCTGTCCGCCTGCCTGGGAACTTTTACTCCGGCGAGGGAGAGGTGGTCATCGCTCCCTCCAATTCCGCCACTTGCACGCTCGAAATCGATTCCGCCGCCGTGGTGGAAAAAATCCGCTTTATCATCCGCAAAGGTGCCCAACTGAGAGTGCGCGGGGCTCTGCTGCGCGAGTGCCAGATCTCTCTGGACCCTGGGGCGGAAGTCGTACTGGACTCTTGCGCCATGGATCGCTGTGAATTCAATGCCGACGGCACGCAGAGTGCGGAGCCCGCCAAGCTGCGGATCATCAACAGCATTGTCTCCTCAGGTGCCTGGTTGGTGCCGATGAACAGCCTGGGGCTGGAGATGATGGACAGTGTGGTCATCGGCCAGCAAAGCAGCATTGGCGGCCTGCGTCTGGAGACAGGCTCCCTGGACAAGCTGGATGACGTGGCGCGCCGGCCGAACATCCGTTACACGCGTTTTCAAAACTGCTTCGTCCACGCTTCCATTTTGCTGACGTCCTCCCAGGTCACCTTTGAGCGCTGCCGGGGCTCTTTTTCTGGTGAGCGGCCGCCCATCGGCAACGGCGGGACCAAACCGATGGTGATGATGCCCATCCGCTGGGTGGACAGCATTCCGGC
Organism: Prosthecobacter algae; assembly: GCF_039542385.1. Lineage (NCBI taxonomy): Bacteria > Pseudomonadati > Verrucomicrobiota > Verrucomicrobiia > Verrucomicrobiales > Verrucomicrobiaceae > Prosthecobacter > Prosthecobacter algae. The sequence continues at coordinate 130,586 of NZ_BAABIA010000010.1, read as the reverse complement.
TGCCCTACCTACCCAAATCGGCGATGGCGTGGGTGTTTTGATGGTGGAACAGCCCATCTCCGGCGGCTGCTCCCTAACGGCGAAGGTGGAAAATGGGGCTTTGAGCATGGACGGCCTGACCCAGACAGAACCAAAGCTCATCTCGCTATTCCTGCCGCAGTCGGTGGCGGAGGGCACCTCCCCTGGATACTCGATGGGCACTGCCTCCACGAGCTCGCTGCCTAGCAGCAAAGAACTGAAACTGAAGCAGACGCACGTCAACGGCCTGCTGGTGATGCCCCTGGCCTCTGGCAAAGAAGCCGGCCAGGTGACACGCATGAACATGACGGCTCTTCCGGGCAACTCTTACATACGTTTCAACCAGCCTGTGGGCACCGACATGATGACCGCCCTCAATGAGGTGAACAAATTTGTCCTGCTGCGCCATGAGGGCATGCCCCGAGGCCTGGATCTGGAGATCGCCTTCGAAGAAAAATACTCCGGCAAGGACGGCCCCTCCGCCGCAGTCGCCTGCGCCCTGCTGGTGGAATCTATGTACACGGGTCAGACCTGGGACCCCGCCTTTGCCGTCACGGGCGACATGAATGCGGATGGCTCGGTGCAGCCCATCGGCGGAGTTTCCGCCAAGCTACGGGGTGCTACCAAGGGGGCCTGCAAGATCATCGCCATCCCCGCCAAGAACGAACGCGCCGTCTCTGACATCCTGGTGATGGACGGCCCCGCCGCCCTGGCGGGCATCCACGTTTTCTCTTTGGAGAACTTTGACCAGGCCGTCAACCTCGCCTCGCTTCAGCGGCAGGCCACGCTACAACAGGCGCTGGATGAATTCGATGTCATCCGCACCGTGCTGCTGCGCGATCCACGCCAGATGATCGCCATCCTGCGCAGCGCCCAGGCGGTCGCCCGGCTGCAGGCCATTCTCGAAAAAGCCCCCAACAGCCTCTCCGCCAAGCACCTGCTGCTCTATGCCCAGGGCCGCATGCCCAGCATGCTTTCCATCGGCGGATCCCTCGAGGCTGCAGACTCGAATGCCCTTGCTCTGCTGGCCTCCATTCGCAACGATTTCAAAGGCGCTGTGCGCAACCTAAAGCAGGATGAACTGGGCGGTGCCCTGAATCGACTGAGCAACCTGCGCCCCCGCATGGACCCCCGCGTCTGGCCCTATGTGGACGCCCTGGTGGACTATGGCCAGATCGTCCGTACCGAGGTGCTGAACCCGGCACGTACAGCGGCTAAGTTCAATGAAATGGCCGGGCGCGCCAACCAGGCGGGTTCGCTGGTCAATGCCGCTAAAGAAGGCCTTTTGGCGGATCCAGAAGTGCGGGAAGATCTGGGTCTGTAAAGATCGTTTCGGCGGGATTGACACGCGAGGCCCCTGCCTAACGAAGGTTTGCAAATCGCCATCTTCCTTGGCTTGACGCCTGCTCTGGATCGCCGCTAGTCTCTTTCCAACTCCCACTGGAGATCCTATGTCAACCCTACGCACCCTCACCTTGGCAGGTCTCCTCATGGGCCTCGTCGTCCCTTTCCTCAACGCCCAGGAAACCAAGCCCGCCGCCGCTGAGCCGACGGCTGAAGAGCAGGCCGCCAGGGAAAAGGAGTTCCTCAACGAGATCGAGGCCCTGGGCTGGACCCGTGAAGGCAAGGCCAAGGTGGGCAGCATGGCGGAGGTGGCCATTCCCAAAGGCTGGCGCTTCACCGATGGCAACGGCACCCGCTCCCTGCTGAAGATGTATGGCAACCTGCCGGGCGATTCCGAACTGGGCATGCTGACCACCGAAGGCCATGGCCCCTGGGTCATCTTTGAGTTTGAAGATTCCGGTTACGTCAAAGACGATGAGAAGAACGAGCTGGATGCTGATGCCATGCTGAAATCCCTCAAGGAAGGTCAAGAGATCGGCAACGAGCGCCGCCGTGAGATGGGCCTGGAGGAACTTCAGTTGCTGGGCTGGGCCGTGCCCCCTCGCTTCAACGACAAGACGAAAAATCTGGAGTGGGCCCTGCGGATCGGCTCCAAAAACGGGCAGTCAATCAACTACAGCACCCGGCTCCTGGGCCGCCATGGGGTGATGGAGGTGGACCTCGTCTGCGGACCTGAAGAAATGGACACCCTGGTGCCGCAGTATCAGAGCATCATCGCCGGCTTCCAGTATGTCACCGGCAACAGCTATGCCGAGTATCGTGAAGGTGACAAGGTGGCCAAATACGGCCTCACTGCCCTGGTGGCCGGTGGCGCTGCCGTGGCTGCTGGCAAGATGGGTCTCTTTGCCAAACTGGGCGGCCTCTTCGCGAAGATGGGCAAAGCCGTGATCGTCGTCATCGCTGGTATCGGCATTGCCCTCAAAAGCCTCATCGGCAAGCTCTTCGGCAAGAAGGAACAGATCTGACCGTCCATGACCGACGGCCAGTCCCTGCTGCTGCTCTTCGTGGCCCTTTACCTGCTGGAGTGCCTGCGCTGGCTGCCGCCTCGCAGCCTGCTTTTGCTGGGCCATGGATCTAGCTGGCAGGCCCGCCGCCCGTTTCAGCCGGTGGAGCTGGCGGGCGGGTCCCCGGCCCTGCTCGCCTTTCTGCCGCCTTTGCAGGCCCATGTCACCACCCTGCCCTGGCTGCTCGTTCCCGCTGCTGACGGACTGGAGGTGCGGGCAGACCGGCTGAGGCCGCTGCTGCTGCCCTGGGAGCGCCTTTCCCTACGGACCGAGGGCCGCACCCTGCACCTGGCCCCAGGGCATCGTGTCCGCTGTCTCAGCGAGGAGCACGCCCGGCAGGCCCAACAACAAGTGCAACAATGGGCTCCCCTGGCCCAGGAAGCTCGTGAAGCAGACTTCCTCCGCCATGCAGAAGCCACACTGAAGAGCGACCCGCTGATCGGGCATGCCGAGGCCCTCACCGGCCAGACGCGCCTGCTGCGCGGGCTGGCCAGCCTCATTTTCCTCTGGACCTTCGGCGTGCTCGTCGCTCTCTATCGTTGGTTAGGCGATGATGTGGAAATACTCTGGGCAGCAGGCGTTCTCTTCGTGCTGCAATTCACCCAGGCCGTTGTCTTTTTCCGCCGGGCCAGAGGTCTTCCCTACCGCTTCTGGAAGACCCTCGCCATTGCCCTGCTGCCCCAGCATGCCATGCGTGCAGCCGACCACTTTTGCCAGGTGGCCATGCCCTTTCCCAGCCACCCTCTGGCAGCCCGCAGCCTGCTAGGCGATGAAGCCTGGAAAAAGCTAGCGGCGCAGGTGTGGAAGCAGACCCGCTACCAGCCTGCCGCCACAGCCGATCTGCAGAGCCGGGCACTGGAGTCATTCCTTGGGCAGCAGGGCCTCGCGGTGGCGGACCTGGAGCCCGCGCCTGCCCAGCAACCCGGCTCCGCGCTCTACTGTCCCGGCTGCCAAGCTCAGTTTCAGGCCGGAGTGAGCCGCTGCCAGGACTGCGGCGGCATCGAACTGCGCGCTTTTTGACGCGCCCTCCCGCCTTGCGCAAAGCCGCGCAGCCGCTAGCCTCAAGGCGTGCCCCGCCTTGATCAACTGCTCTCCTCCCTCGGCTACGGTTCGCGCCGGGAAGTCGCGGATTTCGTGAAATCCGGGCGTGTGCGTCTTGGCGGGGAAGTCGTCAAAAAAGCGGACACGAAAGTTCAGGCGGAAGACGTCACTCTGGACGATGAGGCTATGGAGGCGCCCCACGGCTTACTCGCCTTGTTACATAAACCGTTAGGCCATGTGTGTACTCACAGCGACGGCGAAGGCCCTACGATTTACGAACTGCTGCCCCCGCGCTGGATGGCCCGCAAGCCCTCGGTGACCAGCATTGGCCGCCTGGACAAGGACACCAGTGGCCTGATCCTGATCACGGACCTGGGGCCCCTGGTCCACCGCTACACCTCCCCCAAGGCGGAGGTGGAAAAAATCTACGAAGTCACCGTGGACCGGGAACTGGACCCTGCCCTCGTTGCCACCTTTGCCAGCGGCGGCGTCATGCTACGCGGTGAGGACAAACCCTGCCTGCCGGCGCAGCTCGAGATCACCAGCCCTCTCACTGCCAGGCTTACGCTGATGGAGGGCAGGTACCATCAAGTGCGCCGCATGTTTGCCAGCCAGGGCTGGCATGTGGAGAAGCTGCATCGCAGCCGCTTCGGTGACTACACCCTGGGCGATCTTGCCCCGGGCGAATGGCGGATGCTGGATATGCCTGAAGAGGTATAAAATCCCAGTCACGGACGGGGCGCAGCGCGTCCCTACCCAGACTGAAATAAAAAGGGCGGCATCGCTGCCGCCCTTTCGTGGGATGATGGTGATGATCGTCGAAGATCAATGCTCCTCGGCATCCGGCTTCGGCTCTGGCAGGAACTGGGTGAGGATGGCCCCGATGAGGGCATAACCACCGGCCACACAGGCACCGACGATGGCGATGCGGGCGGGATCAGGCTTGTCAGAGGCGGCCAGGGTCAGGGTGATCCAGGCAGCGGCCGTGCCCAGTACGCGACCTCCAATGTTAGCGGCAAAGCTTTCCCCTGTGCCACGAAGATGCATCGGGAAGACCAGCGGGATGTAGTTCCCCCAGAAGCTGAACTGGGCCACTGTGAGGAAACCAGCGACAAAGATGCCGATCTTGATCATGCCCAGGCTCTCCGGATTGTTGAGCTGGCCGGACATCCACCAGAAGAGCAGCGGGACCAGGATGAGCGAGGGAATCTGGAATACACGAAACAGGCTGCGGCGGCTGACAATGACGACCGCCAGGAAAGCCAGGGCAATGCGGCCGATCATGCCGCCGATTTCCTGCCAGAAGGTGATCTGGGCCACGGCTGCATCGCTAGCGTTGCCGCCGATCTGGCGTTTTTTACCGGCTGGGATTTCAGGTTTGCCCTCGGCCTTGGCTTCCTGCACCGCTTTGCCGACAGCACCTTTGGCGGTGGCGATCATGGCGGCATGACCGGCTTCATTCGGCGTATTCAGCGCCTGGGCACCGAGGATCTGCGGAAGCTGCTGGATAGCACCGAAGGCAATGCCATAGCTGGCAGCGAAAACCAGGGTGGTAAGCACCGTGGTGCGGATGAGCTCTGGAGCGAACAGCTCGCGGATGCTTGGGCGCTTGAGCACACCGGCTTCTTTCTTGCGGGCCCATTCGGGGGACTCTGGCAGGAACGGACGGATCAAGATGAGCGGGAGGGCTGGAATGACACCGGAAATCAGCGTGTAACGCCAGGCCTCATGACCGCCATGAATGGCGGGCAGATCCAGCGCAAACTTGGCCGCCAACACGTTGGCACCCGCCACAAGCAGACCACCGATGGAGGAGAATGCCTGAGTGTAACCCAGCACCTTTTCACGCTGCACGTTGTCTTTGAACAGCTCGGCCAGCCAGGCCACAGCCGCCACGAACTCCACACACACGCCGATGAAGACGAGGCAGCGGAAGAAGAGAAGCTGGTACAAGTTCTGCGAGAAGCCAGCCGCGCAAGCAGCAAAGGCATAGAGAAGGATGCTGTAAGTCAGCACCCGGCGACGGCCCAGGCGATCCGTCAAATAACCGCCAATGAGGCCAAAGACGCCCCCCGCCAGAGCGGGGATGAAGAACAGCATGCGCGCCCACTGCGTGAACTCCGGCGTCCCCGGCAGCAAAAGCGGCACCCCATCCGGCCCGACGCCGCCCAGGGAAGCCAGCGCTGGCTTCACAATCAGTGGCAGCATCAGCAATTCATAAATGTCGAAGGCGAAACCGATCGCCGCGATGAAGCAGATCAGCCATTGGGTGGAGGTGAGTTTGGGAGCGGGCATGGAGAGGGGAGGGAGGAAGTTGGCGGTGGTTGAGCGATGGCTGAACAGTTGTTGAGCAGTGGTTTAAGAAGTTTGGGAGCGCCTTAGCTGGGATTCGCGGAGGTTGTTGATACGGACGCTAAGGTCAAAAGCTGCATCGAGAACTGCATCTGATTTCTCAGGTGGAATGAAACCCAGGTCGGTAGCGATGATCATGTCCGATGCTGTTTCCATCAATGAGCCATAGGCTTGATTGGAGAAATGGGCCTGATCTTTAAGGCTGGCGCGAACTGAGCCTTCGGCCAAGTTGTTCGCCACGGGAACGGCGGCACGATTGATCTGGTTTGTGATCCCATAAAACTCAGTTTTTGGAAACGAACTCGTCTGTTCATAAACCGCACCAACCAATCGGCGCGCATCCTGCCAGACTTCCAGTTTTTCGAAAGGGAACTGCTTTCTCATAGTCTTCTGACTCTTAAACCATTGCTCAACAATTGTTCAGCCACCGCTCAGCCATCGCCAACTTCTATCAAGCTAGCTTCGGCCGCAGCATCTCAAGAATCTTCGGTACTTCCACCAGCGGGTCGGTGTTCTTCACCTCGTATTCCAGAGTGAACCAGCCCTGGTAATTCGCCTCGCGCAGGATCTTCAACACACGGTCCACGTCGCTGGGTTCATGCTCGTCTTTGGCGGCCCCCTTGCGGCTGATTTCCATCTTGAGCTGCACATTCACGGAATACGGGGCGATCTTGGCCAGATCGGCATACGGGTCTTCTGTGTGAAAGTTGCCGCTGTCAAAATTGATGCCCGCCCAGGGGCTGTTAGCAGCCTTCACCATCTTGATGAGGTTTTCAGGCTCGGCCACGATGCCGCCGTGGTTTTCCAGACCTAGGAAGACACCCTTTTTGGCTGCGTAGTCCAGGCACTCCTGGTAGGCTGCCAGACAGTTCGCCACGGCTTCCTCTTCGCTCAGTCCCTTCGGCTGCGGTCCGGCAAACACCCGAATGTGCGGGGCGCTCATGATCGCGGAGTAATCAATCCAGCGTTTCACATCGGCGATCTCTTGATCCAGCTTCTCCCCTTTTGGCAGGGCAAAGTTGTTGCCCACCGCCGTCCCGGCCAGTTGCACACCGCGCAGGTAAGCGTGGCGTTTCACCTCCAGCAGGTATTTTTCATCCACATCAGGCGGGAAAAAGTAGCTGGTCACCTCGGCTCCCGGCACATGGTTGTCGGCACACCAGTCGATGAAATCCAAGATGCTCCACGGTTTTTGCCCTTCCTTGGCCTTCTGCTCCTTGCCGCGCATCCACTGGAAACGCTCGCGGAAACTGTAGGCCGCCACACCCAACTGCATGCGGCTTTTGCCCGCCCGGTTGATCGGCTCAATGGCGGGAAGTGAGGCAGCACCCAGGGCACTGAGGCTGGTGGCAAGGAAAGAACGGCGAGTGGTCATGATGGAAAAAATGAAGTGTACTGAACGTCGCGAAGAAACGAATATTAATTTTACCGTTCGATTAGATTCCCTTCCACGTGGCCTCGGCCTGCGAAAACGAGATGGGCTTCTGCTTTTGCACGCTCGATTGACGCCACATCATGTCTTCAGATTTCAAGGGTTGATGGCACGAAACGGGTGCCCATGCCGCTGCGCCCGTAAGGCGGAAGCCTTCGGAAATCCACCGGTGCAGCGAGAAATCTGCCTCCTCTCGGTCCTGGCTCACCGCTTCCCCCTGAAAAAACAGTTGCCCACCTGCCTTCGAGGCATTAAAGAATTCATCCGACAAACGCGCAGTTAGCTCAGTGGTAGAGCATCACCTTGACATGGTGGGGGTCACAGGTTCAAATCCTGTACCGCGCACCATCTCCTCAACAACGACAGGAGATGACGTCCTTCGGCAGTCCAATAAGCCGACCTTTTGCACTCGAATGCTCCCCCTTCGGGCAGTTTCACGATCTGGATCGTTGGCACCTCTGCGCCCCCGAACATTCGGGGGGACGAGCTTGGTAAACTCAGCGGCGCCCGAGCGTTCTATCCACGCCACTTCACCACGCCCCGTCATGTCGAACATCCTTTCCCAACGCTGGCTTCTCAACCGCCGCCACTTTTTGCGCGGCCTGGGCACCACCATGGCCCTCCCTTTGCTGGATGCGATGATGCCGCTGCGAGTGCGGGCCGCCGCTGTAGTGACCAAACCCCGGCGCAGTGTGTTTGTTTACATCCCGAACGGCGTCAATGGCATGGCCTGGCAGGTCAAACAGCCTGGACGCGGTTACGAGCTGTCCCCTTCCCTCCAGCCTCTGGAAAAACATCGTGGCGACTTTACGGTCTTCAGCGGTCTGCATCACCCGAATGGCCTTGGTCAGGCACATGTCTGTGCAGATACCTGGCTCACGGGTGCAAAGATTGATGCCCAAGGCGGACGGAAGTATGAGAACTCTATCTCGGCAGACCAAATGATGGCCGAGAGCGTGGGCCAGCAAACGCGTTTCTCTTCCCTGGAACTCTCCATCTCCTCCGGCACCGGTCAGCCCTTCAATAGCAGCACCCTGGCATTCTCACGCGATGGCGTGCCACTGCCCGCAGAAGACAACCCAAAGAACATATTCAATCGTTTGTTCGGCGAAGAAAAAGGCGGCATTGCCGAGCAACGCGCCCGCCTGACGAAACGCCGCAGCGTGCTGGATGCCGTGCTGGATGCCGTGCTGGACGATGCCAGTGACCTCCGCCGTGGCCTGGGCAATGAAGACCGCCACAAGCTGGACGAATACCTGCATGCCGTGCGCGATGTGGAACAGCGCACCGAGCGGCTGGACGCCTGGCTGGATGTACCCAAACCCGTCATTGAGGCCCAATCAGCAGCACCTTTCCAGCGCGATGTTCCCAAAGCCCAAGCAGGTGAATATTGGCGCACCATGTTTGACCTCATCGTTCTGGCCTTGCGCACCGACATGACCCGCGTGGTGACCTACATGAACGGCAGTGAGGGTAACGGCCTCGCCATTCCTGAGATCGGCATCACGCAGGCACGGCACAATCTTTCTCATCACAATGGCGACCCCGTGGTGCTTGAGCGCCTGGCCAAAAGCGATGCCTTCATCATGCAGCAGTTTGCCCATTTCCTGGATGAGCTGCGCAGCATTCAAGATGGCGAAGAACCTTTGCTGGACCGCACCATGGTGCTCTTTGGCAGCGGCATGAGCTACGGCCACAGCCACTGCAACAGCAACCTGCCCATCCTCCTCGCCGGCGGCAAAGGTCTGGGCCTGAAACATGGCCAGCACCTGGACTACAATCGCCCGCATCTGAAGGAAGACTACTCGCTGGGTTATGACGAATGGCGCAGCCTCTGCGGCAAACCGAAAGACGGAAAAGCCCGCCTCAACAACGTGCTGCTGACCATGATGCAAAAGATGGAAGTGAATACCGAGTCCTTTGTGGACAGCCTGGGGCCGGTCTCTGAGATCGTCTGAACCTGAACCGCCTAACTAAATTTAACATCATCGTGTCTTCGCCACTGCCCCGCCTGCGTTTTTATCAGGCTGCCGTCTTGCTGCTGCTCGCTGTCTTTAGCCCTCCGGCTGAGGCGGCGGATCTGGAAATCACCGAAACCCTGCAACTTCCAGAATGCCACAGTATCGGCTGGGTGCGTGCCAATACCGGCGTGAAGAACCAGCAGGCCTGGGATGGCATCCTGGATGAGACAAAGTGGGGCACTCCATCCACAGGCCAGGCCATTGAGCGACACTGGGACTGGAAGCTGGAAGACGCGCAGTGGCGCGAGGTGGTGAAGCAAAAGGGTGAGGGCAAAAAGGAGGACGTCAAATTTGACCTCTGGCTGCCGGAGAACGTCGGCACGGTGCGTGGCATCGTGGTCATTTCTGGCCATGGCAGCGGTGAGACATTGTACAAACATGCGGAGATGCGCCGGATCGCCAGTGAACTGAAGCTGGGGCTTTTCAAGTTCATCGGCAATCCGATGCAGCGCGGCTTCTGGCCACGCAGTCTGCTGGATGAACGGCTGCAAGCATTCGCGGCAAAGTCCCAGCATCCTGAGCTTGCCCACGCGCCTTTGTTTCTTTACGGCCACTCGAATGGCACGGGCTTTTCAGCCATCTATCCGGCCGCCGAAGACACCCGCGTCTGGGCCTGGGTTTCCATGCGCCCCGGCACCACTTACCAAGTTTATCAGCCAGCCGCCGCGCAGGTGCCAGGCCTCATTATCTTTGGTGAAGACGACCCTTTTTTCGCCCGTCCCTCCAAGGAAGAAAACATGGCGATCGTGGAGGCCATGCGGCAAAAGCACCACGCCCTCTGGCACTATGCGGTGGAGCCCAAGACGGGCCATGGCCCCGGCGAAAAGACCTGGCCTCTTGTCTTCTCCTTCCTCCGTCACAGCTTCACCGCCCGCGTGCCTACGGAGGCTCTTCCCAGCAAGCTCAACGAGTTGAAAACACAGGAGGGTTATCTGGGCCAAAATTGGAACCCGGCTAAGGGTGGCTATCAAACACTGTCCATCGCTCCCATCGCCGATTTCACGGGGGACAAATCCACGGCCTCCTGGCTGCTCAATGCGGCCTATGCAGCCGACTGGCAGACCTTCCAGCGCGAAGGTCAACTGGCCAAGTGAACCCGATTTTCCCTACTTTCATGAAGCTATCTCTCACCCTCTTTTCACTTCTCGCCTTTGCCACATCCACATGCGCGGCAGGGCCAGACCTTTCGCGAATCTCTTCTGAGACCGAACTGGATGGCATCATCGCTTCCACCTCCGATGCTGCGCTCAAACAGGCTTTGCTGGAACACTCAAAAGCCATTCTGATCGCAGCAGCAGAACATCCTCACGCAGAAGCCATCGCCCGCACGGTAGAGGCCGCGAAGGGCAAAATCGAAACGATCAATACCACTCCTGAAAGTCTCCAAAAGGCTGTGGGGGGCCCAGTGGCGATCTTCGAGACGTTGAAACTGGTGGATCTGGCCATCCCCAATGCCGGACCTCATGATCATCGAAAAGACGACCCTTACGATGCCGACTTCTTTGCCCACCTCGGCCACCTCAGTGCGCTGGAATCTCTCAACATCATCGCCACCCAATTGGGGGATGACTGGATCACTCCGATTGGCAAGCTGACCACCCTCAAAAGCCTGCGCTTCACCAACAACGGGCCGCTTACCGATGCAGGCATGGAGCAACTGGCCGGGCTGAAAAACCTGGAATCCTTTTCCTTCGTCGGCACCAAGATCACAGGCCGCGCCTATGCCAAATTCGAAGGCTTCACCAAGCTGGTCAAAGTCAGCCACCGAGGCAGCAGCATTGATGACGAAGGCCTGAAGCAACTCTGCGATCACCTGCCCAACTTGGAAAGCCTGAGCCTCGCCCACGCGAAGTTTACCGATGCCGGGGCGGTGCATCTGAAAAAGCTCACGAAGGTCAAAGGCCTAGAGATGGGCACCCCCAATGCCAGCCCTGCGAGTTTGCAAAACCTGGAAGCGTTACCTTTGGCATACTTGCAGTTAGGCGATGGACTCGACCGTCCTGAAGGCATCGCTGCCGTACGCGCCATCCCCACTTTGAGAAGACTGACATTGACCCGCTGTGACAAGCTGGATGATGAAGGGCTGAAACTCGCCACCCAGCTAACCCAGCTTCACCAACTGGAAATCGGCGGCCTGAATCTCCCCGATGAACGCCTGCCGCAATTGCGCGCCTTCGCCTTTCTCAAGGAGCTCAAGCTCATCCGTCGCCCCCAAAGTTATCCCGCTGAAACTCAGGCAAAAATCAAAGCCCTGTTGCCGAACGTGGACGTGAAATTTCAATGATGATCACGCGCTTTTTGACCCTTCTCCTGGGCGCTTCTTCGCTGCTCGCCGAGATACCCGTTTTCCCGAAACTCGGCACGGAACAACGCGTCCACGGCGAGCTCGTGCAGGCAGACTTTGTGCATCGCAGCGGCCAGTTCCGCACGGAAGATGGCGCGCTGATCGACTTCACGCTAATTCCCTCTGGGATCATGCGTTACCGCGGCAGCGAGGCCGACCTGCGCGAAGTGCCGTTGGGGACAAAACTCACCTTTCTCATGCTGCCGGATGCAGAGGGCAGGCTTACCCGGCTCATCACGACTGAGGACGAGCAACCTGCCGATCCCGAACAACGGAAACGCTTCATCGAGTTCACGAAAGTGCGTGGCATTGCCGGTCGGATTGACCAAACGGAGAGCAATTTGGTCACCGTCACTTTTTTCAGCGGCCAGCCAGAGCTCTTCAAAACAACCTGGATGGCCGATTTTGTTGTGGGCAAAGGCGGCGGCAAACTCTGCGTGGCCAATGATGAATTGCGCACCTGGAACCCTCCTGTGGATGGGGAAGGTTTTTCGTTCGTCGAAGTCCGTGACGTGCCCGTGGATGGTTATGGATGCAGCGGCGTACAGATCGTGGTGAAAGTCAGCAACATGCTCGAAGGCTTCCGCAAAGGGCGTGTGGTCCGCATGTTCGGCGCGGGCTGGAAAACGCAGGACCAGTTTTATGGCGAAAGCCTCATGGGCTACGGCTTTGGCCGCATGCAGAACCAGGAACTGCTGGAAAATCCCGCCAAGGAATATCCGGAACAATTCCCTTTCCGCACGGAATTCAGCAACCGTGACCATTCCTGGTATCAGCTCAAGCCTGGCCAAAAACCGCCGCTGTTTTCAGAGCATCTCGTCTTTGGTGAACTGGTGAAAGCCGATGTTGCTACTGGCACCGGCCAGTTTAAAACGGAGCGCAACGGAGAGCTAGTGGATTTCACCCTGATCCCGGAAGGTATCGTGAAATACCTGAATGCAGACGCCCTCTTGTCAGATATCCCGTTAGGCACTCGCTGCCGTTTTCATCTGTATCAGGACTCGAAAAAAGCCTTCACCCAAGCATCTCTCGTCAGCGATGAATTCAGCCACCAGGCCAGCAACGCGGTGACCTGGCGAGTCAAGAACCTGCGACTGACCGAAGGCCGGCTGCACATCGGCTGGCAGCTTCCTGAGGTGAAAGATTACAATGGCGACATGCAGCGCCCGCCTGACTTTGGCCATAGCATCCTGCAGGTGGCGGAGACCACCCGCGTGTGGAAGGGCAACAAGCAGGTCACCCTCCAAGACATCGCCGTGGGGGACGTGCTGCTGGCCAATGTCATCAGTGAGCAAAAAGGCCAGCCTTCACGGGCAACGGATCTGTGGATCGGTGAAGACACACACAAGGCTCTCACGGAAGCCCAGAAGAAAAAGAAGGGTCCCGTGGCCAAACGCTGAACATGATTTAGCCCTGGTGGTCCCCTCTTATCAGGTTAGCTTTCCCTCATGCCTGCCAAAAAGAAACCCTCCGACAAGCCTCTGGCGGGCGCGGCTTTGATCAAAGAAGTGTGCAGGCGCATCCGCGTGGCACGCAGCTACTGGGAGGCTCATAACAACCGGGCCTGTCGCGGGGAGCGGGACAAGGCCCTCTACGAAACCCTCACCGAGCCTGAAAAGGACAAGATCCCGCAAGAACTCCGCGTGTGGCTGCGCTATCGCAGTGAGAAGTACTTTGGCGAAGGGCGGACTCCCCCGGGTGGCCACTGACGGACCTTTACCAATCCTTCACAAATCTCCCCCGGTTTCGATACGAAGGCTTAACACAAGCCAACGATCATAGGGCATGCGCCCTCTTTATCTTTTGTTGTTAGGCAGTCTCATCACATTCCAGCAGGCGCAGGCCCATTCTTGGAAAGCGGATGCGGCCCCCATCTTCGATGAAGCCCTTCGTGCACACCTGCTGACCGAGTGGGAACAGAAACAGAAGCCGTCCAAAGGTGAGATCAAGATCCCACAGATCGCCAGCACGACCTCCACGCTGAATCTCGCCGCAGCCGCCGTGGCCCAGGCGCAAAATGCGCCAACTCAGTCACGCCCTTTTCAAGCCTTCCCCAAACTCCAGCTTCGCTGGGACGCAGACTTTCTCCACGTCGGCTCCAATGGCCTGCCAGACCACGGCATGATGGTGGGCATCACGGCGTGGCAGCAGCAGGTGCCGCTACCACAGTCCTACGTGGGCAGCAATGCCTGGCGCATCCCATTGCACCCGGTGCCCGCCAAAGAACCCGCCTTGATCAAGGGTCGTTTCCTGCGCGGAGCCATCGCGCTGGCGGTGAATGGCATCCCCATTTTTAATCCGCAAAACAATCGTGGTGAGGTGTCTCAGGAAATCGGTGAACTCGATCAATGGGGCGGCCATTGTGGCCGTGCCGATGACTATCATTACCACGCTGCCCCTCTGCATTTACAAGCCACGGTGGGCAAGGGGCTACCCATCGCTTACGCTCTTGATGGTTACCCGATTTATGGCCTCACCGAGCCGGATGGATCACCGGTGGGCAAGCTGGATATCTGCCACGGCCATGAAACTGGCGCCCTGGGTTACCACTACCATGCCTCCACCAAGTATCCGTATGTGATGGGCGGATTTCACGGGGAAGTCACCGAGGCGGAAGGTCAGGTGGATCCCCAGCCCCGCGCCTCACCCGTGCGCCCGGATACGCCCCCCCTGCGAGGCGCCGAGATCACAGACTTTGAAAGCACCGGAACCGACAGCTATCGGCTCAGCTACGCTGTGGCCGGAGAAAAACGCTCCGTCTCTTACACCATCAAAGCCGATGGCACCTACCCATTCGAGTATGACAACGGCAAGGATGGCCTCGTGAAGGAAGTGTATACCGCACGTGAAGCAGGCAGAGGCCAAGGAGGCGAACCCCGCCCAAACAGGCGCAAAGGTGAACGCCCACCCATGCGAGAGGAACGACCCGCTTCTCGTGAAAAAAGCACTCAGACGCAGAAGGCCGCATCCACTTCGACCCGTGGTTTTGTGCTGACCAGTTCCGCCGTTGAGGAAGGTGGCAGCTTGCCCGCAGATTTCACGGGCGATGGCAGTGGAGCCACTTTGCCCCTAGCCTGGAAAGGCGCACCCGCTGGAACCACCAGCTATGCGCTCATCATGGATCATGAAGCCCCTGGCAACGAAATGAAGGGCTACTGGACGATGTGGGACATCCCCGCCACGGTGACGAGCCTGCCCAAAAATGTGCAAGGTGTGGGCAAGCTGGGGACCGGCTTTCGGGGAAACATGGGTTATGAGCCACCCCATTCGAAAGGCCCCGGAGAGAAAACTTATGTGCTGCACGTCTATGCCCTGTCTGCAGCAGCCCAAATACGCGAACCGGCCTCCCAGGTGAACCGCGAGGTCTTGCTTGCAGCGATCAAGGATAAGATCCTCGCCACGGCGGATCTGCGGGTGGTTTATGCCCGCCAAAGCAGCGCCATGGAAGGCCGTGGCGAAGAGCCACCGCCGCCACCCCCTGCCCGGCGCGAAAGACCTAACCGAAAAGGTGGCAATTGAAATAGGGTGCGAGGAAACCATCCGCCTGCCTTAATCTCAAGATATCCATGAATCTTCGCTTTTCCCTCGGTTGCCTCAGCCTCCTGCTCAGCGTGGCGGCTCACTGTGCTGACCGAGCACCTAACATCGTTTTCATCCTCGCCGATGATCAGGCCTGGAATGGCACTTCCGTGGCGATGATGCCGAGTGAAGAAGCGAGCCGCAGCCGAGTCTTCCAGACGCCTCACCTCGATCGGCTTGCGGCCCAGGGAGTGACGTTTTCTCAGGCCTATGCGGCCCACTGCAAATGCGAGTGCTCCCGCGCCGCCATCCAGATGGGCCGCAGTACCACGACGCTCAATGCCCCCGACAAATCGTCAAGGAACTGGAGTGCGCCGATGAGCGAATCGCTGGTGAATGTTCTCAAACGGGCCAACCCCGCGTATCGCGCAGCCCATCTGGGCAAGTGGCAGTGGTTCCACACCCCGGCCTCCATGGGCTACGATGTCAGCGATGGCATCACCCGGAATGAAGATGGAGACTCCCCCGATCCCGAAGACCCAAAGCGCTCCTTCAGCCTCACCGAGCGGGCGAATGCTTTCATGGAAACGCAGGTGAGAGAGGGGAGGCCTTTTTTCATCCAGCTCTCCTACTATGCTGTGCATCCCCAGGCGCAGGCCCTGAAGTCCACAGTAGCCAAATACACGGACATGCGAGGTGGTGGAGGCCGAGGTGATCGGGCGGTCATGGCAGCCATGACGGAGGACTTAGACACCTGCGTGGGCAGCCTCATGAAAAAGCTGGAAGACCTCCACATCGCCGACAACACCCTCGTCATCTACACCTCCGACAATGGCGGTCGCACAGGCTTTCTCAATGGCGGTAAGGGCGACCTAGGTGAAGGCGGCCTGCGTGTGCCCCTCATCGTGCGCGGCCCCGGGATCAAAAGTGCCGCCTATTGCGACGAGCCCGTCATCAGCTATGACCTCACGGCCACCGTGCTGGACTTTGCTTCCCCTGGTTTCTCCCTGCCCAAAGACCTCGAAGGTGGAAGCTGGAAACCCCTTTTGGTCAAAGACGGCACCGGCAAGATGCAGCGTCCGGTGGATCGTTTTGTCTGGCATCAGGCCGTGGAGGTGGCCCATCACCAGTCCGCCCTCCGGCGCGGCGATTTTAAGCTGCTGTACTTTTGGGACAGCCATGAAGGCCTGCTCTTTGATCTCAAAAAAGACCTCCGCGAGACCCGCGATCTAGCCCGAGAAAATCCCCACCTCGCCGCGAAACTGACCCAAGAACTGAAGATGCACCTCCGCGCCGGCCTCGGGGAAGCCGCCATGACGGCGATGGAACGAGGGGAGGCCCCCTTGCGATCAAGAAAACGCTGACCCACAACAGGCACCTGCACGCATAGGATTGACGACAGCGCTGAACCTCCCCATAGCTGAGGAAGACTCATGCCCAAACCCATCATCGCTGTCACCATGGGCGACCCTGCCGGGGTCGGTCCGGAGATCTGCCTGCAACTGCTGGCGAATGAAGCTGTACGCGAAATCGCCACCCCAGTCATCTTTGGGGATGCCCGGCTGCTGGCCCGCTGCGCCCGCCAGACGGGATTGCCTGCGCCAAAACGCATCCTCTCCGAGATCGAGTGGGCAGAAAAAGCGACCTCGCTGGAGGAGCCTGCGGTGTTGGATCTCTTCGGGTTCGATGCGGCGGATTTCACCCCCGGCACCGTCAGCGCCCGCACGGGAGCCGCCAGTTACCTTTACATTGAGAAGAGCATCCAGGCTGCGCTGGCAGACCAGGTCGCTGCGGTGGCCACGGCCCCGATCAATAAAGAAGCTCTCCGTGCGGCGGGGATCATGTATCCAGGACACACGGAGATGTTTGCCGAGAAAATGGATGCCGCCCGCTCCTGCATGGCCTTCTTTTCTGAGGTCATGATTTGCAGCCTCGTCACCGTCCACATCGGTTATCAGGACGTGGTGCCCTCGCTCACTTCCGCGCGAATTTTAGAGGTGATCGAACTCACTGCTGATGCCGTGCAGCGCCACCTGGGCCGGAAACCGAAGCTGGCCGTCTGCGGGCTGAATCCACACGCAGGCGAGCATGGCCTCTTTGGCCAGCGCGAGGAGGAAACCCTCATCGAGCCCGCTATTGCCGCTGCCCGTGCCAAGGGGATGACCATTGAAGGTCCTCTGCCTCCTGACACCGCCTTCATCCCTGCCAAACGCAAGACGGTGGATGCGTACATCTGCATGTATCATGACCAGGCGCTCATCCCACTGAAGGCCCTGGCCTTCGACTCCGCCGTCAACACCACCCTAGGCCTGCCCGTGCCGCGTACAAGTGTGGATCACGGCACGGCCTGTGACATTGCCTGGCAGGGCAAAGCCAACGGGCAGAGTCTCGTCGAGGCTGTGCTGCTGGCGGCGAAGCTGGCGAGCTGAAGCTTTTTTACCGCACCACCGTTTGCGCATGCACGGCCTCGCAGATCAGGCGCAGGGAGCTTTCCAGATTACCATCGGCGGTTTTAAAAGAATCCGCATCAATGGTGAGCGGGGCCCCCAGGACCACCAGGGGTGCCCCATACTGCGGGCACTGGATGGCCTGCTCCAGGCTCAGCCCGCCAACAGCCTGCACGGGAATTTTGACGGCATTCACCACCTCTCGCAGTTGGTCCATGGGGCTGGGCATGCGATGGCCCGCAGCGGCGATGCCGCGACGCTCATCGTAACCGATGTGGTGGATGACGTAGTCACAGCCTAGGTCTTCGAGAAACTTCGCCCCTTCCACCATGTCCGGGCACACCATGTTATCCCCCATGACCTTGCAGCCGAAATCCGCCCCCGCTTTCACCACGCACTTGATCGTCTCGGCATGCGCCCGGGCCATCACCACCACATGGGTAGCACCCGCCTTGGCCATCATTTCGGCCTCCAGGTAGCCACCATCCATGGTCTTTAGATCCGCCACGATGGGCGTGTTGGGGAAGGCTTTTCTCAGTGCCCGCACCCCATGCAGCCCTTCGGCCAAAATCAGCGGCGTGCCGGCCTCTAGCCAGTCCACTCCCGCTCGCATGGCCAGGGCCGCCGTTTCGAGGGCTTCGTCAATGTTGGTCAGGTCGAGGGAAATCTGGACGATGGGTTTCATGCGGTTGGGGGATTGCAGCTTTACACAAACCCAGGCATCATCGTCACGACAAAGATGATGCGAAATGCGACTCTCCTCAAACCACGCACGCTGCACCAGCGGCCTGAGGGCGTGGTCCGTCATTGGCAGCAGGAGCGCGACCGCTGGGTGGCCACCCTGGCCCCCACCTCGCTCTTCCATCGGTTGTTTGATCACATCCCCGGCGTCTATTTCTTTGCCAAGAACCGTGAAGGCCACCTCATGTTTGCCAGTGAGGGCCTCCGGCAGCGCTACTCCATGCATGAGGAGGGCGAGATCCTGGGCATGACGGACTTTGACCTCAACCCTGGCAGCATGGCCCAGGCTTATGTGGATGACGACGACCAGCTCCTCACTGGGAAGGCTACCAGCATCGAGCGCATTGAACTCTGGTGGGACCGGCAGGGCATGCCAGACTGGTTCCTCGTGACCAAGCTGCCGGTGCTGGATACCCAGGGCGACATCCAGGGAGTCATGGGCCTGCTGCGCCGACCCGATGAGGCCGAACGTCGGTTGCCGGTTTTCCAAACCGTAGCCCAGGCTGTGGAAATGATCCGCCAGGACTTCAGCAAGCCGTTGCTCATTGAAGACGTGGCCCGTGCCTGCGGCCAGTCCTTGCGGCAATTGCAGCGCCGATTTCAGACCACCTTTGGCCTTTCGCCCCAGGAGTTCCTCCTGAAGACCCGTGTGCTGGCAGCGGCCCGCCTGCTGGAAACGACGGCGCTCTCGGTCTCCGAAATCGCCTGCCGCTGCGGCTTCACGGATCAAAGTGCCTTCACGCAGCACTTTCGTAAACGCACAGGCCAGACTCCCTCCAGCTACCGCAATCGAATCTAAAAAAGAGGCAGCGGTTACCCGCTACCTCTATTCAAAAGCCAAAGCTGAAATCGAAATTACTGCACGTTTTCTGGATCTGGATCCACAGTAACATCGGGGAAAACGCCCACGTTTTTCACCACCCCAGCGCCCAGCGAAACAGAGCCTTCGACCCTTGAAACAAAACCATCGCGTTCGCTCGGATCATAATATTGGTAAAAGCCAACCAAAGGCCCAAGCTTGCCGGCTGCCGGGACCAAAACCTGAAGTTTTCGTGGTCCATAGAAACCCAGCTTTTCGCCACCCATGGATGCTCCAGTTAATTGAAGTTCGTCTAGAAAGCGGACTTCGCTTTCATCCACAGTCACCAATCGGCTGAAGGAAATTCTCACGAAACCCATGCTTTTCAGGCTCACGTTGTGAGTCGTGACGTCAGATGTGGGCACTTCCTGCGCATTGTACTTTGCCAGTCTCTTACTGTTCAAAGCCAGCGCTATCGCGGTTTCGGCTTCTAACCCCTGAACACTGATGTATTCATCAATTGGAATCGAAGGGAGAGTCTTGTGAGTGAGATACAACCGAACGGGGCCATTCTCCACGTTAACAATTCGACCCACTGCCGTGACTTCAGGCCCTTCGATCGTCGCCTGAACTTTCGTGACGCTCCAGCCCTTGATGTCCGTGATCACGTTCGCGTCCTTCAAATCCAAGAGGAATTCTTTATTGGAATACTTGGAAGTTAACATCTTGGTCACCACCTCTTCAGCTTGCTCAATCCTTTTTCCATCCTTCACGACTGCCCAGTAATTGTAGTCCGTCGGAGCAGCGTCAGTCCCCGTCAGTGGCCTACCCGTGGTCACGCTTTTTTTCACCGTGCCATCCACCGTTGTGGTGAACGCCAGGCTTATCGTGACGGACGAGACCGTACCGGGAATTTCAGGTAGAGGGCCTTGGCCATTGGCAGAAACTGTGATCGCCAGCAAAGCGATCCAAGAGGAAGTGGAGATTAACTTTTTCATAATGACGTTTATGCCAACCAGTGACCGATAAGGGTAGCCCAAGAGAGGTCAAACCGCATTTCAAACTAACCGCATTCCATGCCTCATGGATTTAAACATGAGCCTTCACATTAAACCCGTATTTTCAATACTGCGCCTAGCTAAATCATCTGAATCCGCTCAGTGGAGCAGCTAAATTAGCGCGGCATGCCCCCCTTGCGGGGACCCGTCTCGGCTTTGGTGGTTCCACTCTTGAGCAAGCCTGTCGCCGAGGGAAGCTCCAAATATTCGGCGGCCTGCATCAGCTCGATGGCTTCTTTGGTGGAGGTGACTTGCCGGGCCGCATCCCGCAACATTGGCGATGCCGCCGCATCTCCTAACACGACCATGCCATCCAAGGCCGCTTTACGGACCTCTGCATCTGGATGAAGCAGGTAGGGTTTGATCTTCGGCAGTTCCACCGGGTCATAAGTGATGGCCACGTCGTTGATGGCCTCCAGGAGGACTTCACGCGGCGCATCGTCCGGGACGAGCTTCGAAACGGGTGCGGTCACAGGCTCCGGCTTGCTTGCAGCCTGATCGGCTGCGGGCAGTGAGGTCGCGGGAGGCGTCGCGGCCCCAGGCACCCCTGGCTTCTCAGGACTGCCGCCTGCCTGGAAGGCGACCATCATCAAAACACCCACTGCGAGCACAGCGGTCAGAAGCCAGACAAGAGAAGATTTCATGTTTGTTTCAATCACTAGAGGCACTTTCCACAAAAACGCCTTCGGTGAACTTCACCGAAGGCGTGCGTTGTTCAAGACTGGAAGCCAAGAACTATTCCAGCGGGTTTACAGGGTCTGGCGTCGGAGCCGTTTGGAGATTTGGATAGACCGTGACATCCGCTTCGACTTTGCCAGCGGAGAAGCTGATGCTACCCTCCACCACGGCGCGATCACCATCTTCTTCGATACGAGGGCCTGCACCCGAAATGCTGGCGGTCTTGCCAGCCGTATCCACAAACACATCCATCTTTTCCAATCCCACCCCGATAGAGGTCTGTTTATTGCCAATGGCGGAGACGCCAGCGAATTCAAATCCATCCAACAAGGCGGTGACTGTTGCTCCACTATTAAAACCCTCGAAATCAATTTCGTAGTAAACGGTTTCCTTCCAGTTGGAGGTATTGGTCAGAGACAAGGTTGTTGACTGCTGTGGAGTGTTGTAATTGATAAACTTCTCCACGGTCTTGTAAGTGCTGGTTTCAGCATAGTCCGAACCAAAGCTATAATCAATGTGGTTGCTCAGATCCACAATGTCCCCTTCCGCCTTGTGCACGGCGTAGAATTTACTCGGATACTGCTGAAACCCTTCGCCAAATTCATTTGCGAAACCGGACGCATTGACGCTCACAATCGTCCAGCCTGCAATGTAAGGGGCTTTGTCACCGTATTCAGGCAGGATTCCTTGATCCACTAGCTCCGTCAAAAGCTCCTTGTTACCGAATTTCACGGTCTTCATCTTGGAGATGTCTTCGTAATTACTCACCACTGTTTTGGCGGCATCATTCGCGATGACCCACTGGTTAATATAAGCGGGTTTCGTCACAGGATCCTTGACTGGGACGCCCCTGGAATCTTTGAACACCGTGCCTGGGGTCGAATTGGTCAGAGTGAGGGCAAATGTCACGTTCGCCACGGAGCCGGGAACGGCAGCGTTAACGGATGAAACAGACAGTGCCAGTAGGGCAAAGGGAAGGAGAGCAATTTTCATAGCTAGATGAATGATTTAAGAGCAAGGCAAGAGCGAGTAAAGTTTGTCTAAATGGAAGTCAACCGTAAGCGACACCTCAAATAAAGTTTTTACCAGATGCCGTAAAGCTTATCCAGAGTCGTTTGAAAATGTCCCCCCCCCTTTCCGCATGATGCAAAGGCATCCTTGTTTGGTGGCAAGGAGGGCTCGAAGAGAGATCCCCAAAACTGCGTCCCCTGCTGCTGCAAATTTCCTTCTTTCCTCCAGTCAAAACAAACTGGCTCTACTTTTCCGGCCTGTTAATGAGCGACGCTGAAGGGAGCTCCACAAAGTCAGCCGCTTCCCTCAGGTTCTTCGCCTCGGCTGGGGATGGGGCAAGTGGTGCAGCCGCCCGTAGCAGAGGGCCTGCCGCCGCATCGCCCAAATCAATCATGCCCTGAAGGGCTGCCGCCCGGATTTCCGGATCGGGATGAAGCAGGTAAGGCTGAATCTTGGGTAGTTCCTTGGCATCGTAGGAAACCGCAGCATCATGAATCGCCTCGAAAATCTGGGGTTTCGTTTCCACTTTGGGAACTGAGGGCCGTTCGACGAGTGCTAGGAGGGGCTGCGCCTCTCCCACACCAGTAGGATTGGTCGGACCCGACAGACGAGGGGTTTCAAGGGGTGCTGGGCTCTTTCCAGGAGCCGTTTGGGCGCGTTTACCAACGCTGTTTTGAGGGCCGCCAGCCATGAAAAAGAACACGCCGCACACGGCGGCAGCCACGGCCACCCCGACTAACAGGATCTTGGGGGAGTTGTTCATTGGAGATGATGAGATTGTGGGAAAAAAAACGCCACCTGCATTTCGGCAGGTGGCGAGATCTTGGGATCAGTCTGCTTTCATCAGGGAGATGAAGGCCTCTGACGAATATTAGGGATTCGGCACGTCCTCAACCACCACAAAACCAGGGTAGGTGGACACGTCGGTAGCGATACCGGCGGTCAGTGCAGCAGAACCTTCCAGGATAGCCTGCTCATTGGTGGAGCCAGCGAGGGAGGTGAACTTGCCAGCGCCAGAAAGGATCACTTCGTCTTTAGCCTTGGTGAAAGCCAGCTTCTGGCTGCCAGTGTAGATACCAGCAAGGCCAAAGGTTTTGCCTTTCACGACCAATGTGAGACCGCCTGCAAATTTCAGAGCTTCCGAGTAGCTGGTGGAAACAGGGGTAACCGTCGTGACAGGCTCTTCGCCGGTCGTCGTTGTCGAGGAAGTCACAACCTTCTGGTTGAGGCCACTCTTCTTTACCGTGCTGTTAGAGGAGATTCGGTTGCCTAGGGAGATGGGGGCCGCGCCTTTCTTCACCAGGAAGTAGGACGGAGCGGTGATGTTGAGGTCACCTTCAATGTTGGTGGTCGCCTGGATCTTCTGGATGCTCCAGCCCTTGATGTCCGTGATCAGGGGATTTTCTTCGCCTGTGAGGTCGGTGAGGAATTCTTTCACCGTGTATTTGGAGGCAACGATTTTGGTCACCTGCTCAGTGGTCGTGATGGTGGCACCATTCTTCGTTGAAGTGTAGGTCGTAGAATCAACTAACGCGGCGCCTTTGATAGGCACGCCACTCGCATTTTTCGCCACCGTCGCGTTAGCAGTGCTGCTGACGGTGAGAGCCAGGCTGAAGGTGGAAGCGGACGCCGGCACTGGGTCAGCGCTGAAACCTTGGGATGCGATAGGAAGAATGGCAAGGCAGAAAGCCTTCAGGAACTGTGGTTTATTCATACTGGGTGTTTTAATGGGAGCATCTTCCGGTTTTTCCCAGAAGATGTGACGAATCTGTTACATGGATAAGTCTTCGTCAAAGGGAAAGTAAATGAAGTTTCTATGGTTTTAGGTACACGTATGAAGGACACAAGGTACATATTATTTGCTACACACTAAGCGTTAGGCCATAATCCATGGCTGTACAATGTACTCACACCCTTTTGCAGGGGGTGAATTTAGCCCCTCTTTCGCTTTCTCAGACGTCGGCTTTTTTCCCTTGCCCCCAGGCATCCGCTGCGAATCGTTCACGCTCCATACCATGAGCAAAGCCCCCATCACAGTCGCAGTCACCGGTGCCGCCGGTCAGATTGGTTATTCCCTCCTCTTCCGCATCGCTTCCGGTGCCCTTTTCGGAGCCGACCAGCCAGTGAATCTCCGCCTGATCGAGCGCAATGACGAGAAAGCCCTGAGCGCGCTCAACGGCGTGTGCATGGAGCTGGATGACTGCGCTTTCCCCCTGCTCAATAGCATCACCCCCACCAGCGAACTGGACGTCGGCTTCCAGGGCGTCAACTGGGCCATCCTCGTCGGTTCCGTGCCACGTGGCCCAGGGATGGAGCGCAAGGACCTCCTGAAAATCAACGGCGGCATCTTCACTGGCCAGGGCAAAGCGATCGAGAAAAACGCCGCTGGTGACGTGCGCGTCCTCGTGGTGGGCAACCCGTGCAACACGAACTGCCTCATCGCCATGAACAACGCCAAGGGCGTGCCTGCAGACCGCTGGTTTGCCATGACCCGTCTGGACGAAAACCGCGCCAAGAGCCAGCTCGCCGCCAAGGCTGGTGTGCATCACAGCACCGTTTCCAACCTGGCCATCTGGGGCAACCACAGCGCCACCCAGTACCCTGACTTCTTCAACGCCAAGATCGACGGCAAAGCTGTCACGGACGTGATCAGCGACCACGCTTGGCTCAAAGGTGATTTCATCAAGACGGTCCAGCAGCGCGGTGCAGCGATCATTGCCGCACGTGGCCTTTCCTCTGCCGCCTCCGCTGCCAATGCCGCCTGCGACACCGTCCACAGCCTCACCCGCCCAACACCTGAAGGCGACTGGACCAGCGTGGCCGTCTGCTCCGATGGTAGCTATGGCATCGAAAAAGGCCTCATGTTCTCCTTCCCGATCCGCACCGACGGCAACAAGTGGGAAGTCGTGCAGGGCGTGCCCGTGAATGAATTCAGCCAGGAAAAGATCAAGGCCACGGAAACCGAGCTCCGCGAAGAGCGCGACGCCGTGACCGAACTGGGCCTGATCTGATCCGTCCGGCTCCGAAATCGGGCCTGACTTGGGGGATGGGCACATCCATTCCTGGCTCGGGCCCGATCTTGGAATGCAGGTTTCCTCCCCCTTATGTCCCGTTTCTTCGCCCTCTTCCTAGCGGCCGTCACCAGTGCCAGTGCGCTGGATTTGCGACTGCCGACCGACAACGGAGCCCTGCTCGTCGGGGATGGGTCGGGGTATTTCCAGTTTGTGGACCGGGACTTCGAAGGGGTGAAATCCACTCCTTGGGAAGGCGGCCAGTTCGGTTTCGTACGGGATGCCCGCCGCGTGGGCCAGCGCATCGCTTTTGCCCGCTTTCATGAGGGCATGGACGTGAAACCCACCCAGCGGGATGCCAAAGGCAATCCTCTGGATGACATCCACCCCATCCTCCCTGGCACAGTGGTTTATGTCACGGCCAGCGCGGGTCAGAGCAACTATGGGCGCTACATCGTCGTCCAGCATGACCTCACCGAGGGCGCTTTCTTTTCGCTGTACGCCCACCTCGCCTCTTCGAATGTCACTGTGGGCGACAAGGTGACCCACAGCTCCGTGCTCGGCCGCATGGGCTACACTGGCAGTGGCATTGATCAGCGCCGCGCCCACCTGCATGTGGAATTGAACCTGCTGCTGAACCCCGAGTTTGAAGCCTGGCACGCCAGCCACTTTCGCTCCCCCAACCATCACGGCCCCTACAATGGCATGAACTTGCTGGGTGTGGACCTCCAGGCGCTTTACCAGGCCCATCAGAAAAACCCGGCCATCACCCTGTCTGAATTCATCCAGGGCAATGAGGCTTGGTTTGAGCTGACCGTCCCGGCCACCGCCAAGATGGACTTTATCAAACGCTACCCGTGGCTGCGCGATGTGCCCACCGGCCCCGTGAATGCCTGGAAGATCCGCTGCACACGCTGGGGCCTCCCCGTCAGCGTCCGCGCGGCTGATCAGGCCGTCCAAAAACCTGTCGTTTCCTGGGTCAAAGATGACCCCATCCCTCATTACTACAACACCCGCGGCCTGGTGAGCAACAGCGGCCAGATCACCGTCAGCGGCCTGCAGTTTGTCCAGTTGTTGATCGGACTGTAATCCGTAGCTGCCTGCGCCAGCAGGTGGAACGTTCGCTCTATCATCTACTTGCTCCGGGGTCTTCTAGCCCCGCTATTCCCCTCCCCTGCCTCGCTCCTCGCTCACGTCCCCGCTTGCACCACCCGCCGACCCCGGCATGATGTGCAGATGATCAGTATTCTCGAGGCCTCTGAAGGTGCTCTCGGCGGGCCGACGCTTGCGGAGAGGATGCACCTGGCCTTTTCCACGGAGGGAAAACTGGCCCTCTCCCCCCAGTTTGAATACCGACCACAGCAGCAGCGCATGGCCCAACTGGTGGCGGGCGCGCTGGAGAAGAACAAACCTCTAGTGGTGGAGGCTGCCACAGGCGTCGGCAAATCCCTGGCCTACCTCATTCCTGCCGTCCAATACGCGCTGGAGCAGGGCCGCAAGGCCATCATCTGCACACACACGATCAACCTTCAGGAGCAGCTCATCCACAAGGACATCCCGATCGTCAAAAAGATCCTCGGCCCCTTCCATGCCGAGCTACTGAAAGGCCGCAGCAACTACCTCTGCCCCACCCGCCTGAAGAACGCCTACTCCCACAGTGGCGATCTCTTCAGCAGCAGCGAGACGGCGGAGTTGCAGCTCATCGAAGACTTCTTTCGCGACAATCCCTCCGCCACGCTGAGCGAGATGGACTTCACCCCCGGGGCCCGAGTTTGGTCCCTAGTGTGCAGTGAGCCTCATGCCTGCACCCCGCGCCGCTGCCCGCCCGGCAGTGGCTGCGTGTACCAGGACGTGCGCCGCCGCATGGCCGAGGCCGATGTACTGGTGCTGAACCACACGCTGTTTTTCACCCTGCTTGCCTCCGCCGAAGAAGGCCCGCTGGCGGATGATACCAACTTCATCTTCCCGCGTGACTTCGTTATTCTGGACGAAGCCCACACCATCGAAAACATCGCCGCGAAGGCCTTCGGCATTCACGTCAGCGAGTCCAACATTCGTTTTGAGCTGGGCCGTCTGTTCAATCCGAAAACGCGCAAAGGCTTCTTCCAATCTCTGGGCGAGCAAGATGGCACCCGCGAGGTCTCCCAGTGCCTGGGCATGGTGGAAAGTTTCTTCCGCACGGCGGAAAACGCCTGCAAATTCACCGGCCCCTACGCCAAGGAATTTCGCGTGCGCGAGCCGGAGCTGGTGGAGGATACCCTTTCCCTGCCCCTGCAGCGCGTGGCACGCATCGCCCAAAAGGCGGGTGACGCCGCCAAAAGCGAAGGCCAAAAGTTGGAGCTGCTAGACATCGCCAAACGACTCGGGGCCCTGCGCCTCGCCATCAGTTCCTTCCTGGATCAAAGCGAGGAAGGCCATGTGTATTGGGCCGAACGCAGCGGTGGGGACAACAAGATCGTCTCCTTTCACAGCGCGCCCATTGATGTGGCCCCCAAGCTAGAAAGCATCTTCTTCACCGGCACCAAGGCCTGTGTCTTCACCAGTGCCACCCTGGGCGTGGGCGATGATGTGAAGCTGAACTACTTCCGCAAACGCGTGGGGGCTTACAAGGCGCAAGCCGCCACCATCGAGAGCCCGTTCGATTTCAAAAAGCAGATGAAGCTTTACCTGGTGAAGCGCATGCCCGAACCCGGGCGGCCCGAATACCAGGATGCGATGATCGAACAGATCGAGTACTTCCTCGGCCTGTCCAAAGGCCGCGCCTTCGTGCTCTTCACCAGCTACAGCCAGATGACCGCCCTGGCGGATCGCATCGAGGACTTCTGCCTGGATCATGGCTGGCGTCTGCTCGTGCAGGGGCGCGGCATGCCCCGGCACCAGATGTTGCATGAGTTCAAGAAGGACACGCACAGCATTTTGTTCGGCACGGATAGCTTCTGGACCGGGGTGGACGTCCCGGGCGAGGCCCTCAGCAACGTCATCATCACCCGCCTGCCCTTCGCCGTGCCGGATCACCCCGTCACCGCCTCCCGCCTAGAGTACCTGGAGGAGCAGGGCCTAAACAGCTTCAGCGAATACAGCGTGCCGGAGGCCATCCTGAAACTTCGCCAAGGCGTAGGCCGCCTCATCCGCACCCAGAACGACAAGGGCATGGTCGTCATCCTCGACAACCGCATCCTCACCAAACCCTACGGCCGCGCCTTCATGGCCAGCCTGCCGGATTGCCCGACAGAGATTGTGGGATAAGAGTCCACTTTGAGCAGCACAGAAATGTGCTGGAAATCTGGATAAAAGGTCGCTTCCCAACGTTAGCAGGGAATCTACGCCTCCCATGTTCCGCGCCCTTCTTTCCCTCACGCTCCTTTTCGCATCGTTTGTTAGCGCTGCTGAACGACCTAACCTGATCCTCATCATCGCGGATGATGTGAGCTGGGATGACCTAGGGTGTTATGGCAACAGCGCGGCCCGTACGCCGAACCTCGACAAGCTGGCGGCGAAAGGACGCCGTTTTGATGAAGCCTACCTCACGGCCAGCAGTTGCAGCCCCAGTCGCTCCAGTGTCATCACGGGCCGTTACCCGCACAACAATGGCCGTGCCTCAGAGCTGCATCAGCCCATCGCCGCCCATCTGCCGTGGTTCCCACGTTTGCTGAAAGACGCCGGTTATTACACCGCGCTGGTGGGCAAGCATCACATGACCTCCGACAAGCCTGCCGAGGGTGAAAAGCCGCAGCCACCGCCTTTCGATCTCGTCGAGGCTGGAAATGGGCCCGGCAACAAAGGCGGGCATGCCACCTGGGTGAAAACCCTGCAAGAGCGCCCAAAAGACAAACCTTTTTTTGGCTGGTTCGCCTCGCTGGATGCCCACCGCGATTGGGATGCGGACAAGGACTGGAAAGAAGATCTTTATGGTCCCAAGCACGACCCTGCCAAGGTCATCGTGCAGCCTTTCCTGAATGACGATGCAGAAACGCGGCAAGATCTGGCCTCCCACTCCAATGAGATCACGCGGCTGGATTACTTTGTGGGTCAGGTGGTGGCGGAGCTGGAGAAACAAGGTGCGCTGGACAACACCCTGCTGCTCATGATGGCGGACAACGGCCGCGCCTTTCCGCGCGCCAAAACTCGCCTGCATGACTCCGGCATGAAGACGCCCTTCATTGCCCACTGGCCCGCTGGCATCGGCCAACCCGGCACCCCCAGCCAGAGCCTCGTCAGCGCCATTGACGTTGCCCCCACCATGCTCGGCCTCGCTCAGGTCCCCGTGCCCCCAAGCATGCAAGGCGTGAGCTTCGCTCCCGTCTTGGCCAAGCCTGATGCCATCGTTCGTCAGCATGCTTTCTCAGAGCACAACTGGCATGACTACGCCGCCCATGGTCGCGCGGTGAGATCCGAAGGTTTTCTCCTCATCCGCAACAACCGCCCCCAGGAGCCCTGGCAAGGACCGGCAGACTCCGTGCGGTCTCCATCCTACCTGCAACTGCGCCAAGCCCGCGACGCTGGCAAGCTCACCCCCGCCCAGGCCGATGTGTTCCTGGCCCCACGTCCCACGGAGGAACTCTATCGCACCGCCGCCGATCCTAACCAACTTTCCAACCTGGCCAATGATCCCGACTATGCCTCGGTAAAAGCCCGGCGGGCCAAACTCCTGGACCAATGGACCGAACAGACTGGCGACAGCGCCCCCGTCGATGTTTCCAAAGACATGTTTGGCCGTGAAACCGGCGAGTCCCTCTACAAACGCCGCGATACCTCCTATCGCGGCACCCCCGCCGGCTGGGACCGCGAAGCCGCCAAAATCAATGCCCCCGGCCCCCGCTAACGGATTCAATTCGTAGGACGGATGTGTCCGGCGCTGAAGATGCCAAAGCTCTTCCACCCCACCGCCGGATTATCCGTCTTGCTGGGAGGCCCCGTAGCCCCAGAAGATTGCCATCAAAAAAGACGGCGACTTTGGCAGCGAGTGCTTTCCAAGACACGGCACTTGGCAAGTGCCGCTCCTTGGGGGATCCCTCTCCAACTCGCCTAACAAACGATGCCGAACCCACTACTTCGACTTCGGATTGCGCAAGTAGTAGAGGTGACCGTCTTCCGCACCACCGACGAAGTCAGGGATACCATCGTCATTAAAATCCACCGTCGTAGGGCTCACGTCGTGACCTTCAATGTTGGCATCGGAGAGCAGGCCCATGTCAGCAAAGAACCACTTCCCGTCGGCATCGGAAGTCTGGCGGATGAAGTTGGCGTTCGCAGAGTTCAGCAGGATGTCCAGCTTGCCATCGCTATCCCAGTCCATGATGCAGATCTTACGGCGACCGCTTTTTCCCGCGATGCCTGCATTCAGGCGCAAAGCTTCACCAGCCTTCATGTCCACCGGGTTACGCACTTTCAGATGGGCAAGCGCTTTGTCCACAACACCGGGAGCCTTCGCCTCTTTGTCCGCACAGAAGACGCGCTTCGGATGCTGGAGGATGAGCTTGCCGTCTTTTTTGGCTCGCTCAAAGAAGGCCAGGTAACCTTCCTGGTCCAGCATGACGAGGTCCATGAGACCGTCCTTGTTCCAATCCACCGCCACCGGAGTGGTGCGCCACTGTGTCAGCAGAGCTTTGCCTTTGGGCTTGAGCCAGCCGTAGGCGAGGTGAGGCTGAGGGCCGTTCCACTCCACATCCACAGGCTGCGCTGCACCCAGCTTCGGCTTGGCACGGGTGCCGATGTTTTTGTACCACACGACCTTCCCCAAAATGGAGTTCAGCACAAGATCCGGGAGTCCATCACCATCCCAGTCCGCCACGGTCTGCGTGGTGTAACCCCACTTTGCCTCACAAGGGCCCTGGATGGAACCATTCGGGCCAGCCATCGGACGAATCGCTTTGCCTTCGGCCTCCAGGCGCACAGGCGCTGCCCACTTGGGCTTCTCCACCCCTTTGCCACTGAGGTTTTCAATGAAGGCGACATAACCAGCGGTGTTACCACAAATGAGATCCATGTCACCATCGCCATCCCAGTCAAAACCGACCGGTGTCACGAGGGCACCAAACTTGATCTGATCCGCCTCCTGCTGGAAGTAAACAGGCTCTTTGAACACCGGCGCTTTTTCCACCAGCTTGCCCGTGTTTTCCACCAAGGCTACACGACCGTCTTCATCACCCACGATGAGGTCCAGATCGCCATCCTTGTCCCAATCATAGGCCGTGGGGGTGATCATCTCCAGGTCCATGGTTAGGTAGTTCCCCGTCTCGGCTTTCAGGCGCTTGCTCAGCGCATACTTCGGCTGGGTGCGGCTGCCCGTATTTTCAAAATAGGTAAAGCCGTCCAGAAACTCGCCACACAGCAGGTCCAAGTCCCCATCGCCATCAAAGTCAGCGAAGTTCGGCGACGGCCAGCCGAAGGTTTCCACCGGGCGATCCGTGGCCATCACTTTCTTCGCTTTGTCATAGGTGGGCTTGTCATTGTTGCCCGTATTACGCAGCAGATAAACATACCCGCGAATGGGCCCGTTCATCCAGCGGCCGTTGGCATCGTAGGCATTGTCCCAGCCATACTCGGTCCAGTCACCCACCCCGACGATGAGGTCTTGCTGACCGTCGCCATCGTAGTCCACGCTACGCCACATGTTGGCGCGCACCTTGTTCATGTGGATGTTCTTTTCAGGCCCGAGTTTGACCTCCTTTTCGATGCCCGTTTTCAGGAAATCTGGGTGCACCATACCCGGGCTCATGACCACCGGTTTGCCATCCACATAACTGACCTGGACATTCTGCGCGCCTTTGCTGAAACGGACTCCGGGCTTAAACACCGGCATCTTGTTTTTAGCTGTATCACCCGTCGCATTTTCGAAGAAGTAGATGCCGTTGTAAGGCTTGTCCGGGCAGTTCACCACCAGGTCCAGGTCGCCATCGCCATCGAAGTCCATCGGCATCGGCCAGGCCCACAGACCCACGCCCAGATCCACCACGAGGCCAGGATTGTTATACTTCAGCGGGGTCAGCGTATCATTCGCGGCAACATGGCCGGAAAACAGCGCCGTGAGCGCAGCGAGGCAGAGATGGGAAGGCTTCATGGTCGGTCGGTTGGGGAGACAGGGAGTCCACCCGCAGCATGAGAGAGTTTGTCAGAAAGCACAAACTTTTGCCGCTGCGGATTCTTGCTGGGTGATTGACGATGTTTGACTTGGTGAAAACAGGCAAGCCTCACTTCTGGCTGGGCGCATGCAATTCCTGCACGCCTGTTTTCAGACTGCCCAGTTGTTTGACCTCGACCGCTGTCAAAGCCCGGTTAAAGACCGCCAAGTCATCCATGTGCCCCACGTAGGCAGCGCCCAGCACCAGCCAGACTTGAGCAGGGTCCCAAGCGAAGGTGAGGTCCCAGTTTTCAATGCTGCCCTTCAGCTCGCCATTCATGTAAAGCCGTCCAGCAGGCTTACGCGTCTTGTCATTGATGTTCTCCACCGTGAAGACCACATGCGTCCAGGCCTGGCGGGAAAACGGCGCGCGTGCCCGCTCCACCTGCACCATGGGGCGTTTATCGAAAGGGATGTCTGCCCACTGGATGTTGGTGGGATTCCAGATCTCAAACAAAGGTCGGATGGCGTAGCGGAAATAGCGGGGTGTTTCATCCTTGGACCACTCCAGGAAAATGAAGCCCTTTTTGCCGTCATCCCCCACGATCTGCAGGGGATCGCAATAGCCCGGTTCCAGGTCCTTGTCTGGATCCAACCGCAACCACACGGAGACGGTGCTGCTCCAGCTTTGGCCATTGTAACCCAGCACTCCAGCGTCTTTGTATTGTGGACGAGTGACACCCTTTTTCGGGAACCACAGCGCGTTGCCAAACTTGCCCTCTCCGGGCGCGATCTTTGCCTCCTCATTCGGCACCGCCGCCACCAGCTCCTTGCCCTTTTTCACGTAGCTGAGTTTGTCGCCCTTGGAGAAATCGGCCTGGAGATCCTGATCAAACGACGCATGAAAGGTCAGGGCCGAGCGCAAAGCGCTGAGGTCCTGAGCAAAGGTGGTCAATGGCAGCCAAGCACTGGCCAGGCAGAGGAGGAAGGAAGGTCTCATGATGGTGATAGGGACAGAAGAAAAGCTTCCCTCAATACAGCCTCAAAAGACCGTTTCTTTAAAGACAGGCCACACAGGTCATTTTGAGATGCCTTTTGGTGATAGGTCCTGGGGGAACTTTTTCATGAGACGCAGAGGAAAGTACTCCCGAGCTTGAGCTCGCTGAAAGGTCGAATGGCCATGCCGGACAGCGAAGGGAAAGCGATCTTTTTCGAGCTAAAGCTCTAGAGTACTTTGTTTGACGCTTGCGCGTCGTTGAGGAGCAGCCGAGTAACTGAAAATGAATTTGATTCCGTTCGATCCGAGCGCGGATTTCCACGTCCATCGGGAAAATCTGCCGCATTGGCGTCAGCGGGAGACGACTTATTTTGTAACCTCGAGACTGGCAGATTCTCTTCCCGAAAAGGTAATGGAAGGTTGGAGGATGAAACGTGATGAATGGTTGAATCGCCATGGTTTGAAATCGCCTGCCGAACTGACAAGATTGGAGGACGAAAAGCGCCATGAATATCACCGTGAATTCACGGCTAGATTTCATGAACTCCTGGATGCAGGACACGGGCAGTGTGTGCTAGCAAGCTCGGATTGCGCTGACCTCTTGTTCCAAAGACTCAGCGCCGGGCATGAGAAATCTTACTGGCTGGATGCGTGGTGCATCATGCCAAACCATCTTCACGCCTTGGTACAGCCCGCGAAAAATAGCGATCTAGGGGAGATCATCCGCCATTGGAAAGGCGGTAGCGCTTATGACATCAACCGTTTGTTAGGCCAGAGCGGAGCCCTATGGCAAAAAGAGCCCTTCGATCACATTGTGCGCAGTGAATCTCAGTTGGAACACTTCCGAAAATACATCGCTGAGAACCCCCTGAAAGCAGGATTGAAGCACGGGTTTGTCGTCGGCTCCGGCAAAGTAATCCAGAGCTTTAGCTCGCCCCCACCTTGATTGGCCAAAACACACGCGAGCCATGGAGAAAGACTCACATCCAAAGGAGGCGAATCTCCGCCCCACAAACCCAGCACCGAAATTGGTCCCAAGCCAAAGCCAGAAGCACCTCACCGCCCTCACCCCAGCTTCACATCGCCACACAGGCTGGTATGGATGCCCAGTTCGCTCATGGCGGCGGCCTTGATGCGGGCAGCACGATGCGCCTGCTTTTCATTGGGGGTGTACACGACTTGGATGTGGTTGGACTTGTGGCGGGCCATCATCTGATCTCGCGACACGCCTTTCAGCACGGCGTGCATGATGGGCCACTGGGGGGTGGTTTCCTGCCAGCGGCGTTCGGTTTCCTCGGCAGGAAGTTTGACCACCTCGGCCACGCCGATGTCGCAATGCAGCGCGCCATCCATGACGAAGACGCGGCTCCAGACGATGTGGCCAGGTTTGCTAATGCCCTTCATCGTGCCACCGCCGAGGCGGAAGTACATGGCGGGCTGGCGTTCCGTGCTCGCTCCTTTCCAACCGCCGATGAAATGGGCCGGAGGGGCCGCGCCGCTGATGAGGAGCACCCAGACATAATCTTTGTTATACTTCTGGCCCCAGCGGAGATCGTGCAGGGTGTTTTCAGGGGCAAAGCCGAGCTCGCGCCACAGCCGGTAGGTCACGAGGCCATCCAGGCCGGCGCATTCGTCCACTTCGTTGAAGTGCGGCAGGGCCTCCCCCTCAAAAAGCACACGTTTGCCATCGACACTGCGCACGGGTGGGCGGTCGGCGTTGTTGAGCATGCCCTCCACCAAGTCGCTGGCTGGGGTGAGGTCCTTCAGCCCCTGCTGATACTGGATGCCGATGGCATCGCAGCCGAATTCATCCGCCATGCGCACGGCGGCGATGTACATTTTGCACTGAAGAAGAATCTGCGACTCGGTGAGCTCGGTCGCCTCATTCAGACCTAACTGCATTTGCAATCCTTTCTTCTTCAGCCAGGCATAAGCCTCCGCCGCGTCCTCATCGCTCACGGTCTGCATGGCCGCATAGAGGCTGGACTGGCTGAGGCGCTCCTTAAAACAGCCCGTGGCATGAAAAAGATTGTCCGGAATGATGGCATTGTACATGCCCATGCAGCCTTCATCGAAGACGCCAAGAATGGCCTTGTGATTGCGGAAGCGACGCCCGAAGTCCCTGCCTAGGCTTTCATCTTCCTGCGGCAGTTTTAACAGTGAAAGATCTCGCACATGAGACTGGTCATGCGTCACTGCACCCGTATCGAGCCATTCACGCAGGCCGTTTTTAAAATAGGCGTCCGTGAAGGTCTCGCTCCAGAGCGTGGAGTAGGTCACGCCCGCCTTGGTCAGCGAGGCATTCAGATTCAGCAGGCCGACGAGGCCGGGCCACTGGCCGCTCCAGTTCGCCACGGTCAAAATGGGCCCGCGATGCGTGCTAAGCCCCGCTAGCACGTGATGCGAGTACTGCCACACCGCCTCCGCTACGATGATGGGCGCATCGGGGTCCACGGTGCGAAAGACTTCGATGCCTTCGCGCTGACTGGCGATGAAGCCATGCTTTTTCTTGGCATCGTAAGGATGCGCACGTTTGACTTCATACCCTTCGGCCTTGAGGGCCTTGGCCAAAGCGTCTTCCATGGCCTTCTGGGCTGGCCAGCAGGTTTGGTTGGCAGAAAGTCGGAGGTCGCCGCTGGCGACGAGCTGGATGGTGCGATGGTTGGGCATGATCGCCTAAGCATCTTCCAAAGCAGCCCACCCAGGCAATGCCACGCTGCTGCTGATTCTTGCTGGGTATTTGACGATTCTTGACCCTGGCCAACTCCGATTGTCCTGCACAGGCGCGGGTTGACCAAAAGATGATCTAGCTGCATTATTAACTTATGAAACCTACCCAGCGCGACATCGTGGTTCTGATCCACGGGCTCGGGCGTTCGCCTCGCAGCCTACTGGCGTTGCGTTTCTGGTTATGGCGCGCGGGTTACAAGGTCATCAGCGTTAGCTACCCTTCCCGCCGCGTCACCGTGCAAACGGCGGTGGATCAATGGCTGAAACCGGCCCTGGCCAAACTGCGACTAACCAAAGGCACCCGCGTGCATTTTGTCACTCACTCCCTGGGCGGCATCTTGTTCCGGGCCTGGGCAGAAAATCGAGATCCGTCCTTCCCATTAGGCCGCACCGTGATGTTAGGCCCGCCGAATCAAGGCAGCGAAGTGCTGGCAGAGCTGGGGCATTCACCCTGGTTACGTCGTTTGTTAGGCCCCGTCATTCATGAACTAGGAGTGGATGAAACCAGCACCCCTCGTCGACTGGGTGCCGTGCCTCCTGGCACCGGGGTCATCATGGGAAATAAGCCCGTGATCAGTCTTTTCCGCGATCTCTTAGGCCCCGAGTCCGATGGCATCGTCACCGTCGCAGGAGGTTGGGTGGCGGGGCAGGCCGATTTCATGGTCACACAGGCAGACCACACATTCATGATGTGGCGGCCGCGGGTGCTGCGGGCTGTGGAGCGTTTTTTAAAGGAAGGTGCCTTCATCTCCCACACGGAGTGGGCCATGGCTGACAGCCTATCTCCCGCATCCTCCTAGCCCCCATTGTCGAAGCTTTCTTAATTTCTAAGAGTGACGAAGGGCACTTCTGTGTGTAAAAACCATGCCTGCATGTTTTGTCGCTGGTTTCTCTGTCTCTCCATGCTGGCCCTGGTCAGTTGCGCCTCTCGTCCACCTGCCCACCGGGAGCAAGGATGGGCCTCCTATGTCGCGGACCAATACACAGGGCGGCCTACCTCTTCGGGGGAGATCTATTATCCCCAGGCCTACACCGCTGCCCACACCACCCTGCCCTTTGGCACGGTCGTGACGGTCAAAAACATGCTCAATGGCCGCACGGTGAATGTCACCGTCAATGACCGCTTCCCCTATTACCAGGGCCGCGTGATCAATCTCTCCAGCGCTGCAGCCCAGCACATCGGCATTCCCTACATGCAGATGGGCCAGGTGGAGGTGACGGCTAAATCCGTTGCCCGTGGAAACTACGGAGCCCCTGCCCAACCTCAGTATGGGGGCTATGCCCGGCAGCCCGCTTATTCCCCCCAGCCCGCCGCCACACCTCCAGCTTATTCACCGCAGCCGGCCTACGGCGGTTACACCCCTAAATCCACCCCACCAGCCTATTCTGTCCCTAGCTATCAGGTGCAGCAGCCTGCGCCATCTTCCGCACCGATGGCACCCTCGTATGGAGGGGCTTCGGCCACTCCTCCCGGCCTGAAGACGTTTTAAGCCCGGATTCCAGGCGAGGCGAAGCTTGTGAAAACTTTCACAAACGGGTTGCCGGGGGGGGAGCCGGGGCGTATTTCTTCCACCGTTAACCCCTTTTTCCCAAGCCATGGTCGCCCCTGCTGAAACCGAAGCCTCTTACGATTCCAAGATCGAGGGCAATGTCGTCGTCACGAAGCTGGATTCTGCGGTCAACTGGATGCGCAAGAATTCCCTCTGGCCCATGCCCATGGGTCTGGCCTGCTGCGCTATCGAGATGATGGCCTCCGCTTGCAGCCGGTATGACCTCAGCCGTTTCGGCATGGAGGTGATGCGCTTTTCCCCAAGGCAGGCGGATGTGATGATCGTCGCCGGCACGGTGACTTACAAAATGGCGCTGGCCGTGAAGCGTGTCTGGGACCAGATGCCCGAGCCCAAGTGGTGCATCGCCATGGGTGCCTGCGCCTCCAGCGGTGGCATGTATCGCAGCTACGCCGTGCTTCAGGGCATTGATCACCTCATCCCTGTGGACGTTTACATTTCCGGCTGTCCTCCCCGCCCGGAAGCTCTCATGGAAGGCCTGATGCGCCTGCAGCGCAAAATCGAAGGCGAGCACTCCATCTCCGAGCAGAAACAGGAACTCATCAACGAGTTGTCTTAATTAGCCCGGTCAAAAATCGTCAAAAGGTCAACAAGCCGCCACGAATCGCATCATGAACGCCGCGCAAATGGTCACCGCTCTGAAGGAAAAATTCGGCGATGCCGTCCTCAGCACCACCGAATTCCGGGGCGAGCACACCGTGCAAGTCTCCCTGGCCAGTGCCAAGCCGCTGCTCAAATACTGCCGCGATGAACTGAATTTCGACTACCTGGTGGACATCTCCAGCCTGGACCATATGGGCCAGGAGCCGCGTTTTGAAATGGTCTATGAAGTGTATGGCTACGGCCATCACCAGCACCTGCGCATCAAGGCGCAGATCCCCGATGAAGAGGAGCCCGCCACCGTCAGCGATATCTGGCCCACGGCCGACTGGCATGAGCGTGAAGTCTGGGACATGATGGGCATCAAATTCGCCGGTCACCCCGATCTGCGCCGGATCCTCATGTGGGAAGGTTACCCTTACTTCCCACTGCGCAAAGACTTCCCCCTTGCCGGCAAACCCAGCGACATGCCCGAAGTCGGCTTCACCAACATCGCCCCCATGGCCGATGGCCCCTTCGTCACCAGCGCGGGTGCCGTAGACACCGTGGCCCGCGAGCCACGCGCGAAGCGAGTGGAGTAGTTTTTTGGCGTCAGCGGTTATCCCTGGAGTGGATTCCAGACACGCTTAAAACCCATTCCTTCGAAGTCCTTCAGATTCGCGGTGGCAAACTCTGTGACGCCTTGAAGCGTGAGCGACAGCGCAATTCGGAGGTCAAAAGCTCTCCGTCGCGCAAAATTTTTTACGCGGAGATGTGGCCAATACAGGTCGTGAAACATCTTGCTGTCCGGGGGAAAACCCAAAGTCTGCCATCGAGGGTGACAACGAAAAGCCTCACAAACAGCCGCTGCTTCCGGAGCGTTCAGCGGATTGGAAAGCACCACTGGATTTCGCAGCAATCCGTAGAGTTCGACTAAAACGAATTCCGAAATAGCCACTTCATCACTATCCAGCAAACCGTTCACAAACAAAACCGCCCGCGCATGATCTGGATGGTCTGCATTGACAGCGGGCAGCAAAATGTTCGTGTCGAGAGCTATCATGGCTGAGTGAGGCCCCGCATGGATTCTTCCTCACTGGAAATGTCTCTTAATTGATCCAGCGGAACCAAAGAGCGCCCCGCAGACACCTGCGGCAAAACCCATTTTTGAGGTTCGGGTGTCGGCTGTGGGAATCGAGCTAAAAACAGTTCAATTCCACGCCTCGCAATCTCTGCCAGAGAAAGCTCTTTCTGCTCTGCCAGAGCTTTGGCTCGTTGGTAGAGCTCATCCGGGAGCTGAATTTGAGTGCGTGTCATGATGTTAATATTACATCGCCTTAAATCGATGTCAATTTGACATCATTTAAGACACGATGAGACCTGCATTATTTTCGGATCTACGAAGGGTTCATCTTTGAGATGACGTACTACCCCGCTCTCTTACCCATCCATGCGCACACTCGCACTCACCTCACTCCTCACTGCCCTCGCCTTTTCGGCCAGGGCGGAAATCAAACTGCCCGCCATCATTGGCGATAACATGGTCCTGCAGCAAAAGCAGGCCAACCCAATCTGGGGCTGGGACACGCCCGGCACGGAGGTGACGGTGACCTTTGCAGGCCAGACCAAAACCGCCAAAGCAGGCGCGGATGGCAAATGGACCGTGAAGCTGGATGCCGTGCCTGCCAATGCGCAGCCAGCCACCATCGGCATCAAAGGCACCAATACCAAAGAGCTGAAGAACGTGCTCGTCGGTGAGGTGTGGATCTGCTCCGGACAGTCCAACATGCAGTGGAGTGTGAATGCCTCGTGGGATGCGGATCTGGAAATCGCTACGGCGAAGTATCCAAATATCCGCCTCATCTCCGTGCCCCAGGTGGGCACGCAGGAGCCGCAGCAGGATTTTAAAGGTCAGTGGGTGGAATGCTCACCGCAGACCGTTGGCCCTTTCAGCGCCGTCGGTTATTTCTACGGCCGCGTTCTGCATCGCATGCTGGATGTGCCCGTGGGCCTGATCAACAACGCCTGGGGCGGCAGTGCTGCCGAAGCTTGGGTGCGTCGTGACGAGTTGGAGAAAGATGCTCGCTTCAAAGGCCTCATGGAAAACACCGTGAAAACGGAAGCCGCCATGAACTCTGAGAAAGCCAAAAAGGACTACGAAGTGGCTCTGGCCAAGTGGAAGACCCAGGCGGACGAAGCCAAAAAAGCTGGCCAGCCCATCCCTCGCCAGCCCAGTTCTCCTCAAAGCTGGCTGACGGGCAATGCCCGCCCTGGAAACATCTACAACGGTGTACTGCTGCCCACCATCGGTTACGGCATCAAAGGGGCCATCTGGTATCAGGGCGAGTCCAATTCAGGACGCGCTTATGAATACGGTTCCCTCTTCCCGTTCATGATCGAGCATTGGCGCAAAGAGTGGAAGCAGGGCGATTTCCCCTTCTACTGGGTGCAGTTGGCTGACTTCATGGCTGAAGTCCCCACCCCTGGCGACAGCGCCTGGGCCGAGCTGCGCGAAAGCCAGACCAAGACCCAGAACGCCATCAAGAATGGCGGTCAGGCCGTCATCATTGATCTCGGCGAAGCCAACGACATCCACCCGAAAAACAAGCGCGACGTGGCAGAACGTCTCGCTCGCCTTGCCCTGGTGAAAGACTACGGCTTCAAGCTCCCCTATCGCAGCCCTGAGTACAAATCCGTGGCCATCGAAGGCAACAAAGCCACCGTCACCCTGGACACCTTCGGCTCCACCCTGCGCACCGTGGACGTGAGCGAGGTCAAGGGTTTTGCCATCTGCGGTGAAGACAAGAAATGGGTCTGGGCCACCGCCAAGATCGTGGGCCGCGACAAAGTGGAAGTCACCGCTACCGAAGTGGCCAAGCCTGTGGCCGTCCGTTATGCCTGGGCCAACAACCCCGTGTGCAACCTCCTCAGCATCGAAGGTCTGCCCGTGACCCCCTTCCGCACAGACGACTTCCCGATGACGACGAAGCCGAAGGAATAAGCTCAGGCACTTCCGGTCTTACTTCTCAAACACCACCTTCCCGCCTAACCAAGTTTTCAAAACGACGGTCTGCGGGAGGTCTTCAATGGGGCAGGTGAGCGGATCTCGATCCACCAGGATCAGGTCTGCCAGCCTGCCCTCTTTGATGGAGCCGGTCTCCTTCTCCAGTTTCAGCAGGTAGGCATTGTTGGTCGTGTAAAGGCGCAGCGCCTCTTCCCGGGTAAGGGCGTTTTCGAGGTGCACCGGGCGGTCCAACTTGCGTGCCTGGCGGGTGACCGCCGTCCACATGCCCAGCCAGGGATTGTAGGGGTTCACACTGCGAAAGGAGCCGATTTTCTGCATGTGGTCACTGCCACCGCCGACGATGACGTTTTGATCAAAGCAGGCGCGCAGGGGCTGAAACAGCTTCATGCGCTCCTCGCCAAAGTGGCCGGTCAAGGTGCGGCCATCCATGTGCAGCCAGATGGGTTGCAGGTCCACACACACGCCCAGTTTCGCCGCGCGGGCGATGGACTCCGGCTGCATGAAGTTGCAATGCGTGACGCTGCTGCGGCTGGCGCGGATGGACCCTTCACGATCCACGTCCTCATAAACCCCCAGCAGCGTGGCCACCGCCGCATCCCCCACGGAGTGCGCGGTGAACTGCAGCCCCGCCCCGGTGATCTTCGCCACCATCTGGCGCAGACGGTCCGCCGGGATCTTTTGCTCACCTCGATACGTGGGGTCGCTGATGCCATAGGCCTCGCTCACGCCCCAGGGTTTGCTCATGAAGGAGCTGCCCGTCAGCATACCTCCATCGAGAAACACCTTTGTGCCGATGATTTGCAACTCCGCATCCGGCTTCGTCAGCGGATGCTGGATGATCTCCTCCATGGACTTCTCCATCGCCGGCCAGAGGCTCATGGCATTCAGCCCCATGGAGACTCGCACCCGCACCGGCAGTTCTTTTTGATCCCGCATCTTTTGATAAAGCGAAAGCAGGCTGGCGCTGGAGTTTCTGTCCGCAATCGTGGTTAGGCCGACCGAGGCGTAGTCGCGAAACAACTCCAAGGTGCGCCGGTAGGTGTCCTCGGCAGTGGGGGACTTCTCTTTGCGTGGAGCTTTGATCGTTGGAGCAAAGCCACGCAGCAGGCCGGTGGGTTGGCCTGCGTCATCCTTTTCAACCTTGCCGGGATGGCCTTCTGGCAACTTGAAGTCACGGTCAATCTTTCCCAGCTTCAGAGCCAAGCTGTTGCACATGGCATCGGGCCCGGTGGAAAAGACCACCGGATTTTCAGGAGCCACTTGGTCCAGTTCGGCCCGGGTCGGGTAACGGCGCTCTTCCAGCCGCGTGATGAAAATCTGCCGCAGGCCGATGAGGTCGCCCGGCTTGGAGGCCGCCACCCGTGTGCGGATGTAGACCAGCACCTCGGCGATGGTTTCCATGGTGGGAATCTCATGGTCAAACTCCGTCATCGCGGCGGCCGCATGCACATGCGAATCCATGAGGCCGGGCAGCAAGGTCTTGCCACCGAGATCCAGGAGCTGCGTCGTTTCAGCCTTCAGCGCCAGCACCTCGTCATTGCTGCCCACCGCGACGATGCGCCCTGCCTCCACTGCCACCGCTTCGGCATAACTGAACTTTTCATCCACGGTGATGACGCGGCCATGATGCAAAATCAGGTCCGGAGCAGCGTGAAGGGAGACCGTGAGGCACAGGCAGCAGGCAAGGAAGCGCATGAGCTATCAACGATGGGCCAACGACGATTTGTGCGAACAACTGAACGCTTGCCCTCTCGGCGCGTGACCCCCTAGAATTTCGCTTTCCATGAAAAAATGCCTCCTGCTTCCCTTGCTGAGCCTGACTGCTGCCTTCGCTGCCGAACCGGTGCCCGAGTTCAAAGGCGGCATTGAACGGCTGGACCCCGCCCTAGATAAACTCATCGCCCCAGACGCGAAGATCGAGATCCTGGCCACCGGCTTCAACTGGTCCGAAGGCCCCGTGTGGAAGGACGGTCAGATCCTCTTTTCCGATGTACCCGAAAACACCGTCTTCGGCTGGAAAGAAGGCGATGCCAGCGCCACCACCGTCCTCAAACCCAGCGGCAGCCTCAGCGGCGATGGCCAGGGCTCCAACGGCCTGGCAGTAGATGCCAAGGGCAGCCTCATTCTCTGTCAGCATGGCGAGCGCCGCATCGCTCGGCTGGAAAAAGACGGCAGCTTCACCTCCCTGGCCGACAAGTTTGAAGGCAAACGCTTCAACAGCCCCAATGACCTCGTCATCGCCAAAAGCGGCAGCCTTTTCTTCACGGACCCACCCTACGGCATGAAGAAAGGCACCCCGCAGGACGCCCCCTATCACGGCATCTACCGCCTGGACACAGATGGCAAAGTCAGCCTCATCATCCAGGACATCCTCTGGCCCAATGGCATCGCCCTCAGCTCCGATGAAAAGACCCTCTACATCGCCGTTTCCGACAAGGATGACACCCGCGTCATGGCCTATGATCTCCAGGCCGATGGCAGCGTGAAAAACGGTCGTCTGTTCTTCCACGCCCAGCCGCTGAAGTCCGCTGAGCGCAAAGGCGGCTGCGATGGCATGAAAGTGGATACCCTGGGCAATATCTGGACCACCGGCCCCGGCGGCGTGCTGATCATCAACCCTGAAGGCAAACACCTCGGCACCATCCTCACCGGTCAAAACACCGGCAACTGCGCCTGGGGCGGCCCGGAGAAAGACGTCATGTACGTCACGGCAGACATGTTCCTGCTACGCGTGAAGACCCAGGTCAAAGGCTTGTAATATTCACTTCCGAGGAATGGGCTTTTGGAAGCTTTGGTCACTAGAGCGGATGGGGCTCCAGCCAACGGAGTCCAAAACACGTCCCCCATCCGCCTCAAGCCCTAGACCCCTTACTCAGGCTTAAGATCCGAAACGAGCGCCCCATGAAAGCCGGGTGCGTGAGGGAGTGATACTGCCGCAAAAGGGCCTGCGTGGAGGCATCCACACGGCCCTCCAGCGCGGCCAGCACGGGCAGGCCCAGCTTGCCCAGAAAGCGGCCTTGCAGCTCGTAGGCCCGGAGGTTCATCCCGGCGGATTCGGCGACTTTGGTCAGGCGGGTGAAATTGACATGCGTGGTGAGATCACACTCGCCCAAATCTTCCAGCACCCGGTCATCCGTCTGGTGCTTTTGGTAACGCCGCAAGGTGCCCGTTGTGCGCTCTGGGGCATACAGTTCCAGGTCGTCAAAACCATAGTCGGCGATGTAAACCGCCCCGTGAAACGGCGCTTCCCCTAGCTCCTGCATCCAGTTCAGCGCCGCTAGATTCACCTCGGTGGTGTAGCCCGCAGGCAGGTCCTGCGGCAGGCGAGCGACTTCCGCCGCCAGCGCCTCCGATGAAAGTGGCCCGGGAACAAACTCCAGCGCCTCCCCTGCCGACTGCACCCAGAGCTCCCGCCACGCCGTGCCCTCCCACTGGACAAGATGGACGGGCATGGCGTCCGGCAGTTCATTGCAGATGAACAGGGCCGGAATCGGGGGCAAAGCGGCCAGTGAAGGGACCCAGCGAACCCGCTCGCCAAAAGACGCGAGCCGCTGCCGCTGCACCGCTTCATAGCGTGGATTCGGCTCGACGATCCAGTAGGGGAAATCGGTAGCGGACAACACATCCTCGGCCAGTTGCCCATCGTGCGCGGCCTGTTCGATGACGGCAAATCCGGTCGGGTTT
This sequence comes from Prosthecobacter algae, assembly GCF_039542385.1. Classification (NCBI taxonomy): domain Bacteria; kingdom Pseudomonadati; phylum Verrucomicrobiota; class Verrucomicrobiia; order Verrucomicrobiales; family Verrucomicrobiaceae; genus Prosthecobacter; species Prosthecobacter algae. The sequence continues at coordinate 86,063 of NZ_BAABIA010000010.1, read as the reverse complement.
CCCAGTTCCGCCTGCACCTGCCGCGCCAGATTGCCAAGTAACCGACCATAAAGCGAGCCCACGGAGACAGCCGTGTAAAAGTCACCGCTGCGGCCAATACGCCGAGGGCCCGGGCCATAATACCCGTGCTCAGGGTGGTAAAGGGCTGCCTGCATGACGTCTGCAAAGGTCAGCCTCGCCTGGGGCGAGGTGGCCAGGGTGTCATGCAAAATGCTCGTCAGAGGGGTCATTGGGAAACAAGTGGCGGGGTGGCGTCACTGCCATTAGATTACCACCCCTTGCAATCAAGGGCATCTCCTCATGTTCGGCAAAGATTTGGAACCTAAACCCCAGACGAACTGGCGCGGCGAGTCCGGCCTGAAACTCCCCTTCTACCGGCGTGTCTGGTTCAGTGCCCTGATGGCGCTCTTCATTCTCGCGGGTGTGACGGCCCTGGGCATCTATGCCGTCGTGGTGGCTCCCCTGCGGGAAAAAGCGGAGCAGTATGACCTGGAAGAAATCCGCAAACTGGAGGCGGCCAGCATCATCTATGACCGCAATGGCGAGGAACTGTCCCGCATTTACGTGCTCAACCGCACCCCTGTCCCGATCAAGGAAGTGCCCCAACATTTCATCGATGCGCTGACAGCCCAGGAAGACAGCCGTTTCTTCCAGCATGACGGAGTGGACTACATCGGCTTGACCCGCGCCGTGATCGAAAACGTGAAAGCAGGGCGCACAACCCAAGGCGCCAGCACCATCACCCAGCAGCTTGCTCGCCAGACTTTCGGTCTGATGGAAAAGAGCTACAAACGCAAGATCATGGAGGCCTTTGTGGCCCAGCGGATTGAGCGCAAATTCACCAAAAGCGAGATCCTCGAGCTCTACCTGAACCGCATCTTCTTCGGCAAAAACTTCTACGGCATCCAGGCCGCCGCCCAGGGCTACTTCGGCAAGGACGCCAAAGACCTCACCATCGAAGAATGCGCCACCATCGCTGGTCTGATCAAAAGCCCGAACAACATTGAACCCATCCGCCACCCTGAGCGCGCCATCAAGGAGCGCAATTACGTGCTGGAGCGTATGGTCCTCGAAGGCAGCCTGGAACGCGACGATGCCGAGCGCCTGAAGCTGAAGCCGATGGTCACCACGCCGCAGAGCAGTGATCCCAGGCTAAGCTACGTGTTTGACGAAGTGCGGCAGGAAGTCGTCGCCCTGGTCGGTGAAGAGCGCGCCTCCATCGGCGGTTTCCAGATCTACACCAGCATTGACAAGGACCTGCAAAAGGCCGCCGAGACGGCCATGAAAAAACGCCTGGCTGAGGTGGAAATCCGTCCCGATTACCCGCACCAGACCTACACCCAGTTCCGCGGCATCTTGGGCGAGTGGCATGGCAAAAAAATGAAAGGCACCCTCGGTGAAGATGAAAAACGTCCCATGCCCGAATACCTGCAAGGTGCTGCCATCGTCATGGACAACAGCGATGGCTCCATCCTCGCCATGGTCGGCGGTCGTGACTTCATTGACAGCCAGTACAACCGCGCCACCGACGGCGTCCGCCCCGTAGGCACAGCCTTCACTCCCTTCGTTTACGCCGCCGCTTTTTCAAAGCCCGGCTACTTCCCCATGACCCCGCTGGCGGATGAGCCGCTGGACAACCGCCGCGTGATGATCGGCGGGCTGACGGGGATTCTGGGCGAGTGGGGCATGGAAGTGGACGATCCGAAGTGGTCCCGCAACCCCATCAGCGCCCGTGAGGCCCTCGTCGGCTCTCACAATTCCGCCACCGTCCGCCTGGGCGAAAGAGTCGCCCTGGAAGGAGGCCGCATCCGGCAGGACTTCCGCGACTTCACCAAACGCGCCGGCATCAATACCGAGCTGCGCGAGTTCCCCTCCACCTTCCTCGGGGCCACCGAATCCAAGTTGGATGAAATGTGCCTGGCCTACTCCTGCTTCCCCACCCTGGGCAAACGCCCGGCCAAGCAGCACCTGATCCAGCGCATCACCGACTTCCGGGGTAGCACCGTCTTCCAGCTCGACGAAAAGACCCTCCAGCCCGTCCGCGCCATGGACGAGATCGCCGCTTACCAGACCCACACCTGCCTTTCCGAAGCCCTGCACCGTGGGACAGGCGCTCCCTCCATTGAGTATGGCCTGGGCGACTTCCCCGCGGGCGGCAAAACGGGCACGCATTACGAGTCGAAGGACCTCTGGTTCCTCGGTTACACCTCGGCCGTCACCTGCGGTGTCTGGGTGGGCTTTGACAAGCAAAAGACCATCTATCCGGGGGCCTTCTCCAACAAGATCGTCCTGCCGATCTGGACGGACATCATCAATGCCAGCGCCAAAGCTCGCGCCCCCCAGGAGATCAATCCTCCAGAGACTGCTGAACGCATCGAGATCTGCCGGGTCAGCGGCCTGCGCGCCACCGATTTTTGTTATGACAAGGTGAAGGGGCCCGATGGCGTCGAGCGTTCCGTCCGCAGCACCTATTCCGAGTATCTACGCCCTGGCACCAGCTTCAACACCACCTGCCCCGTCCACACCGGGGAAGGACTGCCTGCCGATCTCCAAGCTTTCCATCAGGCCATCACACAGACGGCGGATTCCGCCCTGCTGGCAGAAGCTGGCAAATTTGCCAACATTGAGCCTGTGCACCTCCAGGAGCCCATCATCCTCGGTTCCGATCCCTACAACTCCGAGAAGCCCATCCTGCGCGCCCGCCCGGTGAATGACGACGGCACGCCCATTCTGAGGGCAGTCCCCGTGGGTGTGGATGAAGGTGATTCCGGCGAGCAGCCCGTGATCAAGCTGAAGCCGCCGCCGGCGATGAAAATCGAGCTCTGAGGCCGCTGCCAGGAGGGCTGGCGATGAATCTCCGGCCTGGAACATTTTTGGCGAGAAAAGTGCGGTCTTCTGGCTAGGCTGGGCAGGCCAATGGCAGATTCCTTTGTCCACCTCCATCTCCACTCCGAATACTCTCTCCTCGATGGCGCGGTCCGCATAGATGACCTCGTCTCCCGTACGAAAGAGCTGGGGATGCCTGCGGTGGCGATAACCGATCATGGCAACCTGTATGGGGCCATTGATTTCTACATGGCGGCCAAGAAGGCCAAGGTGAAATCCATTCTCGGCTGCGAGGTGTACCTCGCGCCCGGATCCATGCATGAAAAGAAGGAGGTGCAGGGACGCAAAAGCTCCTCGCACCTGACCCTGCTGGCCTCCAGCAATGAGGGTTATGAAAACCTCTCCCGCATCGTCACCGAAGCCCATCTTTACGGCAAATTCGGCGACACGCCGCGCCTGGATAAGGACCTGCTGCGCCAGTACAGCAAGGGCCTCATCGCCCTCAGCGGCTGCCTCAATGGCGAGATCAACCAGCTCCTGCTGACGGACCGCAAGGACGAGGCGGAAAAGAGCCTGATCGAGTTCCGCGACATCTTCGGGCCGGAGAACTTTTACCTCGAACTCAACGACCACGGCATGGAGCAGCAGCGCACCGTCGCGCGCCAGCTCATCCAGTGGGGCAAGCAGTACGACCTCAAGACCGTCGCCACCAACGACGTGCATTTCATGAATCGCGACGATCATGAAAGCCACGACATCCTGATTTGCGTGGGCTCCGGCGCGAACGTGCATGACGTCAACCGCGTCAGCTACTCGCCCGAAGTTTACTTCAAGACGGCGGAGGAAATGCGGGCGCTGTTCCGGGAAAATCCGGAGGCCTGCGATGCCACCCTGGAGATCGCCGAGCGTTGCGACATCAACATCCGACTCGACTCCACCAGCATCGACCGTTACCCCCAGTACCCGATGGACGGGGTGGAGGGTAACTGGCCAGACCGCGTCGCTTACCTGCGGCATCTTTGTGAAGAAGGCCTCATCCGTCGTTATGGACGTGACCGCGCACTCAATGACGAAGCCCTGCGCCAGCGCCTGGATTACGAGCTGGCTTTGCTAGCGGAAAAAAACTTCACCAGTTACTTCCTCATCGTTTGGGACTTCATCAACTGGGCCCGTGAACACGGCATCCCCGTGGGTCCGGGACGTGGTTCGGCCGCCGGTTCGGTGGTCGCCTTTGTGCTCGGCATCACGGACATTGATCCGCTGAGGTTTGAGCTCGTGTTCGAGCGATTCCTCAACCCGGAACGTGTCAGCCCGCCCGATATTGACATCGACTTTTGCCAGACCCGCCGTGGCGAGGTCATCCAATACGTGCGTGAAAAGTATGGCGACCTCAGCGTCAGCCACATCATCACCTTTGGCACCATGGGCGCGAAGTCCGTGGTGCGCGACGTTGGCCGCGTGCTCGGTTGGAGCTATGGCGATGCGGACCGTCTTTCCAAGATGATCCCCACCGAGCTGAACATCACGCTCGCCGGTGAGGACAAGAAGGACAAGGCCACGGGCAAGATGATCCATATTGACGGGGCCATTGACAAAAACCCGGAGCTGAAGGCCTACATCGAAAACGATAGCAACGCGCAAGAGCTGTGGAAGCACGCCACCTTCCTCGAAGGCATCACCCGCGGCACCGGCATCCACGCGGCGGGCGTCGTCATCGGCGACCGGCCCCTGTATGATTTCATCGCCCTGACGCGAGGCAACGAAAACGAAATCGTTTCCCAGTTTGCCATGAAGCCGCTCACGGAACTGGGCATGCTCAAGATGGACTTCCTGGGGCTGAAAACGCTGACCGTCATCCAGGAGGCGGAGCAGTGGGTGCAAAAACGCGTGCCCGGCTTCAACACATCCGAGGCTCCCTTGGATGATGTGAAGACCTTCGAGATGCTACAGCGGGGCGAAACAGTCGCCGTGTTCCAGATGGAATCTGGCGGGATGATCAATACCTGCAAGCAGCTCGGTCCTGACAGGATTGAGGAAATTATCGCTATTCTGGCCCTGTACCGTCCGGGGCCCATGCAGTTCATTCCCGACTACATCCAGCGTAAAAAAGGGCTGGAAGAGGTGGAGTATCCGCACCCGCTGCTGGAGAAGATCGCCAAGGAAACCTACGGGATTCTGGTTTACCAGGAGCAGGTGCAGCAGGCCGCCAACTTGCTGGCCGGATTCACCCTCGGTCAGGCTGACTTGCTGCGCCGAGCGATGGGTAAGAAGGACTTGGCCGAGATGGCCCGGCAACGTATCGCCTTCGTCGAAGGCTGCAAAAAGACCAACGACATCGGCGACAAACAGGCCAACGCCGTCTTCGACTTGCTGGAAAAATTCGCCCAGTACGGTTTCAACAAATCGCACTCCGCCGCCTACGGCATCGTGACTTACCGCACGGCCTACCTCAAGGCCAACTACCCGGTCGAGTTCATGACCGGGGTGCTCAGTCTGGAAGTCAGCAACACGGACAAGATCGCCAATTTCGTCAGCGAATCCCTGCGCATGGGCATGGCGATTTTGCCGCCCGATATCAACCGCTCCCTGCTCAAGTTTTCCCCTGAGCGCACCAAGGATGCCGATCCCAACATCGAAGGGCCCAATGCGATCCGATTTGGTCTCAGTGCGGTGAAAAACGTCGGCGAAGGAGCCATGGCCGCCGCCATCGAAGAACGTGAGAAAAACGGTCTTTTCAAGAGTCTCGAAGACTTTGCCGCGCGCATGGATACCCGGGCGGTGAACAAGAAGCTGCTCGAAGCGCTGGTGAAGTCCGGCGCGTTTGATTTCACCAAAGAGCACCGGGCTTCCCTTTTTGCGAAGTTGGAGCAGGTGCTCGCCTCGGCCGCCTCCGCCCAAAGAGACAAAAAAGCTGGCCAGGGCGGTCTTTTTGATGACTTTGCCATGGCCCCGCCCAAGAAAGCGGCGGCCCAGGTGGAGATCACGCCCTGGACGATGGACGAGACACTGGCCTTTGAAAAAGAGCTGCTCGGTTTCTACGTCAGCGGCCACCCGCTGGACAGCTACCGGGGCAACTTTGAATCCAGTAAGCTGACGAAAATCATCGCCCTGGAGGAAGTGGACACCAGCGCCAAACCGCAGACGGTTTTCATCGCCGGGATCGTCAACAGCCTCGACGTCAAATACTCAAAAAAGGACAACCGCCCCTTCGCCACCTTCACCTTCGAAGACTTCACTGGCCAGATCGAGATGATGGTCTGGAGCGACGAGTACGAGAAGTTCAAGGAGTTCCTCAAAGTCGGTGCCGTGCTGGGCCTGCGCTGCCGCTGCATGAAGGACCAGCGCACCGAGGGCAACCGCCTCACCCTCGGCGATGCCAAGCCCCTGTCCCCGAAAAAAGCCCGCGTGGCCAATGCCGGAGAAGCCGGTGCCGAAATCCCCGCCAAGCCCGCACCACCCCCGGCCCCGCCTAAACCCCTGCTGCTGCGCCTGGACTGCCGACGCCACAGCCAGATCGACCTCGACCGCATCCACGAAGTCCTCACCCAGTTCCCCGGCGAGCTGCCCGTCCTCTTTGAGTTCAACAACTGCAGCGACGGCAACAAAGTCCGCCTCCAGGCCGGCGACGAATACCGCGTCACCCAGACCAAGGACCTCGTGCAGCAGCTCATGATCTGGCTGTAGGCTCAAATCGCGTCGAGCTTGCAAGGCCGCAGTGCAGACGGTAGCCTTTCAGGAATGATCACGCGCATCCGAATTCAGAACTTCCGCTCGTTCGTGGACGCGGAGGTCAAACTGCGACCGTTTTCACTCGTCGTTGGGGCGAATGGTTCGGGGAAGACGAATTTACTTAGATTCTTGTCACTCCTTAGCAATGCTCCCAGCTTTGATATCGAAGCTTTTATGGAAGAAGCTAAGAACGGTGAGTCACCAGTTTTCGAGACTGCCCAACAGTGGATTAAACACATCAATTCCCCCACTAAACCTACTGGCTTTGATGTTTTTATGAATGACGGCCATAGTGATTTCGGAGTTCATGCCGAAGAGATCTTAGAGGGCCAATTCCAACTTACTTGGCGGTTTCCATGGAAGCCTGGAACCCTTATTCCACGCTTCGCTTTAGAAGCCGATTGTATCTCAGAGGCAGAAGCCATTGTAGCTGACGCACAGATCAAAGAAAACGGTTCTGGAACGGCCCAAGTTCTTGAATCACTGAAAAATGGAGATCGGGAAGACCTCTTTGATAAGATCGAAGAAAACTTTAAACGCTACGTTCCTGAAGTCGAAAAATTAAGCCTTCGGACCACAGCCGAAGGAACCAAACAAATTCAAGTGCGTGAAAGAGGTCTCAGTAAACCTCTTCCTGCCACCGAACTCTCGGAAGGCACACGACTCGTTCTTTGCATCCTCACCATCGTTCACCAGGAGAATCCACCACCGATCATCTTGCTGGAAGACATTGATCGTGGCCTGCATCCACGACTGTTTGAGTATGTGGCTCCGATGATGAAAGACATCGCTGAAAAGCATGGAATCAACATCCTGGCGACGACCCATAACCCTTATCTGGTGGACTGTTTTCAGGACGACAAAGAAGCGGTGATCATCGTGGAGAAAAAGGATGGAGCGAGCACGCTGAGCACGCTGGCGGATCGCCTCAAAGACCTGGACTACGACTCGGTAGATCCTGAAGACATGCCACTCGGCAATCTGTGGTTCTCTGGCCTCGTCGGGGGAGTGCCTGCCAAGATCAATCGTCGCCCGGCCAACTGACATGCAGAAGCATCTCTACATCCTCTGCGAAGGCGAGCTGGATGAGATGTTCTATGAGCGCATCGCCGAGCGTGTCACAGGACAGTCCTTCCACAGCGATCAGGAGTTTCGAGTTCGCCGGGGCTCCAGCTATGATACAGCCATCGCATCCGCTCGTTTGCTGATCAACCGCTTCAAAGGTTGGTCCGAAAAACAACCAATAGCCGTGATCATCGCCGTTGACAATGATCGCGCCCCTGGGCATCCAGCGGGTTGTGTTTATCCACGCCCTTTGCCGAAGGCCGATTTAAAGAAAGAGCCGCGCTACACGAAGCTGGTCGAAATGCTGACGGCGACTTTGGGCAAAGACCGTTCTCAATGGCCCATCGAAGTCGCCTTGGCCGTGCCTGTGGAAATGATCGAGAGTTGGGTGTTAACCCTCCTTCAACCAGACCGGGAAGAGTTACCGCTTTTTAGTGAGGCAAACAGTCACCTAGCACGGCAATACTATCCGAACACTCCGCCTCCGCAGCTCAAAGACCTTCGAGATGAAGCTGCGAAATCACGAGGGCTCAATCGAGACGAACTTTTTTGGCAAGCTGCGAGTGAGGATCTGGAAGCCGCCGCGAAGGTTTCCCCCAGTCTGCGACTGTTTCTCGATGATCTGAAGGCTTGGTCTCAGGAGTGATCCTCTGACTGAGGCTCAACCATGGCCTGTCTCGTGCTTCATGGCAGGATTGCCGCTTGAATCTCCCGGCCCCCCCTTCAACCATGCCGAACATGCGTAAAACCAAGATCCTTTGCACCCTCGGGCCTGCCACCGAGTCCGCTGAAGTCATTCTCAATCTCATGGAAAAGGGCGCGGACATCTTCCGCCTCAATATGAGCCATGCCTCGCACGACTGGGTGCGCATGGTTTATGGCCGCATCCGCGAAGCCGCGGCCAAAGGGGCCAAGGAAATCTCCGTCCTCATGGATCTCACCGGCCCCAGCATCCGCACGGGCGATGTGGAGCAGCCCTGGCAGCTCCAGGTGGGTGACTGGGTGGAATTCCGCTGCAAGCCCGATGTGGCCGCCACGGTGCCCCTCTCCGTCACCGTCAACTACCCCGAGCTGGGCAAAGACCTCCACGTGGGCGACATCATCATGGTGGACGGCGGCATGATCCAGATCAAGGCCACCGAGATCAGTGAAAAGCGCGTCATCGGCACCGTCCTGACCCAGGGCGAAATGAAGTCCCGCCGCCACATCAATCTCCCCGGCGTGCCCGTGCGCCTGCCGCCGCTGACCCAGAAAGATTATGCCGACCTGGACCTGGGCTGTGAGCTGGGCGTGGACTACTTTGCCCTCAGCTTTGCCCGCGAGCCTGCCCACATTCAGCACCTGCAACTGCTGCTGGAGCAAAAAGGCAGCAAGGCCCGGGTGATCGCCAAGATTGAGAACCAGCAGGCCCTGCAAAACATTGACACGCTGGTGGAGGCCAGCGGCGGCATCATGGTGGCCCGTGGCGACCTCGGCAGCGAATGCCCCATCGAAGACTTGCCGCTGATCCAGCGCCACATCGTGGAGCGCTGCTCCTACCATGGCCGCAAGGTCATCGTGGCCACACAGATGCTGGAAAGCATGATCGAAAACCCCGTGCCGACCCGGGCCGAGGTGACCGACATCTTCAATGCGGTCATCGAGCAGGTGGACTGCGTGATGCTGAGCGGTGAGACTAGCGTGGGCCGTTACCCGGAGAAGTGCGTGGAGGTGCTGGACACCGTCATCCGCCGCATCGAGCAAAAGTATCCCTCCGGCCGCTTCGCCAGTGACGCCCCGCTGAAGACGAACAAGCACAAGACCGTCAAGGCTGCCATCCTGCTGGCAAACAGCATCCCGAACTCCAAGCTGCTGGTCTTCACCCTGCGCGGGGTCATGGCCCACCTGCTCGCGCATCAGCGCCCGGAGTTTGCCTCCATCTTTGCCTTCACGCCCAATCTCCACGTCAGCCGCACCCTGGTCACCGCTCGAGGCGTGCAGCCCTTTGTGCTGGCCTTTGAAGAAGGCAACCCGGAAAAGGCCATCCGCGACGCCATCGAGATGCTGCGTAAGCATGGCCACATCAAGGCCGGTGACCCGCTGGTGATCCTCAGCGATGCCCTCTATGACGGCATTAATGTGGATGCCATCCTGCTGCGGGATGCCTGACCGGCATCTCATCAAAAGATGTCTTTTCGTCACTAGGGCACCGGATTGCCGGTCCCTGAGGGGCGTTTGGCTAAAGACGTGCCTGATGGTGCGTTTGTACCCACTCGCCCATCATGATCACCAACCGCCGCCAGTTTCTCCATCGTGCCTCGCTTCTCACCGCCGGGGCCGCCCTGCCTGCTTGGCAAAATCTCGCCGCCGCTCCCGGGGTGCCGCACGCCCTCGCGGGCCGTCTTTATAAGACACTGAAGATCGGCATGATCAAGGTGGACGGCAGCCTGACCGACAAGTTCAAGGCCGCCAAACAGGCCGGGTTCATGGGCGTGGAAATGAACGCCCCCGGCATGGACGTGGAAGAGACGAAGAAGGCCATCGCCGAATCTGGCCTGCCTGTGGATGGCACCGTCTGCGGCAGCCACTGGAAAATCCGCCACACCAGTGCCGATGCAGCCACCCGGGCCCAGGCCCTGGCCGACCTCAAAACCGCGCTGCGGGATACCCGCGCCGTCGGCGGTCACAGCGTGCTGCTGGTCGTCGGCAAAGGCGAGGACGGGCCTGAAAACGAGATCTGGCCGCGCTCGGTGGAAAACATCGCCAAGGCCGTGCCTCTGGCCGCCGAGCTGGGTGTTTCCATCGTGATTGAAAACGTCTGGAACCAGTTCCTCTACAACCACGACGGCGGTGCGGACCAGAACGCCGACAAGTTCGTGAAATACGTGGACGAATTCAACTCCCCCTGGGTGGGCATGCAGTTCGACATCGGCAACCACTGGAAATACGGCAGCATGGGCGGCTGGATCCGCCAGCTCGGCAAGCGGGTGCTCAAGCTCGATGTCAAAGGCTTCTCCCGGGCGCAGGGCAAGTTCACTCCGATTGGTGAAGGCGACATTGACTATGCCGATGTGCGCAAGGCCCTGCTGGAGATCAACTACCACGGCTGGCTGGCGGCTGAAGTGGCCGGCGGTGATCTGGCCTACCTTACTGGAGTCTCGCAGCAGATGGACACTGCATTTGGCCTCTGATTTTTTTGCAGCATATTTTGTTATGCCATCCCTGACCCGCCGCCGCCTTCTTCAGGCCGCCCTCGCCGCTGGCATTCTTCCTGAGGCCATTGCCGCCTCCTCGGAAAGTCTGCGCATTGCCCCTTTCCGCTTCGATGTCACGCCTCCCGCAGGTCATCCTTTGTGTGGCGGCTGGATCACCCCGGTGGTGGACTGCGAGGATGCCCTGGAAGCCATTGGATACATTTTGTTAGGTGCTGGCAAGCCCGTAGTCGTCTGTGCCGTGGACTGGACAGGGATTCTCAATGAGGCTCACCTCGCCTGGAGAACCGCCCTGGCCGAAGCCGCAGGCACCACGCCGGAGCGGGTGGCCGTGCAGTGCGTTCATCAGCATGATGCGCCGTTTGTCTGCCTGCGCGGTGAAGAACTGGCCGCTCAACAAAACGCCGGCCTCTCGCTGGTGCAGATGCCGTTTTTCAATGACTGCCTGAAACGCGCAAGCGAGGCCGTGAAGGCCGCCCTGCCCCGTGCGCGCCCGGTCACCCATGTCGCTCAGGGCGAGGGCCGCGTGGAAAAGGTGGCCAGCAACCGCCGTGTGGCCCTGGGGCCCGATGGCAAAGTGCTGAAAATGCGGGGCAGCGCCTGCAAGGATGCCGAGTTGATCGCGCTCACAGAAGGCCTCATTGATCCGATGCTGAAGACCGTGGCGTTTTATGACGGCACGGAAAAAGTGCTGGCCTGCCACTACTACGCCACGCATCCCATGAGCCACTATGGCAAAGGCCACGTCAGCAGCGACTTCGTAGGCTTGGCGCGCAAGCAGCGGCAGAAAGAGGAACCCGGCTGCACGCACATCTATTTCACTGGAGCCTCCGGCAACATCGCCGCAGGCAAATACAACGACGGCAGCCCCGAGGCCCGCGTGCAGCTCACGCGGCGGATTTATGAGGGCATGGTGGCGTCTGAAAGAAACCTGAAGCCGCAGCCTGTAACTCAAGTCTCCTGGAAGACCCATGATCTGCTTCCAGCCGTGAATCCCATCTTCACTCAGGAGACAGAACAGGCGGCCCTGACCAACCCGAAAAACCTTCCAGCCAACCGCATCCGCCCCGCCATGCGCCTGGCCTGGATGGAGCGCATCGCCAAAGGCACGCCCATCATCCTCAGTGCCCTGCATGTGAATGAAATCTCCATGCTGCACCTGCCGGCAGAGTCCTTTCTGGAGTATCAGCTTCGCGCCCAGCAGATGCAGCCTGGCCGCTTCGTGGCCACCGCCGCCTATGGGGATGGCGGTGCCTGGTACATCCCGGTGAAGGAAGCTTTTCCCCAAGGGGGTTATGAGGTGACCGTTGCCAATTGCGCCCCTGCCATGGACGACCTCATGAGCGCAGGCATCCGCCAGATCCTTTCCCTTGCATGACCCTTTTTCGCAGCCTCACCTGCCTTGGCTTTTTCACCTGCACCCTCAGTGCCGCGCCCATTGAGCGCATGTGGCTCAGCCAAAAGGTAGTCGTCAAGGACATGCCTCGCTCGCTCTGCTGGTGTTTAGCCTTTAGGCGATTCTGGAAAGCAGCGAGACACTGAGAGGTCGCCTAAAGGCTACACACCAGCAGAGCGAAGCTGATCCGGGGAGTTTCGGGTGATTCACACTAATGACGCGCTTCGATACTTTCCCTCCGAGATTGGCTTTCGGCATAAAAGGGCACCGTGTCGGCCCGTAGTCTGAGTGTCATGCATTCGCTCCCTTCCCTGCCCTGGCTTTTCTTCACCCTGTGCCTACTCACCGCCCCCGCCCTAGCGGAGGAAGCCGTGGTGAAAACGAATGTGCAGGTAGCCATGCGTGATGGCGTCAAACTGGCCACAGATCTCTACCTGCCTGCGGAGGGCGGCGTGGAAAAGCCAGGCCGTTACCCGGTGATCCTCACGCCTGCCCTACAACAAGGACAGGGCGAAAAAACTGGGCCAATCTTATGCCCAGCACGGCTACGTCTGTGTCGCCCAGGACTGACGTGGCCGCTTTGGCAGCGAGGGCACCTGGCACTGGATGACCGATGATGGACACGATGGCAAAATCGGCATGATCGGCACCTCCTACATCGCTCTTCCCTTGATCCCACGCTGAGAGACGGGAGATTGGCGGCATCGTTTACATAACTTCATTTGCACTCAGGTCTCCTGCGTGCTTGAGGCTGCTTCGCTCCTTGCTGTGACTCCACCGTCTCCATCACCTTCTGAGAATCCCGAGCGCGCGAGCGACGTGCCCGAGGATGTGACGTTGATCACCCAGGGCCAACGCAGCAGCCTGACCCAGGCCCCGCTCACCCGCACACGCGGCAACGGGGTCCGCTCCGCCGATCTGCTGAAGGACAACGACGGCTGGCTGGAAGGGAAGTTCCGGCTTTTAGAAAAGCTGGGTGAAGGCGGCTTTGGCCTCGTTTTCAAAGCGGAGCAGGTGCAGCCCATCCAGCGGCTGGTGGCGGTGAAGATCCTCAAGGCGGGCATGGACACGCAGCAGGTGATCGCCCGTTTTGATACGGAACGGCAATCCCTGGCGCTCATGGAGCACCCGAACATCGCCCGGGTGCTGGATGCCGGCGAAACGGAGCGCGGGCAGCCTTACTTCGTCATGGAGCTGGTGAGGGGCCGGTCCATCACCAGTTACGCGAGCAAAAAAAACCTCACGCTCAATCAGCGGCTGGAACTCTTCATTCCCGTCTGCCAGGCGGTGAACCACGCCCACCAAAAGGGCATCATCCACCGGGATCTGAAGCCCTCCAACGTCATGGTCATGGAAGAGGACGGCAACCCCGTCCCCAAGGTCATTGACTTTGGCATCGCCAAGGTGCTGGAGCAAAAGGACGTCAGCCAGACCCTGGCCACCGGGATGGACCAGCTCGTCGGCACACCCGGTTACATCAGCCCGGAGCAGATCGAGCACGGCAGCTCCCATGTGGACACGCGGTCCGACGTCTATGCCCTCGGTTCCATCCTCATGGAGCTGCTCACCGGCAAGGCCCTGGTGACGCCCATGGACATCGCGCAAAAGCCCCTGCACCAGATCCTGCGGGACCAGGTGGAGCGCGATCCACCCAAACCCAGTTCCCGCGAGTCCTCCCTGAAAGGCGATCTGGACTGGATCATCCTCAAGGCCCTGGAGCGCGATCCTGCCCGCCGCTATGGCAATGCGGACGATCTGGCCGATGACCTGCGCCGCTACCTGCGGCATGAGCCCGTGCGCGCCTGCCCCCCCAGCCGCGCCTACGTGATCGGGAAGTTTGTTCGGCGGCATCAGGTCGGTGTAGCGGCTGGGGTGTCCATCGCTCTGGCCGTCCTCGCCGGCGGCATCACCAGCACCGCCTTGTACTTTGAAGCGGAAAAAAACCGCGTGGCCGCCGAGGAGGCCGGGAGCAACCTGAAAAAGGAATACTCCCGGTCGGATGAGGTCATGGCCCGCCAGTTCACCGAGCGGCGCGACTACACCGAGTCCGTGGCCTGGCTGACCCGCGCGCTGCGCACCGACCCTGGCAACCGCCTGGCCGCCACCAACCTGCTGAGCCTGCTGCAGCACAAGCACCTGCTGCACCCCACCACGCCGGATCTACCGCTGCCACCTGGAGCGCAGGAGGCCAGACTGGTGGCCCTGAGCCGGCAAGCGGGCAAAGCGGTGGCCGTTTCCACCGTCCAGCCCAAGTCGGACAAAGGCAGCCCCAAATCCGTGCTGAGCATCTGGGACACAACCACCCATGAGCGCACCGACCACGCCCTGCCCCGCCAGACCATCGCCACCTGCTTGGCGGTTTCTCAGGATGGACAGACCGTGATCCTGGCCCTGGACAACGGGCAGGTGGAACGCTGGTCCCTGACCGATGGCACGCATGCACCGCTGCAGCCAAAGCTGCCGCAGTCTGTGCTCAGCCTAGCCCTCTCCGGCGATGGGCAGATTCTGGCGGTCGGTGGTGAAGGTGGCACCATCCAGGTCTGGGACATGCGCCATCTGGACCGGCCCGGACGGGTGCTGAATTCAGCCGCCTTTCCCGTCCATCTGGTCACTCTCGACTACCTGGGCACCCTGGTGGCTGCGGCCCATGTGGTGGAAAGCCAGGACGTCAAAGGCCAGGCCGTCGTCTGGGATCTGAGCAGTGGCAAAACCATCGGCGACCCTTTTGAAACCCGGGACGGCATCTCCTCCCTGGCGATTCATCGCGAGCGCGAAATGATCGCCGTCGGCCTGCATTCGGGAACCGTCCACGTCGGTAACTTCCGCACGGAGACGGAGCTGCTGCCGCCCCTGGGCCACCCTTCCTCCGTCATGTGCCTGAGCATGAATGCCGATGCCAGTACCCTGACCGTGGGCGACAGCCGCGGCTACCTGCACGCCTGGGATTTGACCAAGGGCCAGCCCCGCACCCCGGCCCAGGCCCACGATGGCGAGATTCTCACCGCTGCCCAGGCCCTGGAGCAGGGGCTCGTCACCAGCGTCTCCCGCCACGGCGAGATGCAGGTGTGGAATACGGTGACGGGCGAACGCGTGGCCCAGCGGCTACGTCACAGCATCGCCCAGATCAGCGTCACGCCCGATGGCTCCATGCTCATCGTCGCACCCCGGCATGAGCCCAGCGTGCAGGTATGGAGCACCTACCAGCGCATGACTACCCGGCGCTACCTGGCCGAGGCGCATGAATTTTACCTGGAAACGCCCACGCTGCCGAAGGATGCCCCGCCCGCCGTGCTGGAGGCCCAAACACGCGCCTGGAACCGTGCGGGCACCCACCTCGCCATCGCAGATGGCATGGGGCGTGTCTCCGTGCTGAAGGTGGCGGGCGGCTTCCAGCCTGTGGGTCCCTCCTTCACCCACCCTCCGGCCGTCGGTGCCGTGGCCATTTCGGAAGATGGCACGCTGGCCGCCACCTCGGGCCGGGACCAGGAAGTGAGGCTCTGGGATGTGCCCAGCGGCAAGGCCACCGGCATTGCCATCCGCCATGAATCTTTCGTCAATGCCCTGGCCATGAGCAGCGATGGCCGTCATCTCGTCACCGTCACGGATGAGGGCGAAATCCGCGTCTGGGATGCCCGCACCGGCGATGGGTTGACCCCCGGCCTGCGCCAGGGCAGTGGGCTGACGGAGGTGCATGTGAGCGCCGACGGTCAAAAGATGGTCTTTCGCATGGAAGGTCAGGGCTGGTTCTCTCTGCCCATGCCGCAGGCACCGGAAACGCTGCCGGACTGGTTCCTCAATCTCGCGGAGACGCAGGCCCGGCGGCGTCTCTCCGAAGACGGCAAAGCCCAGACCCTGGGGCTGGCCCAGGTACACAATGCCCTGGCCCAAGTGCCCAAAAAGGCAGACGACAAGGATGCCACCGCCATGCGCTGGGCACGCTGGCTGATGAGCGACCCCGATATCCGCCCGCTTTCCCCGCAGGAGGATGAACCCTTGGAAGAGTACGTCCAGGAGCTGGCCAAGAAGAAAGACCCCGGTGCCCACACCGAGGCCCTGCGCTACCGGGTCAAGATGGCTGGGGAGTGAAATCCCTGCGCCCCACTGCGCTTTGGCATTTTCCTTGGAGAGAAGCGGGCAGCCCTTGGCGTTTCAGCGCCGGTTCCCACCTCACCACCATGATTGCCGCGCGTTCTCTCCGTCTCCTTTTGTGCCTCGGACTTCTGGTCCCAGCGATCCTGCCCGCTGCCGAAAAAGCCCGGCCCAATGTCCTCTTCATCATTGCCGATGACTTGAATACCAGCCTGGGCAGCTACGGCCACCCCTTGGCGAAAACGCCGAACCTCGACAAGCTGGCCGCACGCGGGGTGCGTTTTGAAAAAGCCGCCTGCCAGTTTCCCCTCTGCGGCCCGAGTCGGAACTCGATGCTCACGGGCCTCTACCCCAACACCAACGGCATCCTCACCAACGGCCAGCTTTTTCGCCAGACCCTCCCCAGCCACCAGAGCCTCTCCCAGGCCTTCCGCCTCAGCGGCTACTTCGCGGCCCGCATCGGCAAGCTCTACCATTACAACGTCCCCCTTTCCATCGGCACCAATGGCCACGATGACCCGGGGTCCTGGGAAATGGAGATCAATCCCACGGGCAGCGACCGCATGGAGGACATGGACCACACCTTCAGCCTCATCCCCGGCAGCTACGGCGGCACGCTGAGCTGGTATGCCTCACCGAATCCCGATGAAAAGCATACCGATGGCCTCATGGCCCGCGAGGCCGCCTGGGTGCTGGAACGCTGCACCAAGGACAAGTCGCGGCCGTTTTTCCTGGCCCTCGGTTTCTTCCGCCCCCACACGCCTTACATTGCCCCCAAGACCTGGTTTGAAGGTTACCCAGTGGACAAGATGCCCGTGGTCCAAGGCGTGAAGGAAGACCAGGCCGACCTGCCCAAGCACGCCCTTGGCAGCTACAAAAAGGAGCAGGACAACCTCACCGATGATCTCCGCCGCCAAGCCCTCCAGGCTTACCTGGCCAGCATCAGTTTCATGGATGCCCAGGCCGGTGTCGTGCTGGATACCCTGGACCGCCTGGGCCTGAGCGAAAACACCGTCGTCGTCTTCACCAGCGACCACGGTTACCACTTGGGCGAGCACGGCCTCTGGCAGAAGCAGAGCCTCTTTGAAGAAAGCGCCCGCGTCCCCCTCATCATGGCAGGCCCGGGTGTCACCCAAGGAGCTGTCGCCCAAGCCCCGGTGGGCCTCATTGACCTCTATCCCACGCTGACCGAACTCTGCGGCGTAAAGGCCCCGGCCAATCTCCAGGGTCAGAGCCTGGTTCCCATGCTCAAAGACCCCAAGGCTGAAGGTCGCGGCTGGGTGATCAGCCAGGTGGTGCGCGGTGGCGGCTTCAAGCGCATGGGGGCCAGCGCCGCAGCGGGGGACAATGGCAAACGCATCTTTGGCTACTCCCTGCGCACGCCGCGGTGGCGCTACACCGAGTGGGCAGATGGCAAAGAAGGCCGGGAGCTTTATGATCACGACACCGACCCCAAAGAGCTGACCAACCTCGCGGAAAAACCCGACCACGCAGCGACCGTCAAGGAGCTCTCTACCCAACTCGCTGGCATCGTGAAAACCACCTACCCGGCGGATGGCGTGACGCCCAAAGTCAAAGAGACTGGCATGTGGGCTCCCAACCTCACCGATCCGTAACCATCCCTTTCAGGAATATGATTGCCAGAGCGGCGGCACCATCGAAGGTGCCGCCGCATTTGCATCATGAGTGAAGAGAAGAAAGACACGGGTTCCCAAGCACGCAGCACGAGCGTCGTTTCCATCGCTATCCTGTGCAGCCGTGTGCTGGGTCTGGTGAGAGACCAGCTCCTGAACGGCCTCTTCGGTTCCGCCTTCACCGGCATCTTCACCGCCGCCTTTCGCACGCCGAACATGCTGCGAGACCTCTTTGCCGAAGGCGCTCTTTCCACCGCCTTTGTCACCACCTTTTCCAAGAAGATTAAGAACGAGGGAGACGAGGCGGCCTGGGTGCTGGGACGCAAGATGCTGTCCCTGGCCATCTGCTTCATGACGATGGTCGCCTTGGCCGGGGTGGTGTTGGCCCCCTGGATCTTTCGCCTGCTGACTCCGGGCCTTTCGGAGGAGGCCAAGGTGCTGGGCACCTGGCTGGCCCAGATCATGTACCCCTTCATCGCCATCGTCTCCGTCACCGCCCTGGTGATGGGCATGCTGAATTCGAAGAAGGTCTTCTTCATCCCCGCCGTGGCTTCGGCCTTCTTCAACCTCGGCTGCATCGTGGGCGGTGTGGTTCTCGCCTGGCTCATTGATCCTGGATTCCGCAACGGGGAGATCACTGAAAAGGGCCTCACCGGCTTTGCCTTTGGCACACTGATCGGCGGCGTGTTGCAGTTGCTGGTGCAACTGCCCTCCCTGCGCCGCGTGGGTTTTCGTTTTGGCCTGGATTTCGGCTGGAAGGACAGCGGTGTGCGGGATGTGCTGCGGCTCATGTGGCCCTCCATGCTGGCGGCCAGCGGCACCCAGATTTCCGTGCTGCTCAATTCCATCTTTGCCTCTTACACCCCAGGCAAGGAATCCTCCCTGGCCTGGCTGGCCAATGCGCAGCGCTTGCAGCAATTGCCCCTGGGCCTCTTTGGCGTGGCCGTGGCCACCGTCACCCTGCCCATGCTCTCCCGCCTGGCGACGGATGGCATGACCCCAGCTTTTCGCGGTGCCCTGGCCAAGAGCCTGCGGCTGGTGCTCTTCCTCACCCTGCCCTGCGCCGTCGGCCTTTCCCTGCTGGCAGAACCAATCATCTCTGTGCTTTTTGAACACGGCAAATTCACCGCGAATGATGTGCTGAACACCGCCGGCCCTCTCCAAGCCTACGCTTTTGGCCTGGTGTTTTACTCCGCCATCAAGGTGCTGCAGCCTGCCTTTTACACCATTGATAAGCGCTTCATCCCCATGCTGATCAGCATCGGCATCATCGTGCTGAACCTCGTGCTGAACTACACCAGCGTCTTCATCCTGGGCTGGGACCACACCGCCCTCGCCTGGGCCACCGCCGTGGGCCTGGCAGCCAACTTTGCCACGCTCTATCTCTGCATGCGCAAGTTTGCCCACGGTCTGGAAACCCGTTCCCTCAGCCAAACACTGCTGAAGCTGATGGTGGGCATCGGCTGCATGGCCGCCGTGTGCCTGGGGGCCCAAAAGACCCTTCTGGCGGGTTGGGCCACGATGAATTTCATCACCCAGGTCGCCTCCCTGGGGGCCACCATTGCCGTGGCTGGCGGCGTGTACTTCCTCATCACGCAAAAGCTGCGGGTGGAGGAGGCCGGTGAATTCATGGGCATCGTCTCCAAGCGCTTCCGGCCCAAGTCATGAAACGTTCGCGCATCTGGCTCATCGCCGCCGCCGCCCTGCTGTTGATCTGGTGCGGCGTCGCCCTGGTCATGCAGCAGACGGACCACCTCGTCTCCTGGCCGGAAAAAGTCACCGCCCTCATGGAGGCAAGCCCCTGGCTGAAGGGGGACGCCAAAGGCAGCCGCGAATCCCGCCAGCCACATCTGAACTTAGTCATCACCCACCTCAACCGCCTGGATGCGCAGCATAAAAGGCGGCTGCGTGAAGACGATCAAGCGGTGGTGGATAAGTTCTTTGCCTCCCTCACCGAGGACGAGCAAAAGGAATACGTCAACCGCACGGTGGACCCCTACCTCGACCGCCTGGAACGGGGCCTGAAAGCCATCCCCGAAGAGGAGCGCAAACGCCTCATCACCCGGATGCGCGGCGACATGAAAAACCTGCGTAGCGGAGCCCAGGAAGGCGACCGCCTCTCGGAACAAGACCGCGAGTTTATGGACAGCATGATCCAGGAAGACCCCATCTTCTTTCTCCGCAATGCCTCCACCAAAGCCAAGATGGAACTCGCCCCCGTGCTGGAGGACATGCAGTCCCGCCTGCAGGGACTGCGCCGTTAACCCTCCACCTCAAATTCATCCGCCGGATCAAAGGGCGGCATGGGCACATTGATGATGCGCAGGTTCCCCACAGCCCGATGTACACAACCCGGGCGGATCATCACGGAAGTCATCGGCTTCAGCGGGATGCGTTCCCCATCCAGTTCCAGATAGCCCTCGCCCTCCAAGACGATGTAAATTTCGGTCATCTTCTGGTGGTAGTGCAGCTTCGCATCCGCATGGATGTCCGTCAGATGCACGGTGGCCAGAGTGTTCCAGGGTTCATTGAAGGCCCGTCTGGCCTGACCACAGGGACAGGGTGTCGGCGGAATTTCATCCAACTGGGCGACTGCGTAGCGGGGCGAGGACATGACCCAGGTTGAAACGCAGAAGTCATTTCACAAGTGAACATGCTTTCCTCCAGAATTTTACCCTGTGATCAAAACGTTTCTTGAAATCTTGGATTGCAAGCTGCACGAATGTAACAGCCTTTAGTAGCTAACCCTGAGAGAGTCATGGCTACTCATTTCTAAAAACAGGCATTGTGCAACTCTCTCTGGCAATCGATAGTCTGCGAAGTTATGTTATACTAAAGGTAAATCGTACCTCTCGAATGCTTTCGAATCCTTGAATCCAGGCCATCACATTGAGTAACAGGCAGATCTACAGATAAAGATTTCCCTTTCAGCAAATTATTAATTATTTGCATAACGCCATATTTTCCGTTATCCTACAAAGTCGAGCTTATCCGCCCAATAGAACTTGGCTAATATTTTTCTTTAAAGAACTGTGATCGCTAAGTATTTTAAGCTTAATAACTGGCTTCAGATGTTAAGGGCTAAACACTGGCTAAGTTACCCCAAAAACTCACCTTCGGTGGATGTTTTTGAGGCGGCCATGAAGATCCTTCGGGATTCCATGCCGCAGATCCGAGACTCCCACCCTCTTTCTGCAAGCGAAGTGGCCACCCTGTTGCGGCTGATGCCTCTTCTCATTTGGTGGGGTGAACGTGAAATCGCCCTCAGTCTGGAAGTCTATCTTCTCCAGCAGCCCCGGGCCTGGGGTTTGGAAACCCTCTCAAAGACCGTTCCGGAAAGCGAATTGCTGACCGCCTCGCTCAAGCCAGAGATCCTCCGGCAGGGAGATGCCCTAAAGCAAGTGCGTGAAAGGCTAGCGGCTGAAAGCCCCGCGCACCCCTGTGGCGAACTGGCTGCTACCGTTGAGGCTGCCTGGCGCTCTGGCCAGTTGCCTTCGCAGCAACTGGGTCGCGGCATTAAGCTTTTGCTCACCCAAGGTGACCGAGCGTCGGCAGAAGGTCTGCTCCAACTGGCCGCCGCGCATCAGTCCGAGAAGGGCATGTTTCCAGAGTCTGCCTTCTCGGAGCGGCACTGCCTGACCGGCTTGCTGGAAATGGCTTCGGCCTGGTTCATGGCCGGGGATCTGAAAGCGGGTGAAGCAGCCTATGGGGCCTTTCTACAATCCAAAGGGCACAAGAATTTCTTTGGAACCGTGCCTGCTGAAAAGGGCGGTTTTTCTCCTCTGCTACGGGCGGCTACCTTTCTGGAGACCCTGCGTGACCGCGTGGTCTGCACCTTTGAGGCCACAGCTCCGAGGTTCCCCACCCAGATCGCGGCCGATGACGGGCGCTTTAAGATCGTGGATGATCTGGTGGCCCAATACCGGCCGAAAGTCGTCGCCGACATTGGCTGCGGCAAGGGGCGGTTCATCAAGCTGCTGAAGGAAAGGCATCCGGAGATCGAAGCCTATGCCGTGGACCTTTCCACCACGATGCTGGGAGAGCTGCCCGCCAGCATTCACGCCAGCCCAGGCACGCTGCTGAATAACGGCCTGCCGGATGGCCTGGCGGATCTGGTCTTTTGTGTGGAGGCGCTGGAGCACGCCGTGAACATCCAGGCAGGAGTCCGCGAGCTGAGCCGCATCACCAGCCCCACAGGCCGCCTGCTGATCCTCGACAAGGATGTCCGGAAGCTGGGCAGCCTGCAGATTTGCGACTGGGAACAGTGGTTTGGCAAAGAGACCATGACTGGCTGGATGGAGGACCACGGCTTCCGCGTGAAGGTCCTGGACCAAATTGATCACGGCGGGATTTCAGGAACAGACGGGTTGTTCCTGGCCTGGGTAGGCGAACGAAAAGCGCACGGACAACCGGCACCTCTTCTGAAAGGCACGACACATGCGAGCGCTTAAAAAGACCGCTAAATACATTTTCAAAAAAAGTTCTCGGTGGATGGTTCCCTGGGAAGCCCAGCGGGAAACTTTCCGGGATCTTGTCCACGGTCTGCAGGAGGATCCGGGCTCGGACCGTGCTATCGAAGCCTGCCTGAAATGGATCCTGCTTGCCCAAAAAAACTCTGCCTCCGCCGATGGTGGCGTAGCGCGTCATTACAGCCTGGTCACTGGCTGGGCTGCTTCCTACCCGGAAACCACTGGCTACATCATCCCGACCCTGCTGGAGCATGCCAAACGGCGGAACTGCCCCCTGCTTGCCGAGGCGGCCCAGCGGATGATGGACTGGCTGATTTCCATCCAGATGCCCGATGGGGCCTTCCGGGGAAGTCACATGCACTCTGCGGTCGTCGCGCCCGTGGTTTTTGACACTGGCCAAATCCTGCTGGGTCTCGCCGCTGCGGCAGCAAACTTTGGAGGCCCCTACATGACCTCCATGCATCGTGCCGCCCAGTGGCTGATGAGCGTGCAGGATACGGACGGGGCCTGGCGGCATCCAAATCCCTTTGCCACCCCTGGCGATCACGTCTGGGAAACCCATGTCGCCTGGGGCCTTCTGGAGGCTTCACGGGTCTCAGGTGAGGCTTCATATGGCGAGGCCGGACTGCGCAACATCCGCTGGGCTGTCTCCCGCCAACAGGAAAATGGCTGGTACCAGGACTGCGGCCTCGGCAAAGATGAAAACTCGCCGCTGACCCACTCGATCGCCTACACGCTGCGCGGTATTCTCGAAGGTTACCGCTTTTCCGGCGATCCCGCCCTGCTCGCAGCCGCTGTGCAGACGGCCGATGCCCTGCTCACAACCCTCACGCCCGAAGGTGCGCTGCCCGGGCGGCTGGATTCGAACTGGAAGCCTGCCGTGCCTTGGATCTGCCTCACGGGACTTTCCCAGACAGCGATCTGCTGGCTGATGCTCTACCAGGATACCGGACGGGCTGAGTACTTGAAAGCGGCCGAGATGGCCAACCAGTTTGTGCGCCGCACGCTCCATATCGGGGAGGAAGATTCCCCCCTCTGCGGCGGGGTGAAAGGTTCCCTACCTGTGAGCGGGGACTACTGCCGCTTTCAGCTCATTAACTGGGCCTGCAAGTTTCTCATTGATGCCTGCACTTTGGAAGGTGATATAAAAAACGTATCCCCCTCACCCTCAAAGATCTAGAGTGGCCACCGAACCGAACGCTGAAACGCCCAAACGAAGGTTCTCTGAAAGCAGATTGTTTCGTGGATCGGGCATCAACGTCCTGGATTTGATCCTCAAGGTGGCGATCACCCTGGTGATCACACCGGCCATGGTCAAATCCCTGAAGGTCGAAGGCTACGGCCTCTGGGTACTCGTCACCTCCATCTCGGGTTATGGTGCCCTGCTGGAGATGGGCATCACCTTTTCCGCCTCCCGTTTTTTGGGGATGGCTGTCGGCGTGGGCAATGTGGACCAGCAGGGTCTCATTTTCACCACCGTGAGGCAGTATTTTCGATACATCTCCGGCCTGCTGCTGATCCTCACGCCCATCATCGTCCTGGTCTCTGGGCTGACGGTCTCCGGTGCCCGGCACGATGACTTCCAGCTCGCCCTGCTCCTGGTCTGCCTCATGCTGGTGCTGAGGTTCCGCTTCCGCATTCCCGTGGTGTTTCTGCGGGCCAACGGGCGCTACGATCTCATTGCCCAGGCCTCCATCATTCGTTCACTCCTCCAGGCAGGCTTCCTGATCTGGCTGCTGGCCCACAACCCCTCCATCGTGGGCGTGGCCCTGGTGCAGATCTTGATGGAAGGGGTGGAACTGTTCCTGCTCTACCGCTTTGCCGCACCGCTGGTGCCCACGCACGTTCCCGCCGCCGAAACGACCGAGGTCAAAGACCTGCGTCAGAACATGCTCCGCTATGCCCGCTCCATCAGCATCCTGATGATCGGTGAGTCCCTGCGGGGCAATCTCAATCCCGTGGTGGTGGACCGGGTGAGCGGGCTGTCCGCCGTGCCGCTGTATTCCATCGGCATGCGCCTGATCACCATCATCCAGGACATGGTGGGTGCCATCTTTGGCGGGCCGGTGATGTCAGTCTTCAGTCAGTTGCATGGCGCCGGCGACGATGTGCGGCTGCGGGAGATGTTTCTCCGCTGCTCCCGCTGGGCCGCCTCCTTCAGCATGTTTGCTGTCATCGGGGCCTGCTGGCTGGCCTCTCCCTTCTTTCACCGTTGGGTGGGCCCGGATCTCTGGGGCGCCACCGATGTGCTGCACATCGTCGCCGCGCCTCACCTGCTCTACTTTGCGCAGTACCCAGCCCACAACCTGTTGTACACGCTGGACAAGAACCACTGGCTGTCCTGGATGTCCATCATCGGGGGGGCCTTCAGTGCCATCCTCAGCGTGGTGCTGGGCTCCTTCTGGGGGCTACAAGGTGTAGTCACGGCCATCGCTGTGGAGATGTTGCTCTCCCGGCTGATCGTGCTGCCTATCATGGTGGCGAAGGTGATTCACATCTCCCCCTTCGAGTACCTCTTCAAGCATCTGTTCCTCTCTTTCCTTCGCACCTGCGGGCCGCCCTTGCTCGGCATTTGGCTGTTCAATGGCATGGTGAGACCGGAGTATCCCAGCCTCTTTCTCGCAGGCTCGGGCTATACCGCCGTCTGCGCCCTGCTGCTGCCTGTGCTGATGCTCAGCCAACAGGAACACCACGATGTGTGGACGAAGATCCGAAAGAAGCTCAGTCGAGCTTCTTCCTGACCAGCAAGGCATCCATTTCGATGGCTGCCTGGCGGTCATCAAAGCTGATCGAATTCAGCAGGCTGGGCACATAGCCGGAGGCGGCGTAAGAAGCGAGCGCCTCCTGAAAAGTCAGCGCCTGCTTGTAGAGGCGAATGCAGGAAATCTCAGACATCACAATCGGGATGTCGTCCAGACAGGCGCTGGCCCCAGCAAAGACTTCAGCATCGAAGCCCTGCGTGTCCATCTTCAGCAGCAGCATCTTGACCCCAAGGCGCTGCTTGATCTGCGGCCAGAGATTATTGATGGTCTCTACCTGTACGGGCAGTGTGCGCAACACGCGGTTGGAATCCGTGTATTTTGTCGGCTGGTCAGGATCCGGCAGATAAAAGGAGCTGAACACGTCCCCGGCCATCTGGTGAAACTCCTTTTCACCCGTCTCCCGACCCAGGGCATCGGTCATGACTTCCCACTTCGGGTCGCGCTCCGCCTTTTTGGCCAGCACCTCGGCGACTTCTTTCAGCGGCTCAAAGGAGATGATCCAGCCTTTGTAGCCGACCTCATTCCTCAGCATTTCAGCAAAGCCTCCGTCATTGGCCCCCACATCAAACACACAGTCCACCGGATAGGTCTCCAGCAGCCGGGCCAGATGCTTGGCGCTGGGGCCACCGATCTTGTCCCGCAGATAGATCTTCTGGTACTCCTCCCACTTCTTGGTCGGGGCCAAGCTGTATCCGAACTTTGCAAAGAACACTTCGAGGATTTTGCGAAGGAGGGATTTCATGGGGCGGTCTGGTTTCCTGAACTCTGTGCCTGAAGACCTGTGGGAGATGAGGCAGGCCTCTTAGTGGTTACTTTTTTGCTCTTGGCCACAAGATTTTGGGGCGGGCGGCCAACTTTCAGCCGCCCACACCTCCCTGCCTGCACTGCCTCTCCCGCTCACATCACTGGGCCCGGGAAAGCTGCACCTGCACAGCCATTACAGAGACGCGAGGGCCGCTGCGGCCACCTCTGCCGTGAGCTCCATGTCCGCCTTGGCGTGAGCCATGCTGATGAACCCGGTCTCAAACTGGCTGGGGGCAAAGTAAACTCCATGGTCCAGGCAGTGGTGGAAGAACTTCCGGAACGCCACCAGGTCGGAGGTCTTCGCATCCTGCAGGTTATGCACCTCCGTCTCCGTGAAGAAAAGGCAGAACATGCTGCCTTTGCGATACCAGCGGTAGCCCAGGCCCTTGCGCTTCAGCACGTCCAGCACGGCGTCTTCCATCACTTGACCGATTTCTTCCAGATACGCAAAGCCCTGCTGGCGCTCCAGCTCGCGAAGCTGCGCCAGACCTGCGGCCATCGCCAAAGGATTCCCACTCAGGGTCCCGGCTTGGTACACTGGCCCCAGCGGTGCCAAGTAATCCATGATATCCGCCCGCCCGCCAAAGGCCCCCACCGGCAGCCCACCGCCGATCACCTTGCCAAAGCAGGTCAGGTCAGGCGTGATGCCTTCCAGCTCCTGCACCCCGCCCTTGGCGAGGCGGAAGCCGGTCATCACTTCATCAAAGATCAACACTGCACCGTACTTCGTGGTGATGTCGCGCAGCTTCTGCAGGAAGCCGGGCTTCGGCAAAATGAGGCCGGCATTGGCCGGATAGGGCTCGACGATCAGGGCGGCGATCTCATGCCCCTTGGCTTCAAAGAGCTCTTCCAGGGCGGCTTCATCATTGAAAGGCAGCACACTCGTCAGCTCCGCAAAGGCCGCTGGCACGCCCGCGCTGTCCGGGTGGCCATGAGTCAGCGCCCCGCTGCCCGCTGCCACCAGCAGGCTGTCTGAGTGGCCGTGGTAGCAGCCATCGAACTTCACCAGCCGGGACCGCCCGGTGAAACCGCGCGCCAGACGGATGGCCGACATCGTGGCTTCCGTGCCGCTGCTGACCAAACGCACCTTTTTCACCGAAGGCACCCACTCACAAATCGTCCGCGCCATGTCCACCTCGTAAGGATTCGGGATGCCAAAGCTCACCCCGTCCTTCGCTGCCGTGTGGATGGCCTCGATGACTGAAACGGGCGCATGACCCAGAATCGCCGGACCCCAGGTACCCACAAAATCAATCATCTCCCGCCCGTCCACATCCCAGATGCGGCAGCCCTTGGCCCGCCGGACAAAGAAAGGATCCCCGCCGACATTCCGGAAGGCACGCACGGGCGAGTTCACCCCGCCGGGGATGTATTGCTTGGCGAGTTCGAAGAGCTTGGTCGAGAGAGGTCCGTTAGACATTGCCAAACGGATACGCGAAAGCTCCCGCACGTCGAACAAAAGCTTTCCTGAACCCGTCAGACTTTGATAGTCTCACTCCCGTCATGAACAAGGCCCCACTTTTCCTCGTGGTTTTTGGTTTCCTCGCCGTCGGCAGCGTGGCTTCCGCGCAGCTCTCCAGCTCGCGCAAATCCTCCCTCCTGGCCCCGGAACCCGGCACCATGGATGTGGAGGACATGCTGAAGAAGCCAGTCACTCTCAAGGTGCTCCAGGAATCTCCCATCTACAGCCGCTCCAAGATGGATCAGGCCCTCGGCTCCATGGCCCCTGGCACTTTGGTGAAGCTCGTCGGCCTTTCGGACACCGCTTACCGCGTTCGCGGCCGCGCCCGTCATGGCGATGTCTCCGGCTGGATGCGCATGGACGACCTACTTTCCCCCGACCCCAACCTCGTCCCCAACCTCAAAAAACTCCACCAGCGCCAGACCGAGGTGGAGGCTCTGATCGCCGCCAAGCAAATCGCGCTCGGCATGACCAGCGAGGAAGTCCACGCCAGCCTGGGCAAGCCCAACCGCAAGTCCAGCAAGCTCAGCGCCAGCGGCAAGGAAGAGAAACTGGAGTACGTCGTCTATGACCGCATCCCCCAATACAATACCGGCCTGGATGCGCTGGGCAGGCCTATCCAGACCGTGGTTTATATCAAAGTGGAGACCGGCAGCATGAGCGTGAACCTCAAAGAAAACGTCGTGGAGAGCATCGAGGAGACCAAGGGCAACCCCCTGGGCAGCGGCGGGGTGAAGATCGTCCCCGGCCCCATCTTCTTTGGCTGGTAGTACGACGGTTTACTGCATCGCCCGCAGCGCCTCGCGGATCAGCTTGTCGGCGCGCACTGGCTCCGTGCTCGCTTTGACCAGCTCATTCACCGTCTTCTGCGCCTCGCTCTGCTTGTAACCCAGGGCGATCAGACCCAGCACGGCATCGCTGATGGCCGCCTGTTTCGGATCATGCGTGCCCCGCGCCACCTCGGCCGCCTGCCAGGCATCCACCACTCCCACCTTGTCCTTCAATTCCAGCACGATGCGCTCCGCCGTCTTCTTGCCCACGCCCTTGATCCGTGCCAGGGCGGCCGTGTCATTGCGGATCACCGCATCTTTGAAAGCCGCTACCGGCATACCGCTCAGGACAGACAGCGCCATCTTCGGCCCGATGCCGGAGACGCGGTCAATCAGCAAGCGGAAGAGGTCTCGCTCATCCTCCGTGAAAAAGCCAAACAAGGTGTGCTCGCGTTCCGTGACATGATGATGCGTCAGCAGCCGCACTTCCGCGCCCTGCTGCGGCAGCTTGTCAAAGGTAGTCAGCGGAATGTTTGTCGCATAACCCACCCCTCCGACGTCCACGATGGCTTGATGCGGGTAGGCTTCGGCAAGTTTGCCACGGAGGAATGCGATCATGCGCTCCATGAAGCCGGGACTCGCCCCGCGTGCAAGGTCTTTGATGCTGGCGCAGCCGCGGGACCCGTGCTCCATTGAGGCCCCATGAAACACTGCTTCCTCGCCGCTTTCTGCCTCCTCGGCGGCCTCATGGCCCAGACGCCCGAACGCCGTCTGGAAGAACTGCTGCTGCTGCCCGAGCCCGTCGTCATGCGCAGCGCCCTCTCCATCGTGCCCGAAGGTGCCGAACTCACCGTGCTCACCCCCGCCAAGGAACTCACCGATGTTCCCGGCATCATGGCCTACTCGGCTGAGGATTTCAAAAAGCTGGGCCTCAGCGTCGAAACCTTTGCGGAGCGGGCCAAAAAGGTGGCCGACAAGCGGCTGGCCGCCCTAAAGCCGACCATCATCAAAGACGCGGCTGGCAAAGCCCAGTATGCCGTCTATCGCAGCGAGCAGCCCCTCATCGCCTCCCTGCTCATCGCCCCTTCCCTGCCCGCCGTTTTCGAAAAGCTCTTCGGCCCTGAAATCTGGGTGGCCCTGCCGGATCGCCACTCCCTCTTCGTCTTCCCCGCCAAGCCCGAATCCCTCGAGGAATTCGCCCCCGACCTCGCCGACCGCTTTCGCACCGATCCCCGCGCCGCCAGTCCCGAGATCTTCGCCATCCAAAAAGGCGGGGTGCCCAAGGTCGTCGGCAGCTTTGTCCAGTAACCCCAAGCTCCCGCTTCGCCCGCTTTGCGTAGGTAGGACGGGTGTGTCCGGCGCATAAAACCCGGTAGCTCCACCCACCCCACCGCCGGATTACCCGTCTTTCCCGGGACACACAAAGCCCCAACGCACCCCTGGTTAGGCCAAAATCATACCCACCCACCGTCGCATCCTGCAAGGATGCCAGCGATCGTCGTCTGCCCCCGCGTCATACAAGCTCTTGGTCTCACACAAACGACCACGAACGGTTCAAGGTGTGACGGCGTCCCGCCGTCAGTCTGGGAAAGATGCCAGGACAGATCGACACGCCGAAAACCACTCCACCGCTCCACACCTCCTCATGTCCAGAGCGCATCACAAAAGGATTGAAGGGCTCCAACGGGAGAAACGCCCAACGCCTAACAAAAAACGCGGAACCTGTTTCCAGGTTCCGCGTTCTCAAGAATGTCTTCGTAAGACTTAGCTGATCACAGGCAATTCAAAGCCAGCGGCATATTCGCCATTGGCTAGCTTGTTGGCTTCTTCAGCGAATTCACCGGTGAACTTCTCAGCCACAGGATCGAAGTCCAGCCATGGGCCGACCTGGGCCATCTCGGCCTTCATGTCGATCTTGTTGGCGACCAGGTTTTCCACGAAGTGATCGAAGGTTTCCTGGGCGGCCTTGCTGTTGCTGAGGCGCTCCTTGACTTCGTCGTTGGAGATCTGCTTGCCGAGGCGGTAGGAGATGTTGGCCATCTGGGCCAGGGCTGCCGCATGGTAGCCGTGGGAGACGTGCAGCACATCCTTCGTCAGCTTGCCGGCGCGGACCGAGTTGATGAAGTTCAGCATGTGGTCAGGACCATCCTGGAAGTTTTCAAACTTATGGATCGCCTTGCCGTCGTTGTCGTAAGCCTTGGACTCCGCAACAAAGCCGCCTTCGCAATGGATGACATTGCCGATACGAGGGGCGGAGGTCTTGCCATTGATGCGATAGACGGGCTCTGCGCCCTTGGCCCAATTCATGTCCTTCATCGGCAGACCGCGGTTGTCGAACAGCAGAGGCGCACCTTCAGCATAGTCATAGAAGGCCATCTGGTTGTTGGCCGTCTCGCCATCGTCATCGTAGCCCCAGCGGCCACCAAAGCTCATCACACGCTTCGGCAGAACGGAAGGATTGCCCAGGCCCCAGCGGGCGACGTCGAGCTGGTGTGGTCCCTGGTTGCCAATGTCGCCATTGCCATAGGCCCACTGCCAATGCCAGTCATAGTGGAACTGGGAGCGGTTCACCGGCAGCATCGGGCGCGGTGCAGACCAGAGTTTGTAGTCGAGCTCGCCCTGGCTGGCCTTGCCATCCACACCCTTGAAGGTGCCGGCGGCAAAAACGTCCTTCGCAGGCACTGGGGCATCCAGCTTGCCGATGCTCTTGCGGGCCTTGTAATTGATGCCACGGCTCAGGGTGGTCTTGCCGATCTGGCCGCTCTTGATGTACTCCATGGCGGAGGCCCAACCGAGGTCGGAACGGCGCTGCATGCCGTGCTGCACCACCAAGCCTTTTTTCTCGGCGATGGCGGCGGCGTCCACCAGCTTGCGGCCTTCCCACATGTTGTGGGAGACAGGCTTCTCGACATACACATGCTTGCCATTGGCGATCGCAGTCAGAGCGATCAGCGTGTGGCTGTGGTTCGGGGTGGCGATGGTCACGGCATCAATGTCCGGATCGGCGCAGCACTCGCGGAAGTCCTTGTACTGCTTCACCTTGATCGGCGTCTCACGCTTGCCGAGGGCGGCCACCTGCTTGGCCATCACTTCGCTGTCCACATCGCAAAGGGCGACCAGACGCACGCCTGGGATCTTCAGCAGGCTGCCGATGTGGCCGGAACCACGGGATTTGAAGCCGATGACGGCAACACGGACTTCACCGTTGGCACCGAGGGGTTTCGCCCAGGTGGGCAAAGTGGCAAGGCCGGCAGCTCCGGCGATCGTGCCGCGCAGGAACGTGCGGCGGCTGGTGTTTGCTGAGTTCATGACGAAGATAGGGTTAGGTTTGGGCACGCGGATTCGCTCCGCACGTCGCGGTAAATCACAACTTACTCAATACGACAGACAAGGTGCAACCTTTCTTCTGACGTGATGCCCGAATCGGATACTTTTATGCCAAAGGCCGCAGTAAGCGCATTCTTTAGCGCCTGCGGCCTAACCAAAAGCGTGTCAATCGTTGAAGAAGTGGCGTCCGGTTGCACCTGCTTCCGTTTTGTTGTCCACTTCCCAGTACACGTCTTCGAAGATGGCTTCAGGCTCCGGATAGGGGCTGACCTTGGCGAACTCTGCCGAAGCTTCTGCTTCTGCCTGAGCTTCGCGGTCGATCTTCTTCAGCTCGTCTTCCGTCGCCACACCTTCCGAAAGGAGGTTGCGCTTCCAGACCTGAATCGGATCGTGCTCCTTCTGGTACTTCTCCACTTCTTCCTTGGTGCGATACTTGAGCTTGTTCGCATCTGCCACGGAATGGCCTTCCCAGCGATAGGTGGCGATTTCCAGCATCGTCGGCTTGCTCTCATTGTGAGCGCGGTCAATCGCCACCTGCACGTGGGCGCGCACGTCGTAGAGGTCTTCACCGACGAATGAATCCCAGGCCATGCCATAACCTTCGGCACGCTTGGCCAGATTCTCATTGTAGGCGGAGGAGCGCTCCTGGCTGGTGCCCATGGAGTAGCCGTTGTTTTCGATAACGTAAATGACCGGCAGATCCCAAAGGGCCGCCAAGTTCAGGGATTCATGGAATGCACCCTGGTTCACAGCGCCGTCGCCCAGAAAACACATCGCTGCGCCTTTGAGGCCACGATACTTGAGGCCATAAGCGAGGCCCAGGCCGAGAGGGGTCTGCCCAGCGACAATGCCGTGGCCACCCCAGTAATTCTTATCCGGCGCAAAGTAGTGCATCGAGCCGCCCTTGCCTTTGGAGCAACCGGTGGCCTTGCCAAAAAGTTCCGCCATGCACTCATTCATGGACATGCCGACTCCGAGAGCGTGGGCGTGGTCGCGATAAGCCGTGATCACATGATCGTTTTCACCCATCAGGGAAGTACAACCAATCGCCACAGATTCCTGGCCGATGTAAAGGTGGAGGAAACCACCCATGCGACCGGCCTGATAATGCTGGAGGGAAACCTGCTCAAAACGACGCACCCGCACCATCTTGCGATACAGTTCAATCTTGTCTGCCGCAGTCAGTTTGGCATTGATCGGTGCATCAGCAGATTTGGCGGAAGGAGCAGTCTTAGTGGCCATAGTTGAGGGAAGAAGATACTAGCCGGATGAAGGGGGGAAGCAAGTCAGGAGTCCGATGAAGCCAACAGAACCTGGACAGAGCCACTCCCTTCGAAGTAGCATGGATGATGCCTGCTTTTTAGAAGCCTGAAGACTGCCATCTTCACCTCGACGCGGAGGCAACCCTGCCTTCGGCACTGCCAGACTGGGTGGCGACCAAAGTCTTTCGCCAGGATCTATCTCAACCTGGTTTTGCCTGCCTCAGCCTGCCTGGCCAGGTCGATTCCTTTCAACTCCGGCGGTCGATGGCGTGGCTGAGAGAACAGTTGTCCCGACTGTTTCAAACCACCTATGGCCAATCCTTGGCCTACTATTCCCTGGGTCGTTTTGACCAAAAGAAAACCACCCGTCTGCATTTAGACGGTGGCCCGGCCTGCTCCTTTTTGATGCTCGGTTATGAGCCCAGCGCGGTCACCAGCCGTTTCCTCGTTTCCGATTACTCCCGCTGCGCTGCGGATCTGGGCCTGTCACCTCGTGAGTTTTTATCCCATGTTCACCGAGGAAGGGCGAGAGGCTTTGCAAGCCTATACTCAGGAAGTGCCCGGCTGGAACGATGCCCAAACCCGGATCGTGATCCTCAACAACAGCTGGCTTCCAGCAGCCTCTCCCCTGCCCGGTCTTGCCATCCTTCATGGCGCGGAAGTGCTAAACATCCCGAGCCCTGGCACTCCCAGGATCATCAATTCCACCATGTTTGTCACCCAGCCAGAGGCCCCTGTCGAGACGGATGAAGCCCTGAAAATCTTCCTGGAAACGGACGCCATTTCAGGCCAGATTCTCTGAGACCAATGCACTGATCCTCTCGCATGAGCGCCACCCCTTCTGACAATCCCGCAGAACGGGCAATGATCACCACGCTGCGAGTTTGGTTTACCTGGCCGCTGAGCGGGGCGGCCGCGCTGCTACTCGCTTCACTTTTTAAAACCAAACTGGGGATTTCCGGAGGTATCAGCCAGACGTGTTTCCTCGCCTCATATGTGGCCATCCGCTTTCGTTCACGTCGCTTTGCTACTCCTTGCTGCTCGGGACAGCGTCGTCGCTCTGAGCAAAAAAGAGAGGGGTTACCAAGGTTTCATCGCCTTAGTCATGGTCTTTTTGGCCCTTTTGATCTCGGTTCCGGTGAGCCTTATCTTCCTTTCGGCCATGGCCCAGAGTTCCTAAACCAACCTCTTTTTGTTCCACATGGAACAATTTTAGAGCTGTGCTAAGCTATTGGAAGGCGGCCCAAACCAGCGCCCACCCCCTTCCCTGACCATGTCCACGAGCCTCTACACCTACCCCAAACACTACGATGTCATCGTCTGCGGCGCAGGCCATGCCGGGGTGGAGGCTGCCATGGCGGCTGCCCGATTGGGTTGCCAGACGGCCATCCTCACCCAGAATCTGGACACCATTTCCCAGATGTCCTGCAACCCGGCTATCGGGGGTTTGGCCAAGGGCCATGTCGTCCGCGAGATCGATGCCCTGGGCGGCGTGATGGGCCTGAACACAGATGCCACTGGTATCCAGTTCCGCATGCTTAACGCCAAAAAGGGTCCTTCCGTGCAGAGCCCCCGGGCCCAGTGCGACAAGAAGGCCTACCAGTTTCGCATGAAATGGCTGATCGAAAACCAGCCCAACCTGGACATGCACCAGGGCAATGCCGCCGAAATCCTGGTCGAAAACGATGTCGTTGTCGGTATTCGCACCAGCCTCGGTATGGTCTATCGGGCCTCTGCCGTCATCATTTCCTCAGGCACTTTCATGCGCGGACTCCTGCATGTGGGTCTGCAAAACCAGTCCGGCGGTCGCATGGGGGACGGCATGTCCACCCTGTCAGACAGCCTCCTTCACCTCGGCTTCGAAGTGAAGCGCTTCAAGACTGGAACCCCCTGCCGGATCAATAGCCGCAGCATTGATTTCTCCAAGTGCGAGGTCCAGCCAGGAGACACTCCTGCCCCCCATTTCAGCTACCTTTCGGGGGTCGTGGAAGAGGAGCGGGACCTGTTTACCCTCAACCATTGGGGGCCCAAATTGTTCCACGTGGAACAAACTCCCTGCTGGATCACCTACACCAACCCCCAAACTCACGACGTTATCCGGGCCAATTTGGACAAATCCCCGATGTATTGTGGGCGCATTGAAGGGGTCGGTCCGCGCTACTGTCCCTCCATTGAGGACAAGGTGGTGCGCTTTGCGGAGAAGGATCGGCACCAGGTTTTCCTCGAACCCGAGGGTCGCCACACTCGTGAATTTTACATCAACGGGGTCTCCACTTCCCTGCCCTACGAGGTGCAGCACCAGTTCATCCGCTCCATCGTGGGTCTGGAAAAGGCGGAAATCATCCGCCCTGGCTACGCAGTGGAGTACGATTACTGCCCGCCTACCCAGCTCTCTTCCACCCTGGAAACCAAACGTGTGGGGGGTCTATATTTCGCTGGGCAGATCAATGGCACCTCCGGTTATGAAGAAGCGGCCGGTCAGGGACTGCTGGCGGGGGCCAACGCGGCCCTCAAAATCCAGGGCAAACCGCCGCTGATTTTGGGCCGTAGCGAAGCCTATTTGGGAGTGCTCGTGGATGATTTGGTCACCAAAGGCACCACCGAACCCTACCGCCTTTTCACTTCTCGGGCCGAGTATCGCCTGCTTCTGCGGCAGGATAACTGCGACCTTCGCCTCACTCCTCGGGCCGCTGCCCTGGGTTTGGTGGATGATTTCCGTCGTGATCATACCGAACAAAAAGCGGTCCGCCTGACCGAAGCTCATCGTTTCGCCCAGACCACCAGCCATGATTCCATGCGCCTGCACGCCTGGATTCGGCGCACGGAAAACGACCACACTTCCCTGCCCCAGGACATCCGCTCGCAGTTCAGTGACGAGATCTGGCAGCTCTTGGAAAACGACCTCAAGTACGAAGGCTACGTCCAACGCCAGGAACTAATGGTCGAAAAGACCGCCCGCATGGACGAAAAAGAGATCCCGACCAACTTCGATTACTCCAAGATCTACGGCATGAAAAAAGAGGCCCACATGCGCCTCTCCCAGATCCGTCCTACCACCCTCGGCCAAGCAACCCGCATCCAGGGCGTCACTCCGGCTGATATTGCGCTGCTGGCCGTGATGTTGAGAAAGGGGTGAGCTATCGTTTTGACCCTGCCTCGTCTGGATAGGAATTCTTTAAAGCCTCTATGCCTCGTTTCATACTCTCTCTTTTTTGTGGTTTAGCCATGGTTGGCCTCACGCGCTGTAAATCCAGTCCTGCTGTTACGGCTTTTAAACCCGAAGCTGATGAAGTTATGCAGCAGCGTTTGAGGTGGATGATTGGATATTGGTACGGAAATCAGCCCACCAAAAATGGAGGACGGAAGCAATGGATTATCCATCGAACCGCAGATGGTCATTTCACCATCACCTTTAAAGTCGACGATCCTGTCGAAGGAAAAATCGAACAGTTCGAGAGCGGTGTTTGGGGAGTCAGTGGAAAATACTATGCTGCATTCACTACTTCTATCGGATCCGCAGCTACAATCCATTCCACCCCTCCCTTGAAGTCCTCATTGTGGGATATCTATCGCATCCACAACCTCACAGAAAATGAACTGCACTACAGTTCCGTCGAAACGGGTAACCATTACAAAAGTCGTCGGGTCTCTGCGGATTTTAGGATGCCATGAACCTTAACCAGCATCTCGCCGCCATCGCTCAAATTCGTATCGTAGGCTTAGCTAAAGCGGATCTCCCGGCGGCGTCTCACCTGACTGCCAAAGATCAGGGTCCTCAGTGACATCAATAGTCCGACGGCTCCACCGCCCATCATCAGCCACGGCATCTTGCCCACCTCATTCAAAAGGCAGGCTTCATGGGGATTGGCTGGATTGTAATGCACAGGCAGCACCTTCCCGACGGGCAGCCGGTTCACCACATTGGCTGCATCCGAGCGATTGCTAGAACTGCCATCCATGAACGTCACATGATCCCCTTTGATCTTCTGGCCGTTCACTTCGTATTCGTAGCGCACATGGGCCTCATACATCCGTGAGCTGGAGCCTGCGCGCGTCCGGCTTTCGGCCACTTCCGATTCCAGGATGGTTCCCTGAGCTTTCGGCCACTTCTCACTGGCTTTCCCTTTGGAGTAATGGACCCAGCCGAGCCAGATGAAAAAACCCGACACAAAAATGGCGATGCAGGAGAAGAGCGCGTTTCGCATGGAGAGTAGGATCAAGATGAGGCTGAATTGATTTGGCCAAGACGCGTTCCCTGTGACAAAGTTTTTTACTCCGCTTCATTACCCTCATGCAGATTTTCACCCGCTTCCTCTTTTGGCTGGGCCTCACTGGAGCGCCTCTCGTTTTAGCGACGGAAACCCTCGAATATGAAGGCGGCCTGTATCAGGTGCATCGGGTCCCGCTCACCCAACAGTCCAAACTGGATCTGCGCTGGCAGGATGATTCCGGCAAGCCCCTTTCCGACTTCGGAGGTCTGCAAAAGCAGCTCAGCCAAGAGGGCAAAAAGATCCTCTTCGCCACCAATGCCGGGATCTATGAGCGCGGGCCGAAACCCTGTGGCCTAACCATTATTGCTTCAAAAACTCTGGTTCCGCTGAATCTCGCGAACGCCGAAGGAAACTTCTTCCTCAAGCCCAATGGAGTTTTCTACCTTGATGACCAGAACGGCCCTGGCATTGCAGAAGCGTCAGAGTATGCCAGCCTCCACATCCAACCGCGGATCGCCAACCAGTCCGGCCCCCTCCTGCTCCGCAAGGGCGTCATGCACCCAGCTTTCAATGCGAACTCACCGAACCGCCGCCAGCGCAGCGCAGTGGGCATTGTGACAGCTTCCAAGGAAATCGTCTTCGTCATGAGCGATCGCGAAGACCGCGCCAAAGGCCGTGTCACCTTCCATCAGCTTTCCCGGTTCTTCCTTCACCTCGGCTGTCAGGACGCACTCTTTCTGGATGGCGACATCTCCCAGATGATCACCTCCCCTGCCCCAGGCACGAAGTTCTCGCCGAACACCTTTGCAGGCATGTTTGTGGTCACGGAGTGAGTCTGAGCTACTCCTTGTAGTCTTCTCCGTTGAGGCTCTTCGCCACGCTCTGCAGCCAGTCCTGCAGGGCTTCCTGCATCTGCGGCACGCGCTCGGGCTGCTCGGCAAAAAGCACTCGGCTTTCATCGGGGTCGGCGCTCAGATCATAGAGCTCCCAGTCCACCTCTCCTTTGTCGTCTTCGATACGGTGCAGCTTCCAGTTCCCATCTATCCAGGCCGAGTGACCCGGGAACTTGTTGATCGGTACGGGTTCACCGATGACTCCTGCATCTGCCGCCAACCGCTCAGGATCATTGGGTTCTTCTCCCCGGGCCTGCGCGCCTAACAAATCATTCATCCATTTTTCCGAAGGGGTTGGCTTGCCTTTGATTTTGGAATCCCAGAAGCCGATGGGCTGGCTTCGCTTTTTCTCCGTGCCTTCCAGCAGAGGCAAAAGATTCACCCCGTCCAGGGGGTGCAGCTTCGCCGGTTCCACCTTGGCCATGGCCAGAACCGTCGGGAAGATATCGCTGGTGGTGCAGGGGGCGGTAATGACTTTCGGCTCCTTGAAGAGTGCAGGCCATTCCAGCAGCGCAGGCACCAGCAGGCCCCCTTCATAGACCTGCCCCTTGTTGCCACGGCGGCCACCACTGGAGCCGATCTTTGGCAGCGCCCCATTGTCACTGCAGTACCAAAGCACCGTGTTCTCATCCAGGTCCAGCGTCTTCAGCTCCTGACGAATGCGGCCAAAAGCGCGGTCCATCGCCGTGATCTCTCCGTAAAAGTCCTGCACTTTTTTTGGTTGGTCCGCATACAGAGCGCGATCAGTTTCCAGAGCCTGGTGCGGACTGTGTGGGGAGCCAAACCAGACCACCGCCAGGAATCGCTGCTTTTGGTTAGACCGTTCCCGGATGAACTGGATCGCCAGCTCTGCCGTCACATCCGAACTGTCCCCCTTGAACTGCTTCGCGGTGCCTTCGTCGCTCAGCACCGGATCCAGATCGAAAAAGTTCGGGGCCGAGACCCAGTGATCAAACCCACTCGCGCCTGGGCTCACCGGACTCGCCTTCTGCACGCCTCCGAGGTGCCACTTGCCATAGTGCCCGGTCACGTAGCCCGCCGTCTTCAGCACCTCCGGCAGGGTGACCTCCTGCGGCCTCAGCGTATGGCCCCAGGAAAAGCAGCCAAAGCGGTTCGGCGTGCGTCCCGTCATCACACTGCCACGAGTGGGCGAGCACACCGGCGCAGCGGCATGGAAGTTGTCAAAACGGATGCCCTCCTTGGCCATGGCATCGAAGTTTGGCGTCTTCAGGTGTGGGTGGCCATTGTAGGCCATGTCACCCCAGCCCTGATCATCCGCCATCACCAGCACGATGTTCGGCGGCTCCGTGGTGATGGCATGGGCAGAGACGGTGGCCAGCAGGGCAAAAAGAAGTGCTTTCATATCACAGAAGGGGTTTACGCCAAGCGTATGAACTGGGAACGCCGATGTCGAGGCTGCCTTGCGCTGGAATAAAACCCGCCTCCCATTCTCCAACTCACGAAAGCACACACATCTGAAAGTTTGACGGCCCTCGTAACGCAATGAGTAGTCGCCATACCTCCCTTTCTTAGCGACCATGAAAACCTTCCTCTCCCTTCTCGCCGCCATGTCCACCGCCCTCACTCCTGCCATCGCCGCAGATCCCGCCCCTGCCGCCACCTCAGGCAAAACCGAACTTGCCGTCCTCGGCGGCGGCTGCTTCTGGTGCACCGAAGCCCAGTATGAAATGCTCAAAGGCGTGAAGTCGGTCGTCAGCGGCTACTGCAACGGCATCAAAGAAAACCCAACCTACAAAGAAGTCTGCGCCGGTGACACCAAGCACAACGAGGTCATCCAGATCGAGTTCGATCCTGCCGTCATCAGCTACAAAGAAATCGTGGACTACTTCTGGATCGCTCATGACCCCACCACGCTGAACCGCCAAGGCAATGACGTGGGCGACCAATACCGCTCCGGCATCTATTACCTGAACGACGAACAGAAAAAGATTGCAGAGGAATCCATGAAGGCCGCCCAAAAAGACTGGGACCAGCCCATTGTGACAGAGATCGTGCCCCTGAAGAAATTCTACATTGCCGAGGACTACCACCAGGACTACTTCGCCAATAACCCAGGCCAGGGTTACTGCCGCGCCGTCGTCAGCCCCAAGGTCTCCAAATTCCGCGCCAAACTGGCCAAGGAAGGCAAGTTCAAGGAATAGACCAAACGAAATCCTTTAGACCACTTCATTCTCAGCGGCTCATGGGATTCCCCGTGAGCCGCTTTCTTTTAGCCATTCTGGGCACGCTGACGCAGCCAATGGTCGGCAATGATCAGATGCACCATCGCCTCGACCATCGGCACCGCACGTGGCAGCACGCAGGCATCGTGACGACCACGGGCAGAGAGGGTGGTTTCCTCGCCCGTATTCGTCACCGTCTTCTGCTCGCGGAGCACAGTAGCTGTCGGCTTAAAGGCCACACGGAAGACGATCTCCTCACCATTGCTGATGCCGCCCTGAATGCCGCCGCTGCGATTGCTGCGCGTGCGCACCTGGCTGCCATCCATGTAGAATTCGTCGTTGTGCTCCAGCCCCGTCATCAGTGTGCCGGCAAAACCGCTGCCAATTTCAAAACCCTTCGTCGCTGGCAGGCTCATCATCGCCTTGGCCAGATCGGCCTCCAGCTTGTCAAAGACCGGCTCTCCCAAACCTGGGGGCACACCGCGAACTACGCACTCCACCACCCCACCCACGCTGTTGCCCTGGCTACGCACGTTTTCGATCAGCTCGATCATTTTCTCCGCTGCTACCGGATCGCAGGTGCGGACGATGTTGGACTCGATCAGCTCGGCAGTCAGTTTCTCCGGCACTTTCGCTTCCAGATGCTGGATGGTCTTCACGTAGGCCAGGCATTCGTAGCCCTTTAGAGACTGCTGGAGGACCTTGCGGGCGATTGCCCCGGCTGCCACACGGCCGATGGTCTCGCGGGCGCTGGAGCGGCCTCCACCCGAAACAGCCCGGATGCCATACTTCGCATCGTAAGTGTAGTCGGCGTGGCTGGGGCGGTAGGCCTGCGCCATCTCCGTGTAAGCCGAAGGGCGCTGGTCCGTGTTCCGGACAAAGATGCCGATGGGAGTGCCCAGCGTTACACCATCCAACACACCGGAAAGGATCTCCGCTTTGTCATCTTCCTTGCGAGGCGTCACGATCTTGCTCTGGCCAGGGCGGCGACGGTCCAGCTCCTGCTGAATGTCCTCCACGGTCAGCGGAATGCGAGGCGGGCAGCCATCAATGACGACGCCTACACCGGGACCATGAGATTCACCCCAAGTGCTGATGCGGAAGAGAGTGCCGAGGCTGCTGGACATAAGGGCTGTTAAGATGGGCAGCCTCCATCTCTGTGCAAGCAAAGGAACTATTGGAGAGAGTTATGCCGCTTTTTCACAGCCTCTATGATTGGCTAAGGTAAGCTTCGTTAAACCTCCTTATCCGTATAGGGTGGGCATAAGTGCAATAAGCCTGTTCCTCCGAATTCAGAGGCACGTTCCACAGGCAGTTTGGTTGGGCACAAAATTGGGCACAGGTTGTGCATCCGCATCAACAAGTCTCACTTATGAGTCTTGCTCTCACAGTTGCGCTCACTTGTGCCCAGTCTTCTCACAATCTGTGATGGGAATTCTAGTGGCTTTATAATTAAGATCTCCTAATGACTTGAGTTGCTCTTTCAGGTCACTGGAGGCCAACGCCGCGCGGGCAGACGCGACCTCGGCTTCTTTCTTGCTTCGTCCCGTCCCAGTCCCCAAAACGGCCCCCATCCACAGCACACTGGCCTGGAAGAATTTGTCGTGATCCGGTCCGCTCTCTTCAAGGATGCGATAATGAGGCGGTGTGGGCCCCACGGCCTGGATCAGCTCCTGCAACTGGCCTTTCGGATTTTGATCGCTGGGATTGAGAAGCAGCGCCTCCAGCTCCGACTGAAACAGCCTTTGTACAAACTTTTGCACCTCGGGCAGTCCCCCGTCTAGATAGAGAGCCCCTGTCACGGCCTCCATGGCATCGGCCAGGCTGCTTTCCCGTTGGCGTCCGCCATTGGCATCCTCCCCACGGCCCATGATGAGAAAACGCCCCAGGTTCAGCCGCCGCGCCATGGCGGACAGCGCCTTCGCCGAGACGACCTGGGCACGCAGTTTGGTAAGGGTCCCCTCATCCGCCTGTGGCAGTCTATGATAGAGCAGTTCCGAAAGCGTCAGTTGCAGCACCGCATCCCCCAGGAATTCCAGACGCTGATTGTCGGCCTGCGTGCGCTGCGCCTCGTAGCCCACGCTCCCATGCGTCAGGGCCATGGTCAGCAGTTGGGAATCACGAAAGGTGTAACCGAGGGCAGATTCGAGAGCTTCCATGAGCAGACGAGGATAATGAAGCGGCGAGTTTCAGCAAAGAAAGAAGCTGTCAACGTGAACAGCGAGATGGGGTGATCGACGGGGCTCGAACCCGCAACAACCAGAATCACAATCTGGGGCTCTACCATTGAGCTACGACCACCATCTGAGAACTAGCGAAGTGGAACATAATGCAGTGTTGGGCGTGCGCCAGCACTTTTTCAGTTCAAGAAGTGCAGAATGACGACAACGAGACAAATTAGAGGTTGTCAATGGCCCCCACGCGAAGCACTTTAACCACTTCCGTGGTTTCTGAAGGATCCACGTCGCGTTATCTATGCCTCCTCCTCGCCGTTCAAATAATCGTGGTGGGCCTCGTCGTCCATCCGGTCCACCGCGTGGTGGATCAGGTCGCCGTCCGCCACCGCCGCCACCGCCTGAAGATGAACTCAAGCAGAAGGAAGAGGCGATCGAACTCGATGGCGTGATCTCTGCCGTTCTCGCTGGCACCATGTTCCGCGTGAAGCTGAAGAATGGTCACGAAGTTCTCGCCCACATTTCCGGCAAGATGCGCAAGCGCTTCATCCGTCTGGTCATCGGTGACAACGTCAAAATCGAAATGTCGCCCTACGACATGGACAAGGCGCGCATCGTATATCGTCTCTGAGCACGATGGCCCGGGACATCGTCTATTTCGACTTGGAAACCCGCCGCACCGCCAATGACGTGGGCGGCTGGGGGAACAAGCACAAGATGGGGATCTCCATCGCGGTCACTTATAGCACCAAGCTGGGCGAGTACCGCATCTTCCAGGAAGATGAAACCTCGGATCTGATCCACCAGCTCACGCGGGCGGATCTCGTCGTCGGTTTTAACCATGTCAGCTTCGATTATGAAGTGCTCATGGGCCATACCATCTTCGACTTCCGCGAGCAGGTCTGCGATCTCGACCTCCTTGTGGACTTGGAAAAAAAGCTCGGCCATCGTCTCAAACTCGAAGCCGTCGCCGCCGCCAGTCTGGGCACCGGCAAAACCGCCGATGGCCTCGAAGCCATCCGTTGGTGGCAACAGGGCAAGCTGGCCGAAATCGCCGAATACTGCGCCTTCGATGTGAAGGTGACCAAGTGCGTGCATGAATACGGGGCCAAGAATGGATTCGTGAAATACCACGACCGCAACGGCCGCGAGCAGCAGGTTGCTGTGGAATGGTCCGTGGACTGACGTGAGGCGGGCATTCCTGCCTGCCCTCTGAATTCGTCCAGGACAACTACCCCGGCTTCACTTGGCCTTGCGCCGCAGCGTCACGCACAGCGCGGCATGATCACTGCTGGTGACACGCCAGATTTTCTTGGCCTCCACAACTTCCCATTCCTGGCCTAACCAAAAGTGATCCAGACTGAGCAGAGGCAGCCCCAGCGGCCAGGTTTCCTTAAAGCCCTCCCCTGCCACTTCCAGCGCATGGGTGAAATGTTTCCGGTACTCGTCCAGCAGCGCGGACTCCAGAGGAGTGTTAAAATCGCCGACCAGGATCGCATCGGTCCGTCCCTGTGCATGGCTCAGCGCCTCATCCAGTTGGCCCTTGCGCCAGTGCAGCGGATGCGGATGCACATCGGCCACAACGACCGGGAATGCGGGTCCCAGGCCATTGACCTCAAAGCGGGCAAAGGCCCCTGCCCCCTCCAACTTGCCCCGCTCGCGGTAGCGCGAGGGTACTTTGGACAGCCACAGAATGCCGCGTGGCATCCAGGCAGCCTGGTAGCCGGGCAGCATCGCTTCATAGCGGCGGCAGTTGTCCTCCATCTTGCTGCGGCCTGGCTCCACAAAGGCGGCCACATGCGGTTGAAATTCCTTCACCAGATCCACCATGCCCTGGTGCAGTTCCTTGGGCCGACAGAGATTCCAGTAAAGGATGCGCACCTCCGTGGCTTCATTCCGCTGGGCGACCTGCGGCGCGGCCGTGCGCCAGGAAGTCATCATCCAGGCAGCACCCAAAGACAGGACCATCAGGGCGGCCATTCCCCGGGATTTCAGGCCTGCCTTGGGCCAAACCAAAAGGATGACCGCGAG
Organism: Prosthecobacter algae; assembly: GCF_039542385.1. Classification (NCBI taxonomy): domain Bacteria; kingdom Pseudomonadati; phylum Verrucomicrobiota; class Verrucomicrobiia; order Verrucomicrobiales; family Verrucomicrobiaceae; genus Prosthecobacter; species Prosthecobacter algae. Next base: position 41,785 of record NZ_BAABIA010000010.1, on the reverse strand, counting down.
GGCCAGCAGGCAGGGTTTGGGCATCGCATAAAACAGCAGCCGAAAGCCAAAGAGATGATCCTTCAGCCCGAATTGCAAAACGATGCCCAGCACCAAGGCGGCCCAGCCTGCCAGATGGGAATACCTGAACAGGCGGGTAATCATGGGTGCTTGGAAAACAGCCGCACTTTTCGTTAGACGGCGCGCTCCAGCTTCTCGTCAATGCGGGCCACCAGGGTGTCCAGCACTTCGCTGTTGCCAAAGCGCTTCAGCACATCCGCGAGGAAACCTTCGATGATCAGCTTGCGCGATTCATTGTCGCTGATGCCGCGCGCTTTCAGGTAAAACAGCTCTTCATCGCTGATGGGGCCGCTGGTGGCACCGTGGCTGCACTTCACCTGGTCGGCATTGATCTCCAGGCCTGGCAGGGAGGTGGCTTCCGCCTCGTCACTGTTCAGCAGGTTGCGGCAGGTCTGGTAGGCGTCCGTGTAGTGGGCGGTTTCATCCACCGTGATCAGGCCGCTGAAGATGCTGCGGGACTTGCCATAGAGGGCGTTCTTGTAAAGAAGGTCGCTCGTCGCATGCGGGGCCATGTGGTTCTGCAGCGTACGCTGGTCCACCACCTGTTCGCCAATGGGCAGGGAGACGCTCAGCATGTCGCTGCGTGCACCCTGGCCGACGAGGTCGCTGACGGTTTCACTGCGGCTGAACTCGGCACCCAGTTGCACCTGAAAGCTCTTCACATTGGAATCACGGCCTGCGACGATGCTGGAAAGATGCAGCGCCTGCGCATCATCCGCCAGCTCCTGGCAGGCCGCGTAGGTGATGCGGCTGCCCGTGCCGCTGACAAGGTCGGCGATGGCGATGCTGAGGCCGCCTTCGCCATCCAGGCTACGGTAATGGTCCACCACGCTGACTTCGGCATTGTCGCCCGTGACGATGAGGGTGTGGGGGAAGATGGCAGCGTGATCGCCCACCACCCAATGGAAGACTTCGATGGGCTTCTCGATGGCCACATTCTTCGGCACCAAGATCACCGTCCCAGCCTTCACATGCGCCAGATGCAGCGCGGCAAATTTGGCCGAGCCAAGGGTCATTTCCCGCTTCATGAAGTGCTCCTTCAGCACATCGCCATGAGACTTCAGGGCTTCCGCAAAGCTCACACACACCACGCCGGCTGGCAGCGCGTCCGTTTGTGATTCGATGAGCTCATCGTTCACGAAGACAAAACGCGCCGTGCGTTCCTTCAGCCCTTCAGAGGCGGCCAGCGCCTGCTGCTTCTGCGCTTCCGTGGCAGAGATGGCCGGGCTGTGCAGGCCCAGCTCGATGTTCTTGGCGTTGGAATAGCGCCAGCTTTCATCCTTTACGCTCGGCACGGGTAGCTTCTGGAACTCGGCCCAGGCCGCTTCGGCACGGGCGAGAAACCAGCCAGGAGCCGAGGTTTCATCACGCACTGGCGCAATGATTTCGAGGCCGGAGGGAGCAGGAGAATCAGGAGCTTCGGACACAGGAACGGGAGAGTTTTTGGGGGTGGGAGCGAGAGTGGCGGACATGGGGCGTGAGGTCGGGGAAGGAGGGAGTGAGCGGGGAGGAGGCCCACGCGTCAAAGCATCAGCCGACGCTGCCTTCCATTTCGAGGTCAATGAGGCGCTTCAGTTCCACGCTGTATTCCATCGGGAATTCCTTCACGAGGTCGTTGATGAAACCGTTCACGCTCAGGCTCATGGCTTCAGCCTCGCTGAGGCCGCGCTGCATGAGGTAAAAGATCTGGTCCGCACTCACCTGGCTGACGCTGGCTTCATGCTGCGTGGAGTGCTGGTTGCCGCGCACGCTGATGGCGGGGTACGTATCGGTGCGGCTGTTGCTGTTGATCAGCAGGGCGTCGCACTCGGTGTTGTTCTTGCAGCCCTTGAGGTGCTTGGGAATGTGCACCAGACCACGATAGGTGCTGCGGCCTTCGCCGATGGAGATGGACTTCGAGATGACGTTGCTCGTCGTGTCGTCAGCGGCGTGTACCATCTTGGCACCCGTGTCCTGGTGTTGACCGCTGTTGGCCAGGGCGATGCTGATGACCTCCCCACGGGCGCGTTTGCCCTTCATGATGACGCCCGGGTACTTCATGGTCAGGCGGCTGCCGATGTTGCAGTCAATCCAGCGCACCTCGGCATCTTCATGGGCGATGCCGCGTTTGGTGACGAGGTTGAAGACGTTGCTGCTCCAGTTCTGCACGGTCACGTACTGGATCTTCGCACCCTTCATGGCCACGAGTTCCACCACAGCGCTGTGCAGCGTGGCGGTTTCAAACTTGGGGGCCGTGCAGCCTTCCATGTACATCAGCTCCGCGCCTTCATCAGCGATGATGAGCGTGCGCTCGAACTGGCCAAACTGCTCCGAGTTGATGCGGAAATAAGCCTGCAGGGGGTGCTTCACTTTCACGCCCGGAGGCACGTAAATGAAGGAACCGCCGGAGAACACCGCGCTGTTCAGGGCGCTGAATTTGTTGTCACCCGTTGGGATGACCTTACCGAACCACTTCTTGAAGATCTCAGGGTGCTTGTGCAGGCCTTCGGTGCTGTTGACGAAGATGACGCCCTGCTCTTCCACGGCGGCCTTGATGTTGGAGTAGGCAGCCTCAGAGTCATATTGAGCCTCCACGCCGGCGAGGAACTTGCGCTCCTGCTCCGGGATGCCCAGACGGTCAAAGGTGCGCTTCACATCCTCAGGCACATCGTCCCAGGAACGCTTCGGCTTCTGGCCATCGGAAAGGTAGTAGCGGAACTCGTCGAACTTGATGTTCTCCAGATCCTTGGTGGCCCAATGCGTGGGCATCGGCTTGCTCTGGAAGATTTTGAGCGCCTTGTGACGGAACTCACGGATCCAGTCCGGGTCGTTTTTGACATCGGCAATGAAGTCCACCGTCTTTTCGGTGATGCCAAAGCCGGAGTCGTATTTATTGCGCTCAGGGAACGTGAAGTCCCCCACGCTATCGACCTTGATGTCGGAAATGTCGTTGTCTGGGGCGGTGACCATAATAAGAAAGTGTTCGGTGTTCAGTTATCAGTGTTCAGCGGTGGCTCTTCGCGGACCACAAAGCTTTCAGTGGGGTCCTCCGAATATGAGGTAGTCTCCTGACGACGCACAATGGGTCGGTCTGAGAAGACCCAGCCTTCGCGTTTGAGTTGCCCTGCATACTCACGCATGTGAGCTACGAATTTGGCATGATCGTAGTCGCATGAGGCAAAGATGGCTTCACGCGCTGCATGCACTTCGGCAACGATGGGGTCTTCGATAGTTGTACTCATGATGTTCGGATTCTAAATGAGCTCATCAGGTGTGCCGATGACCGGAGGCACAAAACCAGCCTTTCGACAGGTCTCCTCAATCCGGCGCTGCATATGCAAATTATGGATGTGCTTGCAATTCCAGGTGAGTAAGAAATCCATCGAATAAACTGCAGCGATGGCGATGTGATAGGCGTCAGCTTCAGCCTTTTTTGGAAGTCCTAACCTTGCGACGAGTAGCAGAGCTAGAGCGTCTGACTCGTCCGTGGAGTTCAGGATTTTCAAACCCCGAAGACATTCCAGTCTTTTTGCCGCCATTTCAGGTTCGCCACTCCCAGCTTCGTCTATAACTAGCGCTGAAATATACAGGTCGAATTGGTGCTTTCGCAGAGTCCAAAATTCTCTGGTGGCTTCCTGATGGCCAGCGAGTACCACATCACGACTCGGCCGCGCTACGAGGTAGCTCGGAATCGTCGTTTCGATGTAAACGCTGGGGTTCATTCAGTCTTGTCAGTCGTGAGTTAAACAGCAGCAGCCAGCAGTTCTTCCTTGACCCAGTCGTAGCCTTTTTCTTCCAGCTTCAGGGCCAGTTCCTTGCCGCCGGTGTGGACGATCTGGCCATCAATCATCACGTGGACGATGTCGGGCTGGATGTAGTTCAACAGGCGCTGGTAGTGAGTGATGACGAGGAAACCGCGGTTCTCGCTGCGCATGGCGTTGACGCCACGGGAGACGACCTTGAGGGCGTCAATGTCGAGGCCGGAATCGGTTTCGTCGAGGATGGCGTACTTCGGCTCCAGCATCATGAGCTGGAGGATTTCGTTGCGCTTCTTCTCACCACCGGAGAAGCCTTCATTGACGCTGCGGCTGGTGAAGCTGCGGTCCATTTCAAGCTGGTCCATGCGGGTGTAGAGCTGCTTGTAAAACTTGATGGCGTCAATGTCCTCACCCTTTGGCAGGCGGGCCTTGAGGGCAGCGCGGAGGAAGTTGGCGTTGCTCACGCCGGGGATTTCATGCGGATACTGGAAGGCCAGAAACAGGCCAGCGCGGCTGCGGGCATCCACGGCCATGTCCAGGATGTTTTCGCCATCCAGCAGGACTTCACCGCCAGTGACTTCGTAGTCTTCGTGGCCACAGAGAACCTTGCTCAGGGTGCTTTTGCCGGAGCCGTTCGGGCCCATGATGGCGTGTACTTCACCAGGATTGATCGTGAGGTTCAGGCCTTTGAGGATTTCGCGGCCGGGGATCTGGGCGTGGAGGTCTTTGATTTCGAGGGACATGAGGGAGTGTTGAAAAAGGGATTAGGCTTTGCTGGAGCAGGCTTCGCAGGTGCCGTGAATGGCGATGTCCATGCGGCTGACTTTCGTGCCCGCAGGCAGGTTCCAGAATTTGGCAGGGTCAAAGTCAGCCGCTGGGTGCGCATCGATGACCTTGCCGCAGCTTTCGCAGTGAAAGTGGACGTGCTCATGCAGGTTCGCGCAGTAGCGGGACTGGCCGCGCTCCAACTGCACCTGGCGGATGAGGCCGTGGCTGGTGAGGTGCTCCAGGCAGTTGTAAACCGTGGCCAGCGAGATGCTGGGAGAGCGCTCTTTGACCTTGGCAAACAGGTCGTAGGCCGTCGGGTGATCGTTGGATTCCGCCAAGGCCTGAAAAACTTCACGCCGATGCGGGGTCAGCCGGGCATCGGTGCCCAGCACGGCCAGACGGCAGTCAAGGCCCGAGGGCTTCGACGAAGAGCGTGGGGAGGGAGTCGCCATAGATTAGAATTAGAATTGGAATGATTCTAATGTATGGGATACGGCCACAGTTCAAGGGCGGATTCGGAATCATTGCACAAAACCGGGCTAAAAAAGCCCACATAACATTACCTGCTGGCTTTCAGGGGTTGCCAGAACAGTCGCTTCTCATCACTGTGCATCCCTGTATCCCCATGACCCGCATCCAATCTGACGACCTTCCCTGGACCTCGCAAAACTCACCTCAGGGAAAGTATGGCGTTCGCCGGCGTTCGCTCAGCCAGGCGGCGGGTGGGCCCAAGGATACCGGCACCTGGGGTGGCGGGCATCCGTTTGAGGTGGAGATCCACCGCGTGCCGCCCGGCAAGGTGAACTTTCCTTTCCACGAGCACTCCGCCCAGTGGGAGGCCTATTACATTCTGTCGGGCTTTGGCCAGGTGCGCGGACCCAAGGGCCAGGAGGCCATCCAGGCTGGTGACTACCTTGTGTTTCCACCGGGAGAGGCCCATCAGATTCTCAATAACAGCGAGGAAGACCTCACTTTTATGGTCATCGCCGACCAGCCGCAGGCCGACATCCTTCACTACCCGGAATCCGGCAAGTGGCTGCTGAAGCCGCAGAAGAAATGCTTCCAGATGAATGAGGTGGAGTACTTTGCCGGTGAAGAATAGCCGTCTGGCGGGGGGACCTTCATCCTTGGCTCCCCTTGGACCCGGGCACAAAAAAGGCGCTGCATCTTGTGTAGCGCCTTTTTTGTTAAAGGGGCGGGGCCCTACTGCTGGGGGGCGGGCTGGGCAGGCTTCACTTCCTCCGTGGGAGTGGCTGGGGCTGGTGCCGCAGGTGTGGCAGGGAGGGTCGTGATCACGGAAGTGCCCGGTGCTGGAGTGCCTGCAGGAGTGGCCTGGGGCCCAGGGCCATTCGGATCATCGGGAGCCAGACTGGTCGCCTCAGCCGCTTTGACGGCGGCTTCCTCCGCCTTTTTCTTGGAGGCTGCCAGCTTCGCCGCGTTGGCCTTGGCCTTGGCGTTCGACTGCTTCATGTAGGTCGCATAGTCCGGGCCGCTGCCCTCGATGGTCACTGGAGTGCCTACGGAAACATTTTTGAAGATCGTGCCGGCAAACTTCGATGGCAGGCGGATGCAGCCGTGGGAGGCGCGGCGACCTGGGCGCGGAATAGGGCCGATGTGCATGCCCACGCCATCACCTGTCAGGCGCATGAAGTAGGTCATCTTGGCCGCTTCAAAACGGCCACCGGGAGGCAGCAGGTCCCGCCCTTGTTTAAAGTCGGAGTTCACCAGCTTGCCATTGGCATCGTAGCCTTTGCCATAAAGGTTGGAGACCTTGTCGGCGATCTTTTCCATGATCTTGAACTGGCCCGTCGGGGTGGGAAAGCTCGTGATGCCCGTAGCCACGTAGGTCCAGCCGATCTGGTCGTCGCCATTGTAGAGATAGGCCTTCTGCTCATCCACATTGATGCGGATGGAGGAGATGCTTTTGCCTTCTCCATGCCATTCATAGAGACCCGTGGGCTTCTTGGCAGGTTCTTCGACCGGGGGCGGAGGGGCCGTCGGTGTTTTACAAGAGGATAGCCAAAAAGAAGCTGCCAGCACAGAGGTCTGGGCAGCGATTCGCAGAAAGCGGGTGGAGACCATGATGCGCACATTACTCGCACCCGCAGCCGCACTCAAGGCTCAGCGTGATTTGTCGCCGATTTCGAGCAATTCGCCCGGTTTGGAGATCACATGCACGGCTCCATGTTCCCTCAGTTCTTCCACGGAACGGAAGCCCCAATCCACACCGATGCCCACCATGCCGGAGCTTTTGGCAAAGGCCATGTCAATGCCCGAGTCACCCACATAGGCGCACTCTTCGGGGCGCAGGCCCAGGCTGGCCGCCGCCTCGTAGGCACCTGCGGGATCCGGCTTGCGCGGCACCTCGGCACGCTGCCCCAGGATGAGTTCAAAACAGTCCGTACCAAAGAAATGCTCTGTCATCGGCACGGTGAAGCGATGAGCCTTGTTGGAGATGACGCCCAGCTTCAGCCCCTTAGCTTTCAGAGCGGCAAGGACTTCCAGGATCTGTGGGTAAGGCAGCGTCTGCTCCTGCCAGTGCAGGTCATAAAAAGCCCGGTACTCCTCCGTGCAGATTCGGATCAGCTCCTCGCTCCGGGCCGCCTCGGGCAAGGCGCGCTCGACGAGCTTTTCCATCCCGTCTCCCACCATCTGTTTGAAGATACCCGCATCCTTGCAGGCAGGATAACCGCGGGCCTCCAGCATGCGGTTGATGGACGCCGCAATGTCCGCCAGGGAATCAATGAGGGTGCCGTCGAGGTCGAAGATGAAGGCTTTCAGCATGGTCTCTGTGATGGCGCGGGATGCCCGCCACTTCAAGGACTCTCAGAGGCCGGACTTCGTATCCGCCGCACCGCCCACGGGCATCGGTTTGGCCACTGTCCACACCGCAGGCTGCCCTTTCTGCTGCAGCGCCAGCCAGTTCAGCGAAGGTGTGTACAGAATCTCATGCCCGCCCTCAAAAAGCGTCACCCGCGTGCTGCCGGAAATTTGGCGGAAGAGCACCGGCTTCGGTCCATACAGCGGGTCCACCTCCGGCGCGGGCCAGCCTGTGGGCCGTTGCTGGGTCTCATAGTAGGCCAGGATCTCCGCCACTGGCAGGGGCGCAGCGGCGGTCTGATTAAAGGCTAACAAACTATGCCGAAACGGCACACTGCCCAGCCTCCCGTCGTGAATGCCATGGTTCAGGTCCAGCGGCACGCCTTTGGCCCGGGCCAAGTGAGTCAGCGGGGATCGCCTCGCCGCCTCGGCCAGCAGCGTTCCTGTGGGTGCACCGCCCAGCGCCAGTTCAATGTGGCGTGCATAGTTGTCCGGCATGCCGTTTTTCAGATGCTCCGTGTGCCAAGCCGCGATGTCACTGATGCCGCACCAAGCGGAGACACCGGCCCAAATCTCCGGGTGCCTGCCTGCCATCTGCATGGCCATGTGGCCGCCGCCGCTGACGCCGATGAGGTAGATGCGTCTGGCATCCACACGCTCGCTTTTTTGCAGATGCGCCACCGCATCCGCCACATCCTGCACTGCTAGGTCGCTGCCCATGGCGGCAGGCGTGCTGTTCGGCCCGCGAAAGTTCGGGTACACAAAGTGCCAGCCCTGGTCCATGCACCACTGGGCATACACACGTCCGTTCGCGGCCTGTCGGTAGTCCCCGCTCCAGGTATGCAGGCCCACCAAAAGCGGGCGCGCTTCCACAGTCGTGGGCGACCACGTCAGGGCAGGCTGCAAAGACTGATCTGCCGTGCTGGCAATCTGAATCTCCCGCACCTCCGCCTGCCAGCCCGGAAGCTGGGATTGGGCCTGCGATAGCGCAATAAATAAGAAGACAAGGCAGAGAACAGCAAGTCGATGCATGCCGTCAAGGTGGCCAGAAGAATGAGGCCTTCAAGCCTCGACCTGCGGCCTTGCATGAGAGGTTGCGAGTGAGTATCAACTTCAGCCTAACATTATCTTTTGATCATCTTGCAACAAGCCATTGCCAGCTTGCGTTATTTGTTGTTAGATAACTAAGTAGTTATATTCATGAAACTGTCCCATCGCATTCTCGCCAGCTTCTTGCTGATGGCCTACGCCATCACGGGGACGGCGATCATGCCCGCGGTGATGGTGATGATGGCGAATCTGGATGGAAGCCATCGCGTGCAGGTGCAGGAGTCTGAAAATGGCACCCAGCTCGTCTTGCGACACGATGCTGGGCATTACACACCCAATCTCGAAGATCATTCGGAAAATTTGGCTCGTGTGCTTGTCAGCATGAGTGCTTCAGATCAGTTCGGGGATCACAGCCTAGTCTCCGCTCATGTCAAAGGCAGCATCACTTCGGCCCGCGACCTGTCAGAACTGTCCGTTAAAAGTGCGCCTGCACTGAATTACACAGCCACAGCCTCCCTGGTCATTTGGATTCCTTCTTCGGAGCGGCACGATCCGCTTCCTATCACTTTCTCAACCGAGAAATTCATGCCTGTGAGTCAGCCGCTGCTGGCCACGGTGCAGCTACTGATTTGAGGAAATGCATGACGTCCGCACAGGCCTCATGGCCTGATGTTTTACATACGTCCTGTTAGGCATCTCTCTCGCCGGTATCACCGTGGCCGAATTTCGGGGCCACTGCATGGGAACTCCATGCCCGCAGCCTGTCCGGCCGCTGCCCGGTTTCACTTTCTGCCCGCGTTCCTCATGAAAAATTTGTTTCTGCACATGGGCCTGTGGCTGCTGGCCACGGCATCCACCGTTCATGCTCGCACTTCTCTTTTGACGTCAAACGACCTCGCCGCTGAGGCCCTGCAAAAAAACCCCGAAGTTCGCTTCTACGAAGCGGAGATCGCAGCAGCCCGCGGAGGGCGTCAGTCTGCGGCGCAGCGGGTCAATCCAGAGCTTTCCATGGAGCTAGGAGGGATGAGCCTCGCTAGTCAAAAGGAAGGGCTGGTTTGGCGCGCACAGATCGCTCAAGTGTTTGATTTTCCAGGTCGCATGGCGTTGCGCAAAGCCATTGCCGAGCGGGACATCACCCTGGCTGAGCTAGGTCTACAGCAGTTCAAATCCCAGTTGGTGAACCAAGTGCGGGCTTTGAGTGGTGATGTGGTGCTGCTTCAGCGCAAAGAGCAGGCGGCACGGTCTGTGAGAGAGAGGCTGGAGGCCTTGATCGAAGTTCTCGTGCAGCGGGATGCGGGCTCTGTGAGTGCTCTGCTGGAAAGGCGGATCCTGGAGGCCGCCTTGTTGACGAGCGATCGCACGCTGACCGATGCGTCCAAGCAAGCGCAGGAGTCCAGCACGGCGCTCAATGTCCTGTGTGGTCGCCCACCCGAGGCGGCTCTGGCCCTCGTAGATCCGTCCACTCTTTTCCCCCAGGTGCCAGCGCTTGAGAAACTGAAGGAGCAAGCGGCCGGGAGTAATTTCGACCTTCAACAAAAGCGCCTGCAAGTGGCGAAGCAGGGGCTGAAGGTGGACCTGACCAAGTCCGAGCGCTGGGGGAACATCAGCTTTGGTCCTTACATGGCGGGCCAGCATGCGGGGGGAACCCAGGTGGAAGGTGGGTTTGCTTTTTCCATTCCCCTGCCTCTCTGGAATAAGAACAAAGGAAATGTAGCGACCGAACAGGCGCGCACGCTCCAGGCGGAGGCACTCTTGCTGGCCACGCTCAGGGATCTGGAAAGAGACCTCGCCATCGCACGCTCGGCCTATCTGGCGGAGTTAGCAGCCCTGGACCATTGGCGTCCAGAGAGTGAAAAACAGTTCCAAGAGGCTGCAATCGAGGCAGACCGACACTTTCGTCTGGGAGCCGTGCCGGCTGCGACTTATGTCGAGATGCAGCGAGGCTACCTGGATGCCATGGACGCTTTGATCGAAGGGCGACGCAATGCCTGGAAACACCGCATGGAGGTGGAGCGGCTGACCGGGGCACCCTTGGGACAGAAAATGGAGCCTCTACGTGTGGCCAAAGAAGGCTGATTTTTACCTAACAAAAGATCATGCAAAATTTGGATGATTTCGGGCATGAAACACAAGCCACGCTGAAGCGCACTCTCCAAAGCCCCTTCCCCGGTTCCTCCCAGTTTAACTGAGTTCCCTGAACGTCCTTTCCTTCCCTGGAGTTATGATCACTTCCATTCTCGAATTCTCACTCAAAAATCGCTTTCTCGTCATCATGGGGGCCTTGCTGCTCTTGGCTGCGGGAATCTTTTCCGCGCTGCATCTGCCCGTAGATGCCGTACCAGACATCACCAACACTCAGGTCCAGGTGAATACGGCTGTGCCGGGGCTGGCACCGGAGGAGACGGAGAAACTCGTCACTTATCCTTTGGAGTTGGCTCTCGCTGGTATCCAAGGAGTGGAAGAGTTTCGCTCGCTCACGAAGTCAGGCCTTTCACAGGTCACCCTGGTCTTTCGAGATGGCACAGACATCTTTCGGGCGCGGCAGCTCGTCAGTGAGCGTTTGGTGCAGGTCGAATTACCACCGGGACTCAGTCCGCAGATGTCGCCCATCAGCACGGGTTTAGGCGAGATCCTCTACTACACGCTGGATTATCAAAAGGATGCCCCGGGTCGGAAGCAATCCCGGGAACGCCAGCTCATGGATCTACGTGAGGCCCATGATTACATTGTGAAGCCTTTCCTCCGCACCGTGCCGGGTGTGGCGGAGATCAACAGCAGTGGCGGTTATGAAAGGCAGTTGGTGGTCTTGCCCAAGCCTGAATCGCTGGCACAAGCGGGTTTAACCTTCAGTGAGTTGGCAGCCATCATCGGCCAGAATGTGGACAATGCCGGCGGGGGCGTGATTGAGCGTGGCACAGACCGCATGCTCATTCGCGGTGTGACGAAGGTGGCCAGTGCTGAGGACATTGCCAACCTACCCGTCAAGTTCGCGGCGGGGGTGGAGCCCATACGAGTGAAGGATCTCGCAGAGGTGAGTATTGGCAGCAATGTGCGCACGGGCTGTGCGGTCGAAAATGGGGAGGAAGCTGTGCTGGGGACGGTGATGATGCTGGTGGGGGAAAACAGCCGCATCATCAGCAAACGGGTGGAGGAGAAACTGGCCGAATTGCAAAAGAAACTTCCTCCAGGTCTGGAGCTGCGCATTCAGTACGCACGCAGTGAAGTGGTGGACCGCACGATTGACACAGTGAAGCACAACCTGTTTGAAGGGGCCATTCTCGTCATCGGTGTGTTGCTTCTTTTGTTAGGCAACTGGCGCGCGGCACTCATCGTCGCGCTTGCTATTCCACTGTCGTTTCTATTCGCGCTCATCGGCATGACCTTTGGAGGAGTCTCCGGAAACCTGATGTCATTAGGAGCAGTGGATTTCGGTCTCATCATTGATGGGGCCGTCGTGATGGTGGAAAACATCGTGCGCGTGCTGGGAGAAAAGCAACACGCCTTGGGCCGGAAATTGACGGCGAAGGAGCGCCTGGCTGCTGTGAGGGAGGCAGGGCAGCAGGTGGGGAGCCCCATGTTTTTTGGCGTGCTCATCATCACTCTGGTTTACTTGCCTATTCTGGCATTGACCGGAATCGAGGGGAAAATGTTTCACCCCATGGCCATCACAGTGATGCTGGCTCTGGGGGGCGCTTTAGTATTGTCCTTGACGCTCATGCCTGCGCTTTGCTCCCTGCTGCTCAGAGGCAATATCTCAGAGAAGGATAACTTCCTCATGCGCGGAGCCAAGGCCGCCTACGCACCGCTGCTGGGGCTGGCCTGGAAAACGCGCTGGGGAGTGGTGGCTGCCGTTTTGGTGCTCTTGGGGACCACGGGCCTGTTATTCATGAGCTTAAAGCAGGAGTTCGTCCCTACCCTCAATGAAGGATCTTGGACGGCCATGGTTTACCAGCCTGCAAATACCAGCCTGAAAACTTCCCTGGAGCGTTGCATCAAAACACAGCAATACCTCATCAACAAGGTGCCTGAAGTCACCCGCACCTTCGCCCGCGTGGGCACCAGCGAAGTGGCCACGGACCCGATGTCCCCCGGAGAATATGATCTCTACGTCTTTTACAAATCGCAGTCTGAATGGCGGCAGGAAAATGGGCAGCCAGTGAGCCGAGACCGTTTGGCGGAGCTCATTCGTGAGGAACTGGCCAAGGAGGTGCCTGAACAAGATTATGATTTTGCCCAGCCTATCCAAATGCGTTTCAATGAGATGCTGGAAGGTTCCCGAGCGGATCTGGCGGTGCGCATTTTTGGCGACGACTACGACATGATGGAAAAGATCGGCGGGCAGGTGAAGGCGCTGCTTGAGGGATTGCCCGGCACGAACAATGCGGAGTTTGAGACACAAGGGAGGGTGCCCGTGCTGGAGATCCAGGTGGACCGTGCCGCGATGCTGAAATTCAATGTTGAGGCAGCGGAAGTGAATGCGGCCATCACCACCGCCATGGCGGGGCATACCGCAGGCATGCTCATGGAGAATAATCGCCGTCGTAGCATCGTGGTTCGACTCCCAGAATCCCTGCGCAATAACCCAGAAGTGATGAAGGCCCTGCCTGTGCGCACGCAGGACGGTGGCTTGATCACGCTGGGGCGCTTGGCCAGCTTTGTGGAGGTGCCTCAAGTGGATGCCATCGGGCGTGAAGATGGCCACCGCCGGGTGGGTCTGAATGTGGACTTGGCAGGCGGCACCGACTCGGAGGCCTATGTCACCTTAGCCCGTCAAAAAATCGCCGAAACGATGCAGATACCAGAGGGTTACCGGATTGATTTCGGGGGGCAGTTTGAGCATTTGCAGGAGGCCCGTGCACGGCTGGCCATTGTGGTTCCCCTGGCTCTGGTGCTGATCTTTGTGCTCATTCACGCCACTTTTAAAAGCGTGATGCAGACGCTTATCATCTACACGGGTATCCCTCTTGCGATCACGGGCGGTGTCTTGGCTTTATGGTTGCGGGACTTACCCTTCAGCATCAGTGCGGCTATCGGGTTCATCGCATTGTGTGGTGTGGCGGTATTGAATGGCGTCGTGTTGATCAGTTGCTTCAATCAATTGCGCAATGAAGGCCGCAGCGCAGAAGTTGCCGTGACGGAAGGCAGCCTGCAAAGACTGCGTCCCGTGCTCATGACGGCCCTGGTGGCTAGCCTGGGATTTATCCCGATGGCCTTGAGTGAGGGAGCGGGTGCCGAGGTGCAGAGGCCCCTCGCGACGGTGGTGATCGGCGGCATCGTCAGTAGCACTTTCCTCACCTTATTTCTGCTGCCGATCCTTTACCGCTGGGGAATGAAGGACGAGCTCGCAGCCCGTCATTCCACACAGCCTGCTGAGGTGCTCGCGTTATCTCTGGTCCATGCGCCGTGAGTCAGATACACCTTATTTATTCTAACCATGTGTACTCCCCCTTCTGCATCGCCAGATTCCTCTTGGAAGGTCTTTTTCCGGAGGCCTGGCATGAGAAAACCACTCGCTTTGGCGCCCTTGCTTTTGCCTTCCTTGGCAGTGGAGGCGGCTGAGCGCCTAAAGTTCGATACCAGTTACCAAATTTACGATGAGTCCAACGGACGCATCAGTGTTGAGTCCTGGTATTTTCGCGGAGAGATGCACTTCACGGAGCAGACCAGCTTTCGTTACCAGTTTCTCTCGGATGCCATCAGTGGAGCCTCACCCACAGGTGCCCTTCCTGGGGGGGTGCAGCCTTTCTTGGCAGACCTGGAAGATGTGCGCAATGGCATCCTCGGTGCGTTGTCTCAGCAGATCGGCGATCACCGCGTGGAGCTTGAGTTTTCTCGCAGCAAAGAGAGTGACTATCTTTCGCATGGATTGTCTTTGAGCGACCGCTGGGAGCTGAATCAGAAAAATACCACCTTGGCTTTTGGCTTCAATTATTTGGACGATTCGGTGAAGGTCTTTGGCCTCGAAGATCAGACCAAACGAAGCTACGACCTTTTCATGGGCATCACCCAGTTGCTGGATAAAAACACCATCTTGGCCGCCAATCTCACCGTGGGGTACAGCGAAGGTTATCTGAACGACCCGTATAAAGCCATCCAGCGGACGGACATCGTTTCACTGCCTGACGGCGCCGGTGGGACGATCGACATTCCCACGGTGAATTTGTACCGTGAAAACCGGCCAGACAGCCGACTGCGGGGTGTTTTGCAAATGCAGGGCACGCATTACTTCGACAAAGTGCAGGCGGCACTGGATGCCACGCTGCGCCTTTCTCAGGATGACTACGGGGTATTCTCGCAGAGCCTTCAGGTGGAGTGGCGGCAAGGACTGTGGGACAAGCTGGAGGTGACGCCCTTCTGTCGATATTATCGCCAGAACGCAGCGGATTTTTTCCAGAACACCCTGGATGAGGTACCCAACGCCAACCCTGAAGAATACCCTGCGGGAAAGGGACCGCACTATTCGGCAGACTACCGTCTCTCCTCGATGAACACACTGAGCCTGGGCATCAAGACACGCTATCGGCTGACGGAAAACATCGCCCTTTCCGCAGCCTATGAGCATTACGACATGAGTGGCTGGGGCGCTAACCAAGCCCCTACAGCGGCCTATCCCACGGCCAATATCTGGACCTTTGGTGTGAGCATCCAATTTTAAAACGATCATGTCGAAACCCGCACCCGTGACACCTGCCGTCATCCCTCCAGATAGCCGAGGCGTGCGCAGCCTTGCCTTCAAGGCGATGGGCACCGCCTGCGTCATCCAGTTCCGCTGCGAGGACCAGAAAGCGGCCTTGAAGTTCCTAGCGGAAGCGCTGGGTTGGTTAGGCGAATTTGAAGCCAAGTTTTCTCGCTTTCGCCCAGATTCGCTGCTTTCGCGCATCAACCAGGGAGCCGGGCAGCGGTGGGTCGAAATCGATGCCGAGATGGAGCAAATGCTCGACATGGGTGAGGCCATGCACCGCCTAACCGAAGGTTTGCTCGATCCCGCCATGCTGCCGCTGATCCAGCTCTGGGATTGGAAAAAAGTGCATGAGCGGCTGCCACTGGAGGCTGAAGTGCAGCAGGCCCTGGCATTGTCCAACTGGAAAGAAGTGGAGCGCAAGCCTGGCAAGATCTACCTCCCCAGAGCTGGCATGGGCCTGGACTTCGGAGGTTTTGGCAAAGAGCACGCGGTGGATCAAGTCATCGCCATCGCTCGCCGTCATGGGATCGTGGATATCCTGGTGGATCTGGGGCGCGACATCCTGGCTCTGGGCGGGAATGGGCAGCATCCGTTCTGGCATGTGGGCATTCAGGATGGCGTGCAGACGGACCGCTGCATTGGCGGTCTCGCCGTCTCAGGATATGCCGTGTGTGCCTCGGGTGACTATGCCCGGCGCTTTGAGCACGAAGGCGTGCGTTATGGCCATATCTTAGACCGCCGCACGGGGTGGCCTGTCCGTCATGGACTGCGTGCCGTGACGGTGGTGGCACCCACTTCACTCATCGCCGGCATTTACTCCACCTGTGTCTTTGTGCTGGGGCAAAAGGAGGGCCTCCAGTTCGCTGAAAACGCCCCCGGTGTGGAGGCCTGCCTTCAGGGGGAGCAGGGAGTCACCGCCACCCGTCATTTTCGTCAGTATCAAGTTCAGTCCGCTTAACTCAAAACACCCAACCTTAGTCACCCTATGAAATACATCGTTACCCTCATTACCACACTCTGCCTCGGCCTAACCATGAGCTTTGCAGGCGAACCCGCCACAGGCTCGGCCCTGCCGGATCTCAAAGGTTTATTGCCCAGCGCAGCCCTGCCCAAGACAGCAGGAAAAGTCGTCTTGGTGGATTTCTGGGCCTCCTGGTGCGCGCCATGCAAAGCCTCGTTTTCCACGATGTCTCGCCTCCATGATACCTATGCCAAGAAAGGTCTCGTCATCATCGGCATCGGTGTCGATGAAGAGGCGGAAAAGTACCAGGCCTTTGCGGCGAAGAACCCCGTGGGTTTCACCCTGGTCCATGATACTCAGCAGAAGGCGGCCGCTTTTTTTAATCCGCCCACCATGCCCACCAGCTACCTCGTCGGGCGAGATGGGAAAATCCGCCACATCCATAAGGGCTTCAAGGGCGCAAAGACGGAAGCCGAATACGTGAAAGAGATCGAGGAACTGCTCGCTCAATAAACCTCACCTTCCTGATCCAGAATGAAACCTAGCTTACTTTTCCTAGCGGTCACTGTGGCCGCCACATTGAGCAGTTGCTCCAGCCACCTGGTGCGCGTGAGGCCGTTTGAGCGGGGGAATCTCGCCAATCCTTTGATGAGTCCAGAGCGCGACACGCTGTTTCTAGCGATGACCAATCATGCCTACTTTTCTCGCGAGGCCAGTTTTGGCGGCGGTGGGGTGGGCGGTGGCGGCTGCGGCTGCAATTAACCCTGACAGATCTTTTTCCCTTCAAACATCCTAGTCTTATGAATCTCTTTTCCGTGATCGAGAAGTTCAAGAAACCCTTTTCCAGGTACAGCTCGCTGCTGCTGCTGTTTCAGCGTTCGCCCATTGTGCAGATGCTTTTTCCAGAGGCCAAGCTGCTCACTTCGGCGGCGTTTGTGGATACGACGAAGTTTGTCATTACCACCGTTGTCGGGCTGGGGGCCTTTGACAGTGTGGCAGGGGCCACCTCTGTCAGCCAAGTGGCCCCAGCGGCAGGCTCTGCCACGGTGCCGGTGACGGCAGGGACCAATCTCGCGGGTGTGTTTCAGGTCGTGGGTGGTGGCGGGCATACTCCTCAGTCGTGGTCCGTTTCCAGCGGTACACTGCCGAATGGTCTGACATTGGCCAATTCACGAAGTAAAACGACCACGCTGACCGGGACCACGACGCAGACAGGCAACCACGTGATCACCATTCGAGGGTGGGAAAACTCCAACTTCAGCGGGCGATCTGCGCAGGCCAGCTTTACCCTGCAAGTCTCGGCCGGTGCAGGCGCTGCCATTGGCACGCACCCGGCCTCGACTTCCATCAGCAGCGGCAGCACTGCCACCCTGACCGTTACGGCAACCGGTGGGGCGCCGCTCACCTATCAATGGTATGAAGGGGCCAGTGGAGTCACCACCCAGCCGGTAGGCACGAATGCGGCGAGTTTCACCACCCCGAATCTCACCGCGACGAAGAGTTACTGGGTCAGAGTGAGCAATGCGGCGAACCCCGCGGGAGTCCAGTCAAACACCGCCACTGTCACCGTGCTGCAGCCAGCGGCCATCGTGGAGCAACCCGTTTCAACACAGATCAACAGCGGGCAAAGCACGACCCTTTCCGTCGTAGCCTCCGGGGATGGCCCCCTGACTTATCAGTGGTATCAAGGAGTGAGCGGAGTCATCACCACACCCGTCGGCACCAATGCCGCCTCCTTCACCACGCCGAGCTTGCTTGCCACCACCAGCTACTGGGTCAGGATCAGTAACACCGCCTTGCCTGCTGGAGTGGATTCCAGCACAGCCACGGTATCCGTTACGGCTCCGGCGGAGCCCACGATTTTGACGGCTTCACCTTTGGCCACAGGTTTCGTGGGCAGTCTCTACAGCACCTCTATGAGCGTCATCGGTGGCACAGGCCCCTACACCTGGCGCGTCAGTGAAGGCGTCTTGCCCGCAGGCCTGACCTTGAGTGAACAGGGGCTGCTATCTGGCACGCCGCAATCTTCCAGCAGCAGCAGCTTTACCGTGGAGGTAGAAGACGCGGCGGCCCGTGTCGCTACCAAAGTGTTCACACTGACCTTGACGGATCTCGTCATTCGCACGGCTTCATTGCCCACGGCAGTTAAAGGGGTGGCTTTTTCTCACAGCTTGCTGCATACCGGCGGCACCGGACCCTACACCTGGGAGATCGCCTCGGGCGCACCGCCTGCAGGCATCACGCTCAGCTCAGCAGGCGTGCTCTCTGGTACACCCACGGCGTCAGGCAGCGCCACCTTCACGGTGCGTTTGACGGATGGCAGTCCGGTCGTTCTTGTGAAAGCGCTGACGCTGCCCGTTTCTGCCACTTATCTGGCACCGATCGTGGATCCGGTGGTGTTTTCTCCCACCACCCTGGGTGCCTTGGTCAATCAGACCGTGACAGCTTCAAACTACCCCAAAACTTTTGCCATCACAGGGCTGCCCAAAGGTCTCACCTTTGTGGCTAGCACGGGAGTCATCAAAGGCCGTGCCACCGTGCCGGGGCGCTATGATGTGCAAGTGCGTGCTAGCAATGCGGGTGGGGTGAGTGCGGTGGTGGTGGCACCCTGGGTGGTGAATGCTTTGGACACGCATCAGGTCGGGAACTTCACGGGTTTGATCAAGCGTGAAGCGGCGACCAACAAAGGTCTTGGAGGCACCTTCTCCCTCACCACCACCTCACTTGGAGCTTACACGCTAAAGCTCACCGGGGCGCTCCCCACCAGTGGTGCTGCGGCAGCAGGAATGGCCTACTCAGCGAAGGGTTTCTTGAATGCCTCCGCGCCCCATGTCTCGGTGGTTCTAGGTGGGCAGACACTCACCCTGAATCTCCAAGCTGGCACAGGTGAAGTGACTGGCCAGCTCGGCGCTGCGATGGTGAATGGCTGGCGCAATGCCTGGCATGTGAGAGACCAGCCCGCGACCCCTTTTGTGGGCTATTACAGTCTGGCCTTGGACCTTCAGGAAGCGACGGATCGGAGCTCACCCACCATCCCTCATGGCACAGGGTTTGCCACCTTCAGTGTCACCCCCGCAGGCACTCTGATACTGCTGGGGAAAACAGCAGATGGAGAGACCATCATGGGTAGTAGCTTTCTCAGCTCGCAGGGGCAGTTCGGAGTTTACACACCGCTTTATAAAAAGTTAGGTAGCCTCCAGGGCGAACTGCTGCTGGACCTCCAGGATGCGGGCTCTGAGGACAATGTCATCCGCGGTGCCTTGAGTTGGTTTAAACCGACCACGGTGTCTCGCACTTATCCTGCCTCTTTTGGGGATGTGCCACTCACGGCAGCAGGTGCCTACTTGGCTGTAACCAGCAAGACCAAAGCCATTTTGGGCCTGCCTGCGGTGGGAAATGTGACTTTGGATTTAACCGGGGGTGGCTTGGCCTTCTCCGCGACGGATCCGAGGCTTCAGTTCACCTTCACGGCGGCGAACAAAGTCGTGCTGCCGATCATCACCGAAAATCCGGGCAAGGTGGCGCTCACGATCACCCCGGGCACAGGCAAGGTCAGTGGCAGCTTCACCTTGGTCGAGACCAGCCCACTCCTTACGCGGGCAAAAGTTCCGTTCGTGGGACAGGTGGTGCGTCTGGCGGATGGTTCTGTGAAAGCGGTGGGTTACTTCCTGCTGCCTCAGATCCCCCAGGCTAATCAAAAAGCGACCACCACCCCGATTCTCTCTGGAGCATTCAGTCTGCTGCAAGAAGTGCCTTAAGGGGCTTCTCGCAAAGGCTAGTCGAGACTCAATCCTAACAAATGATAACGAATCAAATATCCTCAGTTGGGATTGAGCATTCGCAGCCACTCACTGTCACAAAGAAAGCGGGTGCTACACCGTTCATGTGGGCCTGCTTTCATGACATGGCTCTCTCTCGAAAATGGTTCTGGCTCTTCCTCGCGCTCTTTGCCTTGGTCGCGGAGGCGTCTGCTCTGGCAGACCAGGGGAAGCAGGCGACCTTGCCAGAACTTGTGACGGAGGTTTTAGACACACTCAGCCAGGAGCAAGAGATAGGGACTGAGGGAATGGCTGTGGACTTCAGCGCTTTTGACGTGCCATCATTCAGACAGGGCATGTGTCTTGGGCAGGCTTTGCAAGTCTGGCCAGGTAAAGGTGACGAGCGGATTCGAGGAGCGCGTCTGCATCGGTGGCTTTGTATCGATTTGAGATAAGGCACGGGCTGTGCTGGGAAGCACCCTAACCATGTTCTATTCACATCTCATATAGCCATCTTTTTATTCATTCCTTCTGTCATGCTTTTACATTGTTGTTTGTTCTTCACTTTTTGTCTGGCGTATCCAGCATTCGCGCAAAGCCGTGCAAATTGGTCAGGCTCTGCCGCCATCACCTTTTCCGGTACTTCCACTCTTCATGACTGGGCAGGTCAAGTGGCTGCCCAGCCTTTTACCACCCTCGTGGCTTCAGATGCTGCAGGTGCTCCCACGCAGATTTCGGCCAAGGTCACCGTCGCGGCGAAGGCCATGGACACAGCCGAGCCGAAGCGCGATGAAAACATGCGCAAGGCCATGAAGGTCACGGAGCATCCGTGGATCATAGCCGAGATTGATGCCGCTGTGAGTGAAGTCTCTCAGGATGGTAAGACACCGGCGACTTTACCGATGAAGCTGAAGCTTCTGGGCAAAGAGCAGAGCGTCCAGGGTCGCATCAGCCAATGGAAGCTTGTGGGCAAGAAAGCCACCTTTGACCTGGACTTCGACGTATCTCTCAAGGCCAGCGGCATCGAGGTGCCGTCGGTTCTGCTATTCATCCGCGTGGGCGATGCCGTGAAGGTACATGCCAGCGTCACCCTCACCCAGCCCTGATTTCCATGCCTGCTTACATTCATCACATCGCCACCGGCAATCCGGCTTACACCTACAGCCAGGCCTACACTCGCGACCGCCTCAAGGACTGGGCCGTAGATCCGAAAACCAAGCGTCTCATCCACGCCATCTACAACCGCAGCGGCATTGAGACACGTCACAGCGTGACGGGAGATTTCGTTATGGGAGCGGAGGCCAGCCTGTATCGCAGTGATGCGGAAGGGCGCCTCATTCCGCCAGGCACGGCGGAGCGTAACCGTGTTTACACGCACTGTGCGCGGGAACTCTCCGTGGATGTGGCCCGCCGGGCCTTGGCGGATACACCCGGGTTTGAGAAGCAGGACGTCACCCACATCATCTACACCTCCTGCACGGGCTTTGCGAATCCGGGGCCGGACTACCACGTCATCCGGGAACTAGGCCTGCGTGAAAACGTGCAGCGCTATACCCTGGGTTTCATGGGCTGCTACGCGGCCTTCCCTGCCATGCGCATGGCCGCGCAGTTTTGCGAGGCAGATCCACAGGCCGTGGTGCTCGTCATCTGCCTGGAACTCTGCACCCTGCACATGCAGATCAATGATCATCACGACAGCATTTTGGCGAACTCTTTGTTCGCGGATGGTGCGGCAGCAGCGGTCGTTAGCGCACGGCTACCGATAGATAAAAAGCCTGCTTATCTGCTTCGGGGTTTTGAGTCGGCCCTCGTTCCCTCCAGTGAGTCCGAGATGGCCTGGGAAATCGGCAACGAGGGATTTAACATCGTCCTCTCCAGCTACGTGCCCGACATCATTGGGGGAAACATCCGCCAGTTGCTCAATGGCATCCTGGGCCGCCAGGGCTGCAAGGTGGATTCCATGGACGAATGGGCCGTGCATCCGGGCGGGCGCTCCATCCTTGACAAAGTGCAGGAAAGCCTGGCCCTGCGGCCCGATGCCCTGGAGGCCTCACGCACCATCCTGCGGGACTATGGAAACATGAGCAGCGCCACCATCCTGTTTGTGCTGAAGGAGATGCTCGACTCAGCGGAAACCGATCATGCTACTTTGTGTGCGATGGCTTTTGGGCCAGGGCTCACGGTGGAGACGGCTCTGCTGGAGCGCATTGGCTGCCGGGCCGCCGTCAGCCGGCCGACGGCGGAAAGCATGCAAGCCTAGCTCCCATGGCCACAGCACCTGTCTCTTACACCCCAGCGCAGCGCCGGGTGGCGCTGCTTTATGGGCTCATCAGTCATTCATTGTTCCTGGCCTCTGTCGGGGTCATGTTCGTCAGCCTGTATCAGGGGCTGCATTTCAGCCTGCTGCATCTGCATGGCTGGGCGGCTGCGCTGGATGATGTGCTCTTGGTGCTCCAGTTTGGTCTAGGGCACTCTCTGCTGTTATCGGATAAAGGTCGCCGCTGGATGGCACGCCTAGCCCCACTGGGCCTGGGGCGGGAGCTTTCCACCACCATCTTTGCAGGGTTGGCCTCCTTGCAGTTGCTGGTGACTTTCCTGTTCTGGTCTTCTTCGGAAGTGCTCTGGGCTGCGCCCGAAGGCTGGCTCAAAGGGACTTTGAGTGTCCTTTATGGTCTATCCTGGGTGTTGCTGGCCAAGTCCATGAGCGATGCAGGGCTGGACGTGCAGATCGGCAGCATCGGCTGGCGCTCCGTCTGGCGCGGGCAGGCACCCGTGTATCGGCCCTTCACCCGCACAGGCCTGTTTCGCTACAGCCGCCAGCCCATTTATTCCGCCTTCACCCTCATCCTGTGGACGGCACCTGTGTGGACGCCAGACCACCTCATCATTGCTCTGGCCTGGACCGGGTACTGCGTCGGGGCACCCCTTTGGAAGGAGAAACGTTACCTGCGTTTTTATGGGCAGGCGTATGCTCGCTATCAGGCCCGGGTGCCGTATTGGTTCCCTGGCCGCCAGCGTCACCGCATGAGTTCTCCCTCTCAGCCCCCTTCACAGGCTTACGATGCCGAGGTCATCCTCATCGGCGGTGGGCCCATCGGCATGGCCTTGGGCTGCCTGCTGGGGGCGCGTGGTGTGCGGGTGCGGGTGCTGGAGCGCCGCACCGCCCTGCCCACGCATTCACAGGCCATCGGCATCACCCCGCCCACGCTCGCCATCCTGGCAGAGCTGGGGCTGGATCAGGCCTTCATTCAGCATGGGCTGCCCATCCGCGACTGCCATGTCCATGGCCAGAGTGGTCCCACAGGCATCGCTTCGTTCCGGGAGATCCCCGGTCCTTACCCTTTCGTGCTGTCTTTGCCGCAGCAGATCAGCATGGCTCTTTTGGCGGAGAAACTGGCCACCTATCCATCGGTCACCCTCCAGCGTGGGGTTGAGGTGGTGGGGCTGGATCAAACGGACCACGAAGTCTCTGTGACCGTGAAGGAGGAAGCGGGCGGCCTCACGACCTTGCGCGCAGCCTATGCGGTGGGTTGTGATGGGCACCGCAGCCGCGTGCGTGATCTCCTGCGCCTGCGCACCACGCGGCATGACTATGGGCATCATTTTATCATGGGAGATTTTGTCGATCGCACCTCCCTGGGTGAGGAGGCGCACCTCTATTTCACCGCTCAGGGTGCGGTGGAAAGTTTCCCCCTGCCGGGCGGCCTGCGGCGCTGGATCGTGCAGACCCGCCAGCCTGAGGCAGCCCCCCCGGCGGGTTTCATCAGCGAAATCGTGCGCTTGCGTTCCGGTCAGGTCATTGCGCCGGAAGATCAGTTGAATCAAAGCAGCTTCTCGCCCTGGCGGCTGGACTGCGAGCAGCTCTACGATGGCCGTTTCATCCTTTGTGGAGATGCTGCCCACGTCATGAGCCCCATCGGCGGTCAGGGCATGAACACAGGCTTTGCCGATGCGGAGTTTGCCGCGCTGATGTTGCATGCCATTCTTCGGCATGACCAGCCAGCCGCCACTTGGTTGGCGGAGTATGATCGCTGCCGCCGTCAGGCCTCCAACACAGCGGCCAAACGGGCTGCCATGGGCATGGGGCTTGGCACCTGGCGTGGTCACGCGCTTTCCTGGGTGAGAGATGCCCTGCTGCGGCACCTTATCCTTCAAGGGCCTTTGGCACGCATCGTAGGGCCTTGGTTCGCGATGATGACGATTCCTTTCAACCGGGCTTCCAAATCTGCCTTTGTAGCCCGCCAATTGGCAGCCGTGGCGGCGGCGCAAAAAAGCCAGCCTGAAACCAGGCTGGCTTTCCAAAAGGAACCCGTTTGTTGATGCGTTTTACTTCGGCTGATGCATGGCGATGCAGTGCAGAGCACCGCCTTCCATCACCAGATCTTTGGCAGTCACGGAGATGATCTCGCGACCTGGGAAACACTCGGCGATCTTGTCTTCCGCGATGGCGTCCTTTTTCTTCTGACCGAAGATGGGGACCATGACGGCGTTGTTCAGCAGCATGAAGTTCGCGTAGCTGGCCGGCAGGCGACTCAGGCGCCAGTCCTTGGCCTCAATGGCGTTCGGCATTTCGATCTCGATGATCTCCAGCTTGCTGCCATCGGCGGTGCGCACGTCATCCAGTTGCTCGCGGATCTGCTTCAGCACCTTGAAGTTCGGGTCGTTCTCCTTGGTTTCCACCATGCAGATCACCGCGTCTTCACGGACGAATCGCACGATATCATCCACATGACCGTCGGTATCGTCACCTTCGATGCCAGCTTTGAACCAGACGATGTCCTTCACGCCCAGCATGCCCTTCAGCTCCTTCTCCATCTCCGCCTTCGTGCGCGCCTTGCCGCCATTGCGGTTCGGATTCAGCAGCACAGCTTCGGTGGTCAGGAGCAGGCCTTTGCCATTGGTTTCGATGGCGCCGCCTTCCAGGGTGAAGTCAGAGGTGAAGCGCTGCATCTTCAGCACCTCAGCCGCCTTTTCAGGGATGGTGTTGTCCAGCTCGTAAGGGAACTTGCCGCCCCAGGCATTGAAATTCCAGTCGGTGATGGCCACCTCGCCGGTTTCATTGTGCTTGATGAAGATCGGTCCATGATCACGGCACCAGACATCGTTGGTGTTGTGATCGTAGAGGTCCACCATGTTCAGCGCGCCTTCGTTATCAGCGATGCTGAGGCGGATGCTCATGTGCATCATCTCAGGCGCATTGATGCGCACACGCTGGTAGCGGGTCAGGTTGGCGGCGATCTCTCCAAACTTATCCTGAAGTTTGAGATAGGTCTTGGGACAACTCTCCTTGTTGGAGGGCCATGATAGCCAGATGGCTTCCTGCGTTTCGAATTCGGCGGGAAGGTGGTAGTTCTGCGGGTATCCTTTACTCATCAAGGTAGCGTTTGGTCAGAGGGGCGTAAGTGTCAATGCGGCGATCACGGAAAAACGGCCATATCCGCCGGAAATCCTCCACCGCCTGGAGATTGCACGTCACAATCACCACTTCTTCATGTTCGACGGACCCCTTGGCGACGATCTCGCCATAAGGATTCGCCACAAAGCTTTGGCCCCAGAATTCCGTGTCATCCTGGAATCCAGTGCGGTTCACCGCTGCGACATAGCAGCCATTGGCCACCGCATGTCCGCGCTGCACAGTTTCCCAGGCGCAATGCTGGGCACTGCCCAGTTCGGCCTTCTCACTGCTCAGCCAGCCGATCGCGGTGGGGTAAAAAAGAATCTGCGCACCGGCCAGCGCCGTCAGGCGCGCCGCCTCAGGGTACCACTGGTCCCAGCAGATCAGCACGCCGATGCGGCCAAACTTCGTGTCCCAGACTTTGTAGCCGAGGTCACCCGGGGTGAAATAAAACTTCTCTTCAAAGCCCGGATCCTGCGGGATGTGCATCTTCCGGTACTTGCCCAGGAAAGAGCCATCGGCATCCAGCACGGCCACCGTGTTGTGATACAGGCCGGGACCGCGTTTCTCAAACAGCGGCACGATGATCACCACGCCCAGCTCCTTGGCCAGCACCGCCAGGCGATCCGTCGTCGGCCCGGGCATCGGCTCCGCCAGGTCAAACAGGGCCGTGTCCTGCCGGGTGCAGAAGTACGGGATATTGAACAGTTCCTGCAGGCAGATGATCTGCGCTCCCTTGCCCGCGGCGTCACGGATCAGGGCCTCGTGGCGGGCCAGGCTTTCGGCCTGGCTGGCGAACGTGGTGCCTTGAATGAGGCCGAGGGTGACAATGGACATGGGGGGCGGAGGATTGAGAGATGTTGATGCCGTGCAAGTGAAGATATGGAACCTTTGGAAATCGCCAGAAGTTTGATGCGGCCCTACACGGACAGGTGGCAGTCTCTCATCACATCGGTTCCTGTCAAAAGACATCCAGGTGCCGCTTTCGTGTAGCACCCAATTTTCACTGGTCAATCCAAGGCCGATCACCTAGCGTGAAGTCGGTTAAATTCTCCATCCGCTTATGAAATACTTGTTCGCTGTGCTGTTGCTTCTTGGAATGTCATTCTCTGTTAAGGCGGCTGAGGCCCCTGCCAAAAAGAAGGTTGCTGCGAAGGCAGAAGCCAAAGTTGACGCCCCCTCCGCCAAAGCTCAGGCCGTGGCGAAAACGCTGACTCCCCTCCAGAAGACCAAGCTGCTGGACCTGCTGAACAAGGGGGATGACAAAGCCCTGCAATCCCTGCCCGGCATCGGTGAAGCCCGCGCCAAAAGCATCGTCAAAGCACGCCCCATCGCAGATCCGGTGGACCTCGTGAAAGTGGATGGAATCGGCGATGCCACTCTCGCGGAAATCGTCGCCCATGCCAAGGCAGGCTTCCCGGTGGAAAAAAAGAACGCAGCCGAACACAAGGTCGTCACCAAGAAAAAGACCGGCACGGCTGACAAAAAAGCCGCCAAAGAGTAATCGCCGCCTCGCAACGGCGATTCATTTTCCAGACCTCCACGGCATCCGGGTTCCCATCACTTCGGCTGCCGTGGGCTCATACTGCCCATCCCGTTCCATTCCCCTATGAACCCTTGGTTTTACGTCGATTCAGAAGGTCAGCGCCATCAGGTCACTGAAGAACAGTTGCAATCCCTCGCCGCCTCCGGGGCCGTCCGTCCCGAGACCCTCGTCTGGACCGAAGGCCAGGCCCAGTGGAGCCGGGCAGAGCAGGCCCTCCCTGCCCTGTTTCGCGGTGCCGTCGGTGGCCCCCCTCCTATCCCAGGTCCACCGCCCATCTCGGGCAGCAGTGGCATGCGTGCCCATGATGTGGACTATGAGATCCACGGCAATGAGATGCAGATCGTCGAGGTCGAACTGGACCCCGGCGAAACCGTCATCGCCGAAGCTGGCGGCATGAACTACATGGAGGACGGCATCGTCTTCGAAACCAAGATGGGGGATGGTTCTGCCGCCACCAGCGGTGGTCTCATGGGCATCCTTAAAACCGTGGGCAAACGCATGCTCACCGGGGAGTCCATCTTCATGACCCACTTCACCAACCGCGCTCACGCCGGGAAAAAGCGCGTGGCTTTTGCCGCCCCTTATCCGGGCAAAATCATCCCGCTGAAACTCACCGACTACGGTGGCGAGATCCTCTGTGAAAAGGATGCCTTTCTCTGCGCCGCCTATGGCACCTCCGTCGGCATCGCTTTCCAAAAACGCTTCGGCGCGGGTCTCTTCGGCGGGGAGGGATTCATCCTCCAGCGTCTCAAAGGCGATGGCATGGCCTTCATCCATGCAGGCGGCACCATCATCAAAAAAGAAATGCGCGGGGAAACCCTGCGTGTGGATACCGGCTGCCTCGTCGCATTCACTCAGGGTATCAGCTATGACATCGAGCGCGCGGGCAATTTGAAGAGCATGTTCTTCGGTGGCGAAGGTCTCTTCCTCACCACCCTCACGGGTCACGGCACCGTCTGGCTGCAAAGCCTGCCCTTCTCCCGTCTGGCGGACCGCATCCTCGCCAATGCCCCTTCCGCAGGCGGCAAGGCCACCGGTGAAGGCTCCGTCCTCGGCGGTATCGGCCGCATGTTTGACGGGCAGTGATGCTTTACAAAAAACCCGCCTGTCCGGTCTTCTCGACACGGGCAGGCGGTCGCGTTTGTTGACTGTTGGTTATGGTTGATACAGCCCAGAGAAACCTTTGAAACAGTCTCGGTTAACGACGGCGACGGCCCAGCAGGGCCAGCCCTGCAAACCCCAGCAGCAGCAGTCGTGAAGGCTCGGGAATCGCCACAATGATGATGCCGCTGCTCGCAAACTGGCTGATGTCCCAGAAGTACCCGCTGCCAGAAATGTCGGGCAGGTTCAGGTCCGTCGCGTCGTCATCGCTGCCATCGCGGTAGTTGCTGCCCAGATTGGTCGAAAGGGAGCCCAGAGTGCCCCAGTCGAAAAGATTGAAGCTCTGCCCCAGCACCGGCACGAAGTCGCCTGGCTCCACGATGATCTGGCCGCCTGTCTGCTGGGTGAAAGTACCCGTGACAAAAACCTGGTCATAGTCGCTGCTGTTGCTGGAAAGCTGCAGCCGTGTTTGCGAGCCACTCGCCAGGATCAGCGAGCTGGAAAAGCTGAGCCGCTGCAGGAAGTCACCGCTCACGGTCCCAGGGGCCAGCGTCGCCCCGCTGGCGATCGTGGACGCTCCCGCCACGCTGCCACCGCCCTGAAGCAACTGGCCGCTTTTGACAGAGTAACCGCCCGTCACCGCCACCCCATCAAACGTCGCCCCCGCCGCCACCGTGATCACGGGCGAGTTGTCCACGCTGCCGGAGGCTCCGAGGCGCACTGTACCGCCATTGATGGTCGTATTGCCGGTGTAAGTATTCGCCGCATTCAGGGCCAGGATGCCATTGCCCGTTTTGACGATACCACCGCCACTGCTCACCACGCTGGAGTTACTGGAGGTCGTGCCACTCGTGATGTTCCAGGTGCGGTCCGCCGCGCCCAGGTTCACCTGCGAGACGCCGACGGTGTTGGCTCCAGCATTGATGGAATTGGTACCACTGGCCGTGACATTGCCTTGGATGGCCAGCTCACTGCCAAAGGCCCCGACCGCAGTGCCTTTGGCCAGGTTAATGGATTGCCCCGTTAAGATCAGCCCGCCACTGCCAATGATGAATTGGTTCAGGCCCGTCGTGCTGTTGCCGTTGAGCGAAACCACCGTGCCCGAGAAGCCCGTGAAATCCGCCGCCCCCACCGTCCACACAGCACCGCTGTTGAGGTTGAGGGTGCTGCCTCCAGAGACTCTCAGCAGGCCGGTGATATTGACGATGCCGGAGTTCGTATTGCCACCGATGTTCACCGTACCCGCCGTCTGGGTCAGATTGGCAAAGGTCTCCGTCAGGTTGTCGAATTTCAGCGAGCCCCCGGTGAGGAAAATGTGAGTGGTATCGGCCAACTGGTTCGCCGTATTCCAGTCCAGGATGCCCCCTGTGGCCACGGTGATGTCGCCTGCGATAGCGTTCACTCCGGCGGTTTTACCTAACAGCAGGCTGCCGCCTGAGACCGTCGTCATCCCTGTGTGCGTATTGGCTTCAGCGCCAGTCAGGGCGAGGTTTCCCACACCTGTTTTAATGAGCCCCCCCACGCCAATGGTGGCCACATTGATATTCGTAGTGCCTGCGGTGATGTCCCAGGTGCTGATGATGGGCAGGCTCACGCGGGATGCTCCAAAGGTGCCGCCCGTATTAAAGTTGTTGGTGCCACTGGCCGTGACGCCGCCATTAAAAACGATCTCACTTCCCAGCGCGGCAGCCGTGGATCCTTTATTGATCGCTAGATTCTGCCCGGAGAGGATGAGTCCACCGCTGCCGATGTTCAGTTGGGTGATGCGGGTGTTGCTATTCCCCGTCATGCCGAAGACTCCGCTTATTGCTCCGGTAAAGTCCGCCTTGTTCACGGTCCATTGCCCAGCACTGTTTAAACCCAGGCTGCCCGCGCCATTGATAGCCAGCGTGTTGGTGATGGTGAAAAGGCCGCCGTTGGAGGAAGTGTTCGCATTGCTGTTGCCGCCCTGGATCGTGAGGTTGGCGATCGTTTCCGTGTTGCCGGTGATTTGCAATCCACCGCTGATCAGCGTCACGCTTACCGTATCCGGCACCTGGTTGGCTCCGCCCCAGATGAGCGTTCCTCCATTGATGATCACATCCCCGCCCACGGCATTGATGCCGGCGGTTTTCGCCATCGTCAGGTTCCCTGCCAGCACAGAGGTACCGCCGCCATAGTTATTCGCGGCCCCACCTGAAAGAGTCAAAACGCCCGTCCCATTTTTGGTTAGGCCCACCGTGCCTGCCAGGGCAGAGGTGATGCTCGCATTCACATTCGCTGTGATCGTCGGCGTTGTTCCATCCAGCGTGATGGTTCCCCCGCTCAGCGTGTAGCTGCCGGCAAAGGGCGCGTTAAAAATGATGCCGTTGGCGATCACACTTCCCACCGCCACCGAGCCCGCCGTTCCAGAAGTGCCGCCGCCAAAGACCGCGATGTCCGCATTCGTGTTCGGCCACGCCAGATAGGTCATGCTGGCGCTGTCGTACCAGGGCTTGTTGGTCGCCGTCGTATTCCACCCGCTGGCATTGCCATCGGTGATGGGGCCCGTGCCATCGCTGTCATACTGCAAAGTCGCTGCTCCCAGACTGGCCGCCAGAAAACAGGACAGCCACCTCAGAATGAGGGGCTGCTTCTGGGCACGAAGCTGAGGGCGAAAAAAGAAGGACGTGGGGGATGGAGACGGTTGCATGCTGCCAAGAGGGGGGATGGCACACGCCAAACATCGGCGCAGGGGTGCGCACGCTGCCGGGCAATGTTGGGGGGACAATGCGAGGGGGGGTTGGGGGAACGGGAATCATACACACCTGCACAGCGCAATCCAGCGCCGGGCGAAAAAATAGGGGCGACATAAAGAAACCGCTGATAGGCACCCCAAGTTCAGGCGGGCTTTTCAAGCGCCCGCTTCCCGTAGCCCGGCTTCACTTTTCCCAGCCGGAGGTTTCAGTCAGCCCTGGAACTATAAAAACTTACTCATCTCGACATCCCCCTCGCCACCGCTTTATTGCCCTCTCACATGAAGACCTCTCTTTCGTTGGCGTTGGTGGTCGCTTGCGGCCTTGTCTCGGGTCTGGCCCAGGCCCAGATCAGCCCAGAATTCACCCGTGACAAAGAGGGCGCGAAGGATCACCCCCTGCTCAAGCGCATCGAGGGTTCCATCATCCTCCACTACGCCACCAAAAAGTTCGATTCCCACCAGGTCGCCCTCGGGCCCGTGATCTTTGACTACGGCGAGCAAAAGACCAAAGAGTGGAAAAAGATCGAGGCCGAAGGTGCCCGCACGACTTTGTTTTACCGCGAGCCTGCCGATGCCAGCACCCTCGAGTGCCTGCGCTCCTACCAGGCCGATCTGAAAGAAAAAGGCTTCGAAGTCCTCTTCGAAGGCACCAGCAATGGCAAACCCCAGGAAGAAGCCAATACCCTGGACAATGGATACGGCCGTTTTGCCGCCGCCGTTTACCAGACGGAAAAGGACTACGGCCTTCAGGAATACACCCTGCCCGGGGCCGATGACTTCCGTTACACCGCCCTGAAAAAGACCGGCGAAGGCGGCGCTGGAGATGTCTATGTCACCATCTTTGCCGCGGCCGTCACCGACTCCTGGAAGGACCCTGAAAAAGGCATCCTCGCCGGAACCGTCGTCGCCCGTGTGGACGTCATCGAGACCAAGGCGCTGCAAAACCGTATGGTCATGGTCAAGGCCGACGAGATGGAAAAACAGATCACCACCACGGGTCGTGTCGCCCTTTACGGCATCTACTTTGATACCAACAAGGCCACCCTCAAGCCCGAGTCCGACACCACCCTGGCCGAGGTTCAAAAGCTCATGACCCAAGACGGCTCTATCAAGCTCCTCATCGTCGGCCATACCGACAATGTCGGCGAGTTCGAATTCAACCGCGACCTCTCCAACCGCCGCGCCGCCGCCGTGGTGGAGGCCCTCACCAGTCGCTACGGCATCTCCTCCCAGCGCCTCTTCCCCTTCGGCTGCAGCTTTGCCAGCCCCGCCGCTCCCAATGCCAGCGAAGACGGCCGCAGCAAAAATCGCCGCGTCGAACTCGTGAAGTGGAACTGAAGCCGCTCCACGTCTTGTAGCTGCCTGCGTCCCGCACGCGGGATGGTCTGGCCGCAGGGTCTGAAGCCCCGAGCTTCCCCTTCACCCCCCCAAGGAGCGGGACTTGCCAAGTCCCGGCCCCTGAACCTCCGCCCACCCTCAAGTCTCCCGGTAAAGGCTCATTGATCTGGCTAAAAGAGATCCGGATTTCAGGCTAACAAAAAGGTCAAACATCCATCCTCATCCCTTCGCCTAACAAACGATATCGCCACACCGGCCCCTCGGTCACACCACCACCAGCACGATCGCGCTCATCATCATCAGCGCCCCTGCCAGCCGCCAGCGCAGAATGCCTGCGCCGAGATTCCGCTCCGTATTGGCAAACCAGTGCCCGATCATCCACACCAGCGCCACGCTCAGCAGCCCGCGTGAGGCATACATGATGTTTGCGGAGGTCGCCTTGCCATACACCGCCAGGGTGCTCACGAAGATGATGCTCTGCGTGCCCAGCAGCAGGGAGCCGCCCGTCAGCCAGCCCCAGGCCTGCTTCGGGATGGCGCTCAGCGGCGCGGAAAAGCGGAAGACCAGCCCGCAGGAAAGCAGCGCATTGATCCAGAAAATGCAGGGCAAAAGCCGCCCCACACCCCAGTGCGGGCCCCACTTCTGCACCAGCACGTCAAACACCGCAAAACTGATCGCCCCCACGCCACCCGCAATCAGCGTAATGCCCAGCCCACGGGGCCGTTTGCCCTGGTCCTTCTTG
Organism: Prosthecobacter algae; assembly: GCF_039542385.1. Classification (NCBI taxonomy): domain Bacteria; kingdom Pseudomonadati; phylum Verrucomicrobiota; class Verrucomicrobiia; order Verrucomicrobiales; family Verrucomicrobiaceae; genus Prosthecobacter; species Prosthecobacter algae. The sequence continues at coordinate 9,111 of NZ_BAABIA010000010.1, read as the reverse complement.
TTCAGAAACGAAATGCCGATCACACTCAGCAGCGCTGCGCCCCACAGCTTCAGACCCACCGCCTCACCGATGATGAACGGCGTCAAAAAGGCCACCAGAATCACCTTCAGGCCAAAGACCGGCACCGCCACCGATACATCCCCCTTCTCCAGGGCGATGAACTGCGAAATCTGCCCCACAAACAGGCACATCGCGATCACCCCCGGCTGCCACAGCAGCTCCTTCTCGATCGGCGGCCCGCCCAGCAGCCACAGCAGGGAAAACAGGCCTGCCACGATGAAATTCGCCACAAACGTCGTCCGCCACAGCCCCACCCCCAGCTCGCTGGATCGCTTTAGCACCAAGGCCCCGAAGGCATAAACAAGGGCGGCAATGAGGGGGTAAATGATCGTGGCTAAGGTTGGAGGCACCCCCAGCGATAACACGGCCCTGCCGCGCACTCAAGGAGCGAGGGTCACCGATGCTCATACGATTGAGACGTCCCCGCTCCGTCCTTGCGCCTAGCTTGACCCACGTCTCCTTTCCTCATGCGCCTCCTCCTCGCTCTCTGCCTTTTGGCCACCCTCGCCCCCGCGCAGGAAAAATGGGTCTATCTGGACAATGGCCAGGTACGCCTGGGCATCAACCTCTCCGCCGGGGCCTGCATCGGCTGGTTTTCCCACTCGCACTCGTCTGACAATCTGCTCAATGCCTACGACGTGGGCCGCTACGTCCAGCAGTCCTACTATGGCGACCCCGACGGCAGCGACTGGAACGGCAAACCCTGGCGCTACAATCCCGTCCAGGGCGGCAGTTGGCGCAACGAACCTGCCCAGCTCCTCGAAAGCCGCGAGACCAAGGACGAGCTCTACGCCAAAACCACCCCCCGCCACTGGGCCACCGGCAAGCTCCTCCCCGAAGTGACTCTGGAACAATGGCTGCGGCTGGAAGGCGGCCTCGCCCGTCTCAGATTTAAAATGGCCTACACCGGGGAAAAGACCCACCGGCCCTATCACCAGGAACTCCCCGCCCTCTTTGTGAAACCCGCCCTCGATACCCTCGTCTTCGTGGGAAAAGACGCCAGCCTCCAGCGCCAGCAGCCTGGCTTCCCCAATGAAATCATCACCCTCGGCCCCGAACCCTGGATCGCCTGGGTCAATGCCAAGGATTCCGGCCTCGGCCTGCATTTGCCCCATGTCAAGGAGGCCACCACCTACCGCGTGCGCAACGGCAATGCCGGCGACTGCTCCTACCTCGCCCCCCTCCAGACCTTCGCCCTCAAGCCCGGCCTCATCTTCGAATACGAAGTCACCCTCGCCATCGGCACCGTGGAGCAACTCCGCAGTGTGTTCAGAAAGCTGGGCCCGCCGAAGTAGCCCCGTGTTTCAGCACACTGGCGCAGCCCTAGCCGCTGAGAAACTCCCCCAGCCCCAGCGGGGCGAAACAACATAGCCCATGGATAAACTGTGCAGGCCTTGCCGCTGAGAAACTCCCTCAGCCCCAGCGGGGCGTGACAACACAGCCCAGGGCAACGCCCTGGGTAAGACCATAATTCCTGCCCCTCCCAACGAGCCCTGAAAGGGCGACACACTCCACGTCCCCCACCCACCGCCGCAGAAAGTCCGAGACCCTCAGAAAACAGATCGTTAGAATGGCCCAGCGGGAAAATGGACAGAGCCAAAGTACCCCAGAGCTTTAGCTCGGTAAAACCCCGCCTCGTATTCGGCGCGTTGCTTGGTCAGGATGGCATCAGGCCCAGGTGAGGAGGCGCAGTAGAAAAGACAACGTCCGCACAATGTCATGGTTTCTCAAGGTGTTCCCCGCCCGCCTGCCAACGAACTCTCTCCCAGCCCCAAGCGGGGCATGACAACAAAGCCCAGGGCAACGCCCTGGGAAAACCACCCACGTGCGCCGGGCTCCCAACCAGCCCTGTAAGGGCGAGGCACTCCCCGCCTCCCTTCCCTCACGCCACCGTCTTCGGCATCTCCGGACACAATTTGGATGTCTTCGCCGCCACCGCTGGGGCCTCCTTGAGGAAAAAGATCATCTTCCCCCTCTTGTCGCAGATCCACACCTCCTTCGCCCCCGCCTCGAAATAAAGACGGCGTTTCTCCTCGATTTCTCCCCGCGTATTGCCGGGCGAAATCACCTCCACACAGATCTCCGGTGCCCCCGACAAAGCCGTGCGACCTCCAATCTTCAGCAGCCGCTTTTTTGAAACCCACGCCACGTCCGCCACCTTAATCCCGTCCGTGGTGGAAATGGGACATTCAACGGAAGGATGACCGTCAGGTAATAAATGCCTCAGATGGCCCCAGACATCGCCCTGGCGGCTCCCGTGTGAGTATTCCGCATAGTTATACATGATCGTCCTTCCAAAGCGGTCCGTCTCCACTCGCCCAGGCAGCTTGCGCACCTCTTCATCACGGGCCAGTTGATCCCAGCGGTCCAGATTGAAGGCCGTCTGGTCCTTGATCGTGGGGAGGTTCAGTAGCGCACTCATGGCTTCCAGGCATCACTCATGCCACATTTCCGTGTCTCCGGCAACCTGCCAGACACCCAAAAACTTCCCCCCAGCCCCAGCGGAACAAACACCAATGCACCTGGATGAACCTTCGCTGACTTCAACCGATGGAGTCGCCTCCCCCCAGCCCCAGCGGGGCGAGACAACAAAGCCCAGGGCAACGCCCTGGGAAGACCACCCACGTGCGCCCCTCTCTCAGCGAGCCCTGTAAGGGCGAGACACTCCCGTCCCCTTTTGCCCACCCCCCTCAAAAATCCCCAAAGTCGCCTTCCCGTCGCTTGCGCCCCCCTCCCACTTCCCGGATATTGTCGCTGTGCCTCTCACCCCGGTCCTCCCTGGCGTCTCCGTTCGCTCACGGCCTGGCACGCCCGCGTTTCCGGTACCGCGTTCTCCCTCTCCATCGAGGACCATGGCCCCGTTCCAGGCCCGCCGATCCTGGCCTCGGCGTCTTAAATCTCCCCATTCCTTCCCCATGGGGAGGCAATGGGGATCTCATGGGGAAAATCATCCCCATCCTAAAACCCTGATTTTCAGTGCATTAACCTCAAAAATCCCCAAATGGGGAAAAATTCGCATCTCTCCCCATCCCCCATCCCTGCCCCTCCTTTCTCGCACACCGCACCGCCCACCTTCGTCATTTAATGCTGCTCGAACGCCACATCTTCCGCCTCCGCCCTTTACAGCGCGCTGGCTCTGTGCAAGATGCCGCGCTTTCCCGGCTGCCGCCGCAAAGATGAGCGGTTCCCGGAACCGCCGCCTCCCCCTGTGGCAGCCTTGAAAGCCCCAACCTAAGCTTTCTCTTCTCTCTCCGCCCTCCGCCTCCATGCCCAAAGATCCCTCCATCAAACGCATCCTCGTCATCGGTTCCGGCCCCATCGTCATCGGCCAGGGCTGTGAGTTCGACTATTCAGGCGTCCAGGCCTGCAAAGCGCTGCGCGAGGAAGGCTACGAGGTCGTTTTGATCAATTCCAACCCGGCCACCATCATGACCGATCCGGAATTCGCCTTCCGGACCTACATCGAGCCGATCACCCCGGAGATCGTCGAGAAGATCATCATCAAGGAAAAGCCCGATGTCCTTCTCCCGACTCTGGGCGGCCAGACCGCGCTGAACACCGCCATGTCCCTGCACCACTCCGGTGTGCTGGAAAAACACGGCGTGCGCATGATCGGCGCTAAGCCGGACGCCATCGAAAAAGGCGAAGACCGCCTCAAGTTCAAGAACGCCATGCTCGCCATCGGGCTGGACCTGCCGCAGTCCGGCGTCGCCCACACCATTGAGGAAGCCCGCAAAATCGCTGAAGAGATCGGCACCCTGCCCCTCATCATCCGCCCCGCCTACACCCTGGGCGGCACTGGCGGTGGCATCGCGTATAACAAGGAAGAATTCGAATACATCACCGGGCGCGGCCTGGACCTCTCCCCCGTCAGCGAAGTGCTCATCGAAGAGTCCCTGCTCGGCTGGAAAGAGTTCGAAATGGAAGTGATGCGGGACAAGGCAGACAACTGCGTCATCATCTGCTCCATCGAAAACCTGGACCCCATGGGCGTCCACACGGGCGACTCCATCACCGTCGCCCCCATCCAGACCCTGACGGACCGTGAGTACCAGATCATGCGCGATGCCTCCTTCGCCTGCATCCGCGAGATCGGCGTGGAGACAGGTGGATCCAACATCCAGTTCGCCATCCATCCGGACACGGGCCGAATGATCGTCATCGAGATGAACCCGCGTGTATCGCGCTCCTCCGCGCTCGCCTCCAAGGCCACCGGTTACCCCATCGCCAAGATCGCCGCCAAACTCGCCGTCGGTTACACTCTCGATGAGCTGAAGAACGACATCACCCGCGAGACCCCCGCCTCCTTCGAGCCGACCATTGACTACGTCGTCACCAAGATCCCGCGTTTCACCTTCGAAAAATTCCCCGGCGCCGATACCACCCTCACCACGCAGATGAAGTCCGTGGGCGAAGCCATGGCCATCGGCCGCACCTTCAAGGAGTCCCTTCAGAAGGCCCTGCGCAGCCTGGAAATCAAACGCTTCGGTTTGATCGGCGATGGTGCCGATGTCGTGGTGGACGAAGAGACCCTCACCACCAAACTCACGGTGCCGAATGCCGAGCGCATCTTCTTCCTCGGCCAGGCCTTTGCCATTGGCTGGGATGTCGAGAAGGTCTTCGAACTGACCAAGATTGACCGCTGGTTCCTGCGGCAGATTGAGGAGATTGTGAAGGAGCAGAAGACACTCGGTGAAGATTTGTTCAAGAAACGTAGCGATGGTGGTTTGATGACCCCTTGTGACCTCATGTGGGAAGTAGCCAATCGCAAAGATGAAGAGTCCATTGGGGAAGGCGACTCTCTCATTGAGCCACTTCGTATTGCACTAAAGAGAGCCAAAAAACTTGGTTTCTCCGATGTCCAAATAGGCAAGATGTTTTCGCCTGCAGACGCCAATCAGGTTCGCTCCGCGAGGAAGAATTTGGGCATCATCCCCACCTACCGTCTCGTGGACACCTGCGCGGCGGAGTTCGAAGCGCAGACGCCTTATTATTACTCCACCTACGGCACCGAGGACGAAGTCCGCGACAATGACCGCAAGAAGGTCATGATCCTGGGTGGTGGGCCGAACCGCATCGGCCAGGGCATTGAGTTCGACTACTGCTGCGTCCATGCCTCCTTTGCGCTGCGCGAGCTGGGTTATGAGACCATCATGGTCAACTCCAATCCGGAGACCGTTTCCACCGACTACGACACCAGCGACAAGCTCTACTTTGAGCCTCTGACCCTGGAAGACGTGCTGAACATCTACGAGCGCGAAAACCGCAACGACCAGGTGCTCGGCGTCATCGTCCAGTTCGGCGGCCAGACCCCGCTGAACCTCGCCAAAGGCCTGGAAGAAAACGGCGTCCGCATCATCGGCACCAGCCCGAAAAACATCGAGCTCGCCGAAGACCGCAAGCTCTTCGCCGCCCTCCTCGATGAACTCGGCCTGCACCAGGCCGCTAGCGGCACCGCCACCTCCCTGGAAGAGGCGTTGGCCATCACCGCCCGCATCGGTTACCCCAGCCTCGTGCGCCCCAGCTTCGTGCTCGGTGGCCGCGCTATGCAGATCGTCTATAGCGATGCCGAACTGACCCACTACATGAAGAACGCCGTCGAGGCCACGCCCGACCGCCCCGTGCTGGTGGACCGCTTCCTGGAAGACGCCACCGAGGTGGACGTGGACTGCATCAGCGATGGTGAGACCACCGTCATCGGTGCCATCATGGAGCACATCGAAGAGGCCGGCATCCACTCCGGCGACAGCGCCTGCGTCATCCCTCCCTTCAGCCTCAGTGCCGAAATGCAGGACCGCATCCGCGATGCCGCTAAAAAGCTGGCCAAAGCCCTCGGCGTGCGCGGCCTGATGAACATGCAGCTCGCCGTCAAAGGCGACGACCTCTACGTCATCGAGGTCAACCCACGTGCCTCCCGCACCGCCCCCTTCGTCAGCAAGGCCATCGGCGTCCCGCTGCCAAAGCTCGCCGCCAAAATCATGGCTGGCAAGACCCTCAAGGAACTGGGCTTCACCGAAGAAGTTCATCCGAAGCACTTCAGCGTCAAAGAAGCCGTCTTCCCCTTCAGCAAGTTCCAGGGCGTGGACATCGCTCTTGGGCCTGAGATGAAATCCACCGGCGAAGTCATGGGCATCGACATGGACATGGGCCTCGCCTTTGCCAAAAGCCAGATGGCCGCCGGCGGCACCCTGCCGACTAAAGGCAACGTCTTCATCAGCGTCAAGGAAACCGACCGCGCCAACGTCGCCCGCATCGCCAAAGGTTACGCCGATCTCGGCTTCACCCTCTACGCCACCGCCGGCACTGGCCAGGTCATCAAAGACGCCGGTACCGATGTCAACATCCTGCCGAAGCTCGCCAGCGGCCAGCGCCCGAACGTCATTGATCTCATGAAGAACAAGGACATGGCCCTCGTGATCAACACCCCCTCGGGCAAAAACCCCCGCGAGGACGAGATCAAGATCCGCACCGCCGCCATGCAGAACCGCATCCCCATCATGACCACCCTCCGTGGCGCCGATGCCGCCATGCGCGCCATCAAGTCCCTCCAAGCCGCCGATGTCGAAGTCCGCGCGCTGCAGGAGTATCATCAGTAAAACGAACCGAAGATCACAATTAGTAATTAGCTCTGCGAGTGAAGACCGATGATTGAACCATTCGCTCCAACACATGCGTATCACACTCGAACAGTTCAAAACGACGCTGGCGGCTATAAATTCACCCGTTGAGATCGCAAACTTTTGTCGAAAAACCGTCTTGCACGGAACTCCCCATGTGTTCGAAGGCAGGGAGAACGACTTTTTTGATTTTCGAAGCCGGATCGCCCAGAATTTTGGCATCTCCTTTCATGAGGTTCTAATCACTGGTTCAGGCCAGCTTGGTTTTAGCCCTCACAAGAATACGATGTTCAGTCTCGATTCAGATATTGATGTGGCATTGGTATCTGAGAAGTTGTTCGAGGAATTCATCGAGATTGCGAGATCTTATCAAATGCAGCTACGCAGAGCTCGTCGTAGTATCACTGAGCATGAACAACAGATGTATCATCAATTTCTCGAGTATTCAGTTCTGGGATGGATTCGACCTGATAAGCTTCCGACTTCATTTCAAGTAAGCTTGGCAAAAAACGGGTGGTTTGAATTTTTTAAATCTATATCTTACGAAAGATCAGAGGTCGGGAACTATAAAGTAAATGGAGGGGTTTTCAGATCTTATCGTCATCTTGAACTTTATACGATCAGTGGAATTCAATCAGTCCGCGAAACCCTAACATTGTCCGAACTAAAGCCATGAGCTCCCAAATTAAGCCGTCCGTCACTAACCCGACAATCGCAGACATTTATCAAAGTGTTGCGGCCAACCGGCTGATATTACGTCCAGATTTTCAAAGACGGTTTGTTTGGACTCTCGCCCATCAAGAAGAGTTTATTGACACTATTTTGCGAGGTTATCCATTTCCGGAAATATATGTTTGCGAGGGGGAAGTTAATGTTCAAGAACTCACTACCACGCGCCATGTCATTGATGGACAGCAGCGTCTAACAACAATTAAACGATACATTGACGGAAACCCAGAGCTTCCTGATCGCCCCTACACGTCGATCTCGCCATATAAAGATTTGAGCGTTGAACAAAAACAAGAATTTCTTTCTTACCAAGTAGTGATGCGAGATATAGGTCGGGTTAGCGATGAAACCGTCCGAGAGATTTTTCGGCGGATTAATCTGACCAAATTTAAGCTCGAGAATGTTGAAATCCACAACGCCGTCTATGACGGCAGTTTTATCACCGCTGCAAAAACTATTCTTGAGACCACAGACCTTGAAAAGTTTGGTGTGTTTCGTGAATCGGAGTTCACTAGAATGGCCGATCTGCACTTTATACTCCTTGTGATGGCGACGATCGAAAATGGAGGCTATTTTGCTCAAGATCGTGAAGTGGAGCCCATGGTTGCGAAGTATAACGAAGTTTATCCTTCGTGTGATAGTGTTGTGACAAAGATAAAGAAAGTATTTGAGACGATCACCTCGCTTTCATTACCCCTTGACTCTATTTGGTTCAGAAAGTCCAATTTTTTCACTCTAGTTGTGGAAACCACTCTTTATTTAGATCAGCTTCCAGAGCTCGAAGACTTCCGAAGCAAACTGCTTGATCTAGAGGCAAACATTCTGGCCAACAAGAATAATTCACACTCCGCTTTTAGCCAATATTACTCATACATGTATCAAGCGACGCATGGTAGGGCTGCTCGTGTAACGCGATCACAATTCTTTCGCGCACATATTCTGGGCCTTTAAGGTTAAAACTAAAAACGGTGGCATACAGCCGGAAGAAGGCCACGTTTGAAGTGGAGACGTTGAACTTCTGGAGTTTGGCGCGGCCAAGATATGCCACGAAAAAGTGCTGGAGGTGATGAAGGAGGAGGTGGTTGGTTTCCGAGTCGAGCTTGCCCACGTCAACGGTAACCAGCCGATTTTTGAGCCTGTCTTATCACCCTGATCGCGAATCCCAGCAACTTCCGGTATGCTCAACACGTTCGGCTGCATGACGCAATGACATATTTCTGCTTCATCCCAATGGTGGAGGAACCCTTTCAAATAGAGTCCGGCCAACGCTGGATTTCACGCTTTCGGATCATCGCTGGAGACTGCGAGCCCGATGCTGTGAAGTTGGATGCTATTCAAAAGGCGTTTGCCGGTGATGAGTAGATGGGAGAACGATATTCATTCGTTGTTGAGGGAGAACACAAATCCGATGCGTTTTTGATCCATGCAGCACACGAAGTACTCCCAGGTGTAGCCTCGTTCCGCGTCGGTGACATTTCCCCGGGAACTGCCCCAATGGTAGGGCGCGGAACCCCGGCTCTGATTGCTAAAGATGAGGGGGGAGTCGAACTCTGCCACGAAGGCTTCTGCCAGAAGTTTGTATCCGTCAAACGAGGACCCGTCCCTTGGAGGTTGACAGTGTTTGTCTGCTACAGTGAGGCCACGCAGTTCTTTGCCTGCGCTTGGTGTAGAGATCTTTGTTCGGCTGCCCAGGCTTTGGGCGTGA